>JBOGOE010000088.1:0-7025 GCA_050747445.1 Candidatus Polarisedimenticolia bacterium | reverse complement strand
CCGTGCGCCCCGGCGGAGGCTCCGCCGCCCCGCCGGCCGCGCTGGGCGGCCCGGTGCGCCGCCAGCCGGTCGCGCAGGGGAATCTCCAGCCGCTCCTCGGGTTTCCGGGAGTAGTCGAAGCCGGGGAGGGTGACCCGCGGCAGCGGCTTCCCGACGGCCCGCTCGATGGCGGTGAGGTCCCCCTCCTCGTCGGGGGCTACGAAGGTGAAGGCGTCGCCGGTCATCTCGGCGCGGGCGGTGCGGCCGACCCGGTGGATGTACGAGTCGGGGTCGGCGGGGACGTCGAAGTTGATCACGTGCCCCAGCTCCTCGATGTCGATGCCGCGCGCCACGATGTCGGTCGCCACCAGGATCCGGTGGCGCCCGGCCTTGAATCCGGCCAGCGCGGCGGTGCGCTGGCTCTGGCTGCGGTTCCCGTGGATCCGACCGGTGGCAATGCCGCGCTTCTCCAGGTAGTCGGCCAGCCGGTTGGCGCGGTGCTTGGTGCGGGTGAACACGATGGCGTCGGCCACCAGGTCGCGCGACAGCAGCTCGGCCAGCAGGGCCGACTTCAGCTCGCGCGCCACCGGGTAGACCGCCTGCCGGATGCCGACCGCGGGGGCCGATTTCCGCTCCAGGTTGATGGTGACCGGGTTGCGGAGCATCTCGTGCGACAGGCCGACGATCTCGCGCGGCATGGTGGCGCTGAAGAACAGGGTCTGCCGCTTGGACGGCAGCAGCTTGAGGATGCGTCGGATGTCGGGCAGGAAGCCCATGTCCAGCATCCGGTCGGCCTCGTCGAGGACCAGGATCTCCAGACGGTCGAGCCGGGCGTAGGGGCGGCTGAGATGGTCCAGAAGCCGTCCCGGCGTGGCGACGATGACGTCGACCCCGCTCCGGAAGGCGTGCTCCTGCGGCCCCATCCCGACGCCGCCGAACACCGCGGCCCCGGTCACCGGCGAGTGGACCGCCAGCTCTTCCAGGTGGGCCTGGATCTGGGCCGCCAGCTCGCGCGTCGGCGTCAGGATGAGCGACCGCGTGACGCCGCGGGGCTTCGGCCCCAGGCGGTGCAGGATCGGCAGCACGAACGCGGCCGTCTTGCCGCTGCCGGTCATGGCGCAGGCGAGCACGTCGCGCCCCTCGGCGGCGGGTGGTATCGCCTGCTCCTGAATCGGCGTCGGTCTCTGGAACCCGAGCTCCTTGACGCCTTTAAGGAGATCGGCGTGGATCGCAAGATGCGAAAACGGCATTTTTGGGTCTCTCCTTCACTGTTTTGAAGCGGCGCTCATCGGCGGGACGGAGCGGGACCGGTGAAACCTTAGCAGATCCGGGGTTTTGCTGCCCGCGGGGCGGGGAGGAGGGGTGCGGGCTTCAGTGGAACCGGTCCACATAGTCGACGACGCGGTCGAAGAACTCCCGCGGCATCAGGATCAGGGCTTCGGGCGCGATCCGGCCCGCGATCTCGTAATAGATCATCTCGTCGGCGTACCCGCCATGGTCGGGCCCGGCCATGCTCCCCGCGTACCCCGGCTCGTGCGCCCAGACCGCCTTGACCAGGGCGTACCCCATCCAATCCGGATGGAACTTCACTTTGACGGTGTTGCCCTCTATCGTCAGGGTGTACCGCGGCGCGAGGGTCCAATCTTTCCAGGGGCGGCCGATGGCCTCGCGCATGGCCGTCAGGCGTTTCGACATCAGCGGATGGTGCACGTTCAGAAGGTGGGCAACGGTCATGCGCCGCACGGCCTCCTCGCGCTTCCCCGTCTTCCAGAGGGTGTCGGCCAGGAACCAATGGGCGGCGTAGTCGGCGAAATTGAGCTCGATGACCTCGAGGAAGTACTCCCTGGCTCGGTCGTAATCCCCCTTGGCGAAGTGGATGTCCCCGATCAAAGTGAGCGCGTGATGATACCCGGGCTCGGTCTCATGGACTTTCGTGTACCGCTCGAGCGCCCGGTCGTGGTCCTTCTTGCTGAACGCCTCCTCCCCCTTCTTCAGGAGGGCGCGGCCCTTCTCGGAGAGGCTCAGCGTCGTCAGGGTGAGACTCTCTCCGTTCTTCACGATCGCCAGATCGCTCGACAGCTGTCGTGGCTTCCAGCGCTCGAGCGGTGCCGCCGAGTCCTCGATGCCAAGCTCGTAGGTCAGCGAGGATTTTTCCAGGATCTCGAAAATCCGGGCCGGGGTGCGGAGCTTTGATTCCGAGGGTGCCGCCGTCGCTTCCGCGCGAACCGATCGTGGGGAGAGCGCAAGCCCCAGCGCGATCAGGGAGACGACCGCCGCGACGGTCGTACCGCGGCCCGCGCGCGGGACCATCGGCCTTCGGCACGCGTCAGAGGCCATAGCCGGTGTTCTCGCAGGTGATGCCCGCGGTCCGCATCTTCTCGAAGCGGCGGGTGGCCCGATTGGCGCGCCAGGCGGCGGCGATCCGCGTGTGGAACCGGCCGTTGGTCTGTTCCGCGACGGCGACGATCTCCGTGTCGGGATGGCCGTCCAGCTGGCAATCCCGCAGCACCAGGACCTGGTCGTCGCGGAGGGGCGGAGGCGCCAGGACGTCCAGGACCTCCCAATGGGCCGCACCCGACACGTCACGATGGGTGAGGACATCCAGCCACAGAAGACGGTCCGAATGGTGGGTCACCTCTTCGATCCCGAACTCGACCTCCTCGAGCGGGTCGAGGAGGGCCCCACCCACCCATTCGACCCCCGGCGGCAACGGAGGATGCCGGACGCCGATCCAGCGGGCCGGGTTTTCCTTTCTGGCGCCCGCCTCGGTGGGTGCCGTCCCCGCCCGCGGTTCGGCGCAGGCAAGCACAAGCGCGCAGAGTCCCAGGGTGCAGGCGGCGGCGAGGACGTTCTGCGTCCGGTTCGACATGGTGGTCAACTTGTCCTGAGGATATCGCATCTCATGCCGCCACGGCCCTCAGGAAAGAGCCGTAGGCGTCGAGATAGCGATCCACGTCGGCGTCGCGCGCCGGGACGGAGATGGTCGGTCCCGCCCCCGGCAGCGCCTCCCAGACGCCGCGGTTCGCCATCCAGAGCCGCTGCGCCACCGTGAGGAGACGGTCGCGGAGCGCCAGGGCCTCGAGACCGGTCTTCGGCTCCGGGCCGTACCAGTGGCCCGAACGGGGGCCGAACCGCTGCGCGGTCCACGGCAGGCGGGCCGCGCGGAGGGCGCTCTCGATACCGCCGGCCAGCCGCGCGCCGAGCGCGGCCGTCTGTTCGTAGGCGGCGGGAGTCAGCACCCTGGTCAGCGCGGCGCGGGCGGCGGCCATCGACAGCGGGTTGCCGAACAGGGTCCCGCCGGTCGCGGCGTTTCCCTGGCGCTTGACGTCGATCTCCCGGGCCAGCGGCTCGATCAGGCCGTAAGCTCCCAGCGGAACGCCGCCCGCGATCGACTTCACGATGGTGACGACGTCGGGCCGGAGACCGAAGCGCCGCGTCGCGCCCCCCTCGCCGACGACGCAGGTGTGGGTCTCGTCGATGGCCAGGACCGTTCCGGTGTCGCGCGTCAGGGCGCGCAGCGCGTCGTGCCATCCCGGCTGCGGCATCAGGAGGTGGACGTTGTTGGTGAGCGCCGGCTCGGTGAGGACGATGGCCACGTCCCGGGGCTCCAGGGCCCGCCGCAACCCCTCGACGTCGTTGAACTGGGCGATCCGGACCTTGCCGGTGGTCGCCTTGGCCAGCCCCCGCTGCACCGGGACCAGCTGGCCGTCCTCCAGGTTGATCAGCCCCTCGTCGAAATGACCGTGGTAGTGGCCGTCGAACAGGAGCGCCACCTCCCGCCCGGTGGCGGCCCGGGCAATCCGGATCGCCTCGACGTTCGCCTGGCTCGCCGACAGGGTGAACTGCCAGAACGGTGCCGGGTAGCGGCGCGCCAGCTCCTCGGCGACCTCGATCGACTCGCTGGTCGGCAGCAGGAACTGGGTGCCGGCCCGGGCGCGCTCCGCGACCGCCGCCGCGATCACCGGGTCGCCGTAGCCGCAGAACATCACCATGTCGGAGACATTGACGTCGAGATACCGGTGACCGTCGACGTCGGTGAAGCCGGCCCCTTCGCCGCGCTCCACCCAGGCGGGGACTTCCTGATCGAGCGCCATCCAGGCCATCGGCACGCCGTTCGGCATGTGGGCCCGGGCGCGTTCCAGGAGCGCCATGGTGCGTGGACGGGCCTCGATGAACTTCTTCAGCTCCTGGTCGTGGACGCTCCTGACTTTCGCGGGGTCAATTCCGGGCGCGGGCACGATCGGATCCTCCAGTGAAATCGGCGCGGGTCAGCTCGAAACGGATGACGCCGGGCTCCGAGCCTTCGCCGATCAACCGGAATCCGCACTTGCGCAGGACGCCGATCGAGGCGGCGAGCACCGGAAGGGTCTCGGAGATGACCCGTCGCACCGCGGGCGCGGCGAAGGCGCGCGCCACGAGACCCCGCGTCGCCTCCGAGGCGTAGCCCTGACGCCGCCGATCGCCGACGATGCTGTAGCCCACCTCGACGGTGCCGTCGGCCGACGGCGGCCCCTTGTAGCCGCCGCTGCCGATGAGGATGCGGCTCGCGCCGGCCTCCTTGAGCAGCACGAAATGCATCCACCACCCCTCCTGTCCGGGTCCCTCCGTCAGACGTTCGATGGTGAACCGGAGGGCCGGCTCATCGAAGTACTCCGGCGGCCAGGTCGCCGGCACGGCGGCGCCAAGGGCGGCGCCCAGGGCCCGCGGGCCGCCGAGGGCCTCGCGTGTGAGCTCGACGGTGGCCGGCACGATCTCCAGTCGTTCCGTGACGATCACGCGACCCCCGGGGGCCGAGCGCCCGCGTGCCGCCTCATCAATCCCACCAGAGGTAGAGCGTGTTCGACTTCCGCATCTCGTCGGCCAGCGCCTCCACGGTCCCCGTGCCCTGCTCGACCACGTCGGGACAGAATTCGAAGACCTCCCGGGCGAAGCCCGGCATGTCGGCCGGCGGCCGCCGGAACGTCCCATCGACCCAGTCGAAACCGGCGCCGTGGAGGTCCAGCCCGAATTCCGCGTCCCACTTCTTCAGTCGCTCGATGACCGCGTCGGTGCCGATGTCGTAGTTCGCGCCGTTCGTCCCCACGGCGCGCAGGGGGTCGAACGGGTCGGTGGTCCTGAGGACGGAGACCTGGTCGGCGGCGCCGCCAATCCCGTACTGCCGCTCCGAGAGGAACACGCGGAACCCCGGACCCGCGGCCTCCTGAAGGCGGCGCACGGCGGGGAGGGCGCGGGCCCCGGCCACGTCGATGGTCACGCCGGCGGCTTCCCGGAGGGGGTCCTCCTCGTCCCGTCCCTCCAGCCGGCGCAGGCTCCCGCCCGACTGCTTGATGGTCAGCAGCAGCGGCTCGGGGATCCCGGTGGCCGCAGCCAGGGCGCGGTCCGCCTCGGTGAGGGTGGCGGCCGATCGGGCGCAGCCGGCGAGCGTCAGCCCCGACAGCAGGAGTGCTGCGGCAGCGGGAGCGGTCCGCCAGATCGTTCGCGAGGGCATGTCATGCCGATGCTACCGCGGCCGCGATTCCGGCCGCAAGGAGCCGCCCCCGGAGACGATGGCCGGTCCTCACACGACGCCGGCCTTCACGCAGTGGATGGGCGGGAGCGAGTCGAACAGGCAGTCCCACGTCTCGCCGCCGTCGCGGCCGATCCAGAGCTGACCGGTCGTGGTCCCGAAGTAGAGCGCCGGCGACTTGAGGTGATCGGCGTCCATCGCGTCGCGCAGCACCGTGAAGTAACTCTCCTTCCTGGGCATCCCGTTGGAGAGGCGCTTCCAGGAATCCCCTCCGTTCTCGCTGCGCCAGACGGCGGGGGCGGCGCCCGGGCAGGTGCGCGTGCCCGGCTCGAGCGGCAGGACGTACACCGTCTCCGGGTCGTGCGGGTGCACGACGATCGGGAAGCCGAAGTCGGACGGCAGCCCCTTGGCGATCGACCGCCAGTTGCGGCCGTGATCGTCGCTGCGCAGGACGCCGATCCCCGGGCGGTCGGGCCAGCCGCCGTGGTTCTGGATGTAGAGGCGACCGGGCGCATCGGGGTGGCGCGCGATCTTGTGCACGCACTGGCCGAACTCGGGATAGGGGTCGGGCACGAAGCCGGCGCCGATCCCCTTGTTGGAGGCGGCGAACCTCACGCCGCCGTCCTCGCTCAGGTAGTGGCCGCCGGTCGAGATGCCGATGTGGACCCGTTTGCCGTCGCGGAGGATGGTGTGCAGGCAGAGCCCGCCGTTGCCCGGCTGCCACTTGCGCGCGTGCGGGTGATTGCTGAGCCCGTCGACCATCTCCCAGGTGTCGCCGCCGTCCCGGCTCTTGAACAGCGACGCCGGCTCCACGCCGCACCAGAGATCCTTGGTGTCGGAGCCCGCCACGAGCGACCAGATGTTGGCGAGAGCGCGCCCGTCCTCCTTCGGGAAGGCGGGAGCCGATTTCGTCTCCTTGAACGACTTCCCGAGATCGGTCGAGTGCAGGACCTTCATGCCGAAGAAGGCGTTGCAGGACGAGGCATAGAGGCGCGGCGTCCCGCGCGTGTCGATCAGCGCCGCGTTGACCGCCACACCCGGTCCGAAAGGGCCGCGCAGCGCGAACCGGCCCCGGCTCTTCGGCGCCTCGGCGACGAACAGCCCCTTCTTGGTCCCGATGCTGAGAACCACCCGTTCCGGCATTTCATCCTCCAGAGACCGCCGGCAGGATCGTGACCACGTCGCCCGGAAGGAGCGGCGTGTCGAGCCCGTCGCGGTCGCGCATGTGCAAGGTGTTGACGAACAGGTTGACGTGCCGGCGCACCCGGCCGGTCTCGTCGCAGACGCTCCGGTAGAGCTCCGGATGGCGCCGCTCCAGCTCCTCGAGCATCCCGTGCAGGGTCGCCGCCGGGACCGCCAGCTCGGACGCGCCTCCACACGAGGCGCGCAGCGGCCCGGGGACAATGACGGTGATCGTCGCGGCTTCGTTCATGGCGTGCTCGGGTGCGCCGGGAGTATAGAACGGTCCGGGGACCGTCCGCCAATCCGGCGCCGCCTGCTCCCTGAGATCGAACGAGCCGGGGCGGGATCGACAGGACGA
>JBOGOE010000087.1:0-4840 GCA_050747445.1 Candidatus Polarisedimenticolia bacterium | reverse complement strand
CCCACGAGCGGCCGGCGACGTGGCCGACGACCGGGTCCGCGCCGATGGTGGGGCCGCCGATGGCGTCGATCGGGCGGCCGTCGCGGGCGGCCAGGTCGTCGATGGTCTCCAGGAGCAGGGTCGCGATCAGGTGCAACCCCTCCGGGTCGAGGGTCACCCGCTTGCAGTCGAAGAAGACCTTGGAGGGCTTGCCGGAGGCCAGGGTGAAGTCGCCGTGCAGGACGCAGCGTTCGCGGATCAGGTCGCGCAGGCGGGCGAGCGGCCCGCCCCCGGCGGAGGGCCGGGGGGGCGCGGGCTCCGGACTGCGCTGGTCCTTTTTCATCGTCGGTCTCCCGGGGCGGCACGCGGGGCGGGCGCTATAATATTCGCCTTCGAGGAACCATGTCATCCGGCGAACGGCCCACCGACAGCAGCCTCTTCGACGGCGCCCCCTCCGACGCCGCGCCGCCCCGCGAGGTGGGTTCGCCGAGCGCCCTGCGGCTGGCCCGGCTGCTGCGCCTGGTCCCGAGACGCGGACCCAGGGTGACGGGGGCGATCAGGCGCGACGGCCTGGAGATCCCGCGCTGGGCGCTGATGCTGGCGATCCTGCTCGCCTTGCTCCTGTTCCTGTCGCTCCTGGCGCTGCTGTTTGTTCCCGAGGCGGCGCATGCCGACGATGGCGTCAACTTCGATCGCGCCACCAAGGACTGGTACCAGGGGCCGGTGCGGTACGTGATCACCAAGCAGGAGGTCAAGGCGTACAAGTCGCTGGAGACCGAGCTCGATCGGCAGAACTTCATCGACTGGTTCTGGCAGCGGCGCGACCTCGTCCCCTCGACCCCGCAGAACGAGTTCCGCGATCGCTACGAGATGCGCGTGTTCGAGGCCATCCGCAAGTTCGGCGACACCGTGAAGCCGGGGTGGAAGACCGACATGGGGAAGATCTACATCCTGGTCGGCCCCCCGGACGAGGAGATCCGGGACCTCATGGCCAAGACCCATCGGGGGATCGTCACCTGGGTGTACCGGCGCCCGCCATTCCCCGACCTGCCGCTGAACACGGTGGTCGCCTTCGCGCGCGACACCAGCGGCGAGTTCCGCATCAGCACCAGCCCGACGCTCGATTCGGACGTGGCGCGCGGTCTGCACCTGACCCGGGCGAAGGTGACCGCCGATGGGAGATACCTGATCTCCGGCCGGCCCGACCCGGTGCTCCTGGACGCGGGCGTGCCGCTGCACCAGGGGGAGCTCTCGACCATGCTGGTGGGGGGCCGGGTGCAACAGCTGCCTCCCGACGAGGAGGAGCTGTTCAAGGCGTTCGCGACCACGCGGGAGTTCTACGGGACGATTCCGGCCGAATCGCGCTTCGATTTCTTCAAGGCGGCCGACGGCTCGACCTTCACGACCGTGACCGTCGGCATCCCCAGCACCGCGGTGCAGTACCGCGCCCGCGGGAACAAGGAGGAGCCGGACGTCGCCGTCTTCGGCAAGCTGATCAATAAGGATGCGCCCGACGACGTCTACCCGCTGGCGGGGGACGCCAGTTTCGCGTCGAGCGCCGGGAACGACGAGGCCGGCCCCGAGGACATCCTGGTCTTCCAGGCGACCGGCGGTTTCAAGCCGGGCCGCTACCAGCTGGTGCTGGGGGTCCAGGACCGGGTCAGCAAGAAAATCTCCGCCTACCGCAAGGACCTCGAGATCCCGGACTTGGCGGGGGAGGGGCTGCGGCTCTCCAGCCTGACCGTCGCCGGTTCGATGGAGCCGATCGATTTCCAGTCCACGACGGGGAAACCGTTCCACCTCGGGAAGTTCCGGGTGGTGCCGCGGCCGGACAACACCTTCCACCGATCCGACGAGCTGAACCTTTACTTCCAGGTGTACGGCGCCGCGACGGACCCGGCCGCGCACCGCCCTCGTCTCGATGTCTTCTACGCCTTCCGGCTGCGGGGGGCGGACGGCTCCCTGCAGGATGTCGGGACGTACGCCGTACGCGACAGCGCCGCGCAGGTGCACGGGTACGCCGTGCCGCTCGAGCGCTGGCCGCCGGGCGAATACGTGGTGACCATCACCGTCAACGACAAGATCGCCTCCAGGTCGATCGCCGGCGACGCGTCGTTCCTGCTCAAGGAAGAGTGATCGGCGCCTGACCGGTGCCGAGAAACCTTCGGCCCTCCTCCCCCTCCAGGAACTCCAGCAGCAGCGCGAAGGCGCGGCCGCGATGGGAGATCCGGTCCTTCACGCCGCGGTCGAGCTCGGCGAAGGTGGCTCCGGTCCCGCCCGCCAGGAAGATCGGGTCGTAACCGAACCCGCCGGAGCCGCGCGCCTCGAGCGTGATCCGCCCGTCGCACGCGCCGCGGAAGGTGCGCGTCCCGCCGTCGGGGCGGGCGACGGCGGCCACGGCGATGTAGCGGGCGCGGCGCTTCTCCTCGGGGACGCCGCGCAGCTCCTCGAGGAGGCGCCGGTTGCGACCGGCGTCGTCGGGACCGTGCCCGCCGTAGCGGGCCGAGTAGAGACCGGGCCGCCCGCCGAGCGCCTCGACCTCGATCCCCGAATCGTCGGCGATGGCGGGACGCCCGGCCAGACGCGCGTAGTGGCGCGCCTTGCCGGCGGCATTCTCCTCGTAGGTGGCCCCATCCTCGGGGAATGGCTCCCGGATGCCGGCTTCGGCGAGCGACACGAAGGCGAACCCGCGCCCGGCCAGCATGCGGGCGATCTCGCGGGCCTTCCCCGGACTGGAGGTGGCGAGCAGGAAGGTCACGGCCGCGGCAGGAGCCCCGGCAGGGAATCCCCCAGGGTCGCCCGCTGGCGCTCGAACAGCCGGTTGGTCCCGTCGGTCGCCAGCGCCAGCAGCGACTGCAGCTCGGGGGGGCTGAACGGGCGCTTCTCCCCGGTCCCCTGGATCTCGACGTAGCCGCCGAGGTCGGTGCGGACGACGTTCATGTCGACGTCGGCCTGGGCGTCCTCGGCGTACGACAGGTCGAGACAGGCGGCCCCGCCGACCATCCCCACCGAGGTCGCCGCGACCATGCCGCGCAACGGCGCCCCCTGCAGGAGTCCCTGCCCGCGCAGCTTCGCCAGCGCCACCGTCATGGCGACGAACGCCCCGGTGATCGACGCGGTCCGCGTGCCGCCGTCGGCCTGCAGGACATCGCAATCGATCCACAGGGTCCGCTGTCCGAGCGCCTTCAGCTCGGCCACGGCGCGCAGCGACCGGCCGATGAGCCGCTGGATCTCCTGCGTGCGGCCGGAGGCGCGGCCGCGCGTCGCCTCGCGCTGGGTCCGCTGGTCGGTGGCGCGCGGCAGCATCCCGTACTCCGAGGTGATCCATCCCTGGCCGGTGTCGCGCAGGAAACCCGGGACCTTGTCCTCGACGCTGGCGGTGCACAGGACGTGCGTCCGGCCGATCTTGATGAGGGCGGAGCCCTCGGCATAGACGTTGACGCCGGTGGTGATCTCCACCGGCCGCAGATCGCGCTCGCTCCGTCCGTCCAGACGCTGCATGCCGCCTCCTCAACCGGTGATGTCGACCTGCTCCAGCCGCCGCAACGGCGCGCCCAGGAAGCGCGCCCCCACCTCCCGGAAACGATCCGAGGAGTCGGTCACGTAGAAATGATCCCCGTCGGTCCCGGCGCCGCCCCCGAGGATCCCGCGCTCGCGCAACCGCTCGCGCACCACCGCCGCGGTCGCCTCCGCCGAATCGACCAGCTCCACGCCGGGACCCACCGCCGCGCCGATGACCTCCTTCAGGAGCGGGTAGTGGGTGCAGCCCAGAACCAACGTGTCGATGCCGCTCGACCGCAGCTCGGCGAGATAGGCCGACGCCGTCAGCCGCGCGACCTCGTTGCCGGTCCACCCCTCCTCGGCGAGCGGCACGAACAGCGGGCAGGCCCGCGCCACGACGCGCGCCTGGGGCAGGTGGCAGGCGATGGCGCGCGCATAGGCGCCGCTTTTGATGGTCGCGGCGGTCCCGATGACGCCGATCGCCCCGGCGCGCGTGCGCCGGCACGCCTCCTCGGCCCCCGGTCCGATCACTCCGACCACCGGAAAGGGCAAATCCTGCTGCAGAGCCGGGAGCGCGACGGCCGACATGGTGTTGCAGGCGACGACCAGCGCCTTGACCGCCCCACGGGCGAGAAAGCGCGCCCCTTCGCGGGCGTAACGCAGGACCGTGTCGTCCGAGCGGGTCCCGTACGGAACGCGCGCCGTGTCCCCCAGGTAGAGCAGGTGCTCGTCCGGCGGCAGGGCGGCGCGCAGCGCCTTGAACACGGTCAGACCGCCGATCCCCGAGTCGAACACCCCGATGCCGCCGGCCGCCGGACCGCGCGCGGTCCCGGGGCCGCCGCCCGGCCGGCTCAACCCGCCTTCCCCCGTTCCATGTCGACGATCGACAGGTCCTGCCGGTAGTTGCGCAGCAGGTCGAGGTGCACGAACGCGTCGCGCTCCTCGCCGTCGATCATCAGGTGCACTCTCTTGATCTCCGGCAGATTGTAGGTGAGGGAGTTGACCAGCGAGAACAGGGTGGCGATCTCCTCCGCGGTGCCTCCCGGGTGGCCCGACGCGAACTCGCCGCTCATATCGACGTAGGCGGTGCCGGCCCGATCGAGATAGAGACCCCTCAGCCGGGTGTCCTTCGGAATCGTCGGCAGCAGATCGGCGCCGCGCGGTCCCTGGATCAGCTCGCCGATGATCTGTTTCGCCTGGTCGGCGGGGGAGGCGGTCAGGAAGATCTTGCGGCGCTCGGGGGCGAGGTACTCCGCGTCCTTCTCCTGGAAGAACAGGGTCACCTCGCGCCGGTTCTGATCGGAGGTGAACGAGGGCGATGCCGCCTCCTCGCCGGCGGCCTGCCCGGCGGCCTGCCCGG
>JBOGOE010000086.1:0-16951 GCA_050747445.1 Candidatus Polarisedimenticolia bacterium | reverse complement strand
CCCCGCGGCGGAGGCGCCCAGCCGGCCGGTCACGTACAACCCGTCCCCCGGGCGGGCCGTGCCGCGCCGCACCGCGCCCCCCGGCTCGACGACGCCGAGCAGGGTGACGCTGACGAACAGAGCGGGCGAGGCGCAGGTGTCGCCCCCCACCAGGGCGACCCCGGTCCGGCGCGCTCCGTCCGCCGCCCCCCGGGCCACGGCGTCGGCATAGGCAGGGGGGGTGCGGCGCGGGAAGCCGACGCTCAGGACGCAGGCGTGCGGCACCCCTCCCATGGCGGCGATGTCGCTGAGGTTCACCGCGACCGCCTTGCGGCCGAGGAGGAACCCCGGGGTCCAGGCGGTCCGGAAGTGGGTCCCTTCGACGAGGAAGTCGGTGGTCAGGAGGATCTCGAGACCGGGGGGCACGGCCAGGGCGGCGGCGTCGTCCCCGATGCCGAGGACCGGGCGCACCGCGCTGCGCGGCCGCGCCGCGGCGGCCAGCCGGGCCACCCGTTCGATGAAACGCTGCTCGTCGAGGCGAGGAGGTCCCGCCATGACGCGAGGTTATCTCAACCGACCGCGATCGGTCGATCGACGGAGATCCGCGACCCGGGGCGCCGCGACAGCGGCTCGCCGGCGAGCGCGATCTCCAGGACCTCGGTGACCTCCGACACGAAGGCGAACTTCAACCCCTTGCGGTACAGCTTGGGGACGTCCTCCAGGTTCTTGCGGTTGGCCTCGGGAAGGATCACGGTGTCGACCCCGGCCCGGCGTGCCGCCAGGACCTTCTCCTTGACGCCGCCGATCGGCAGGACGTTGCCCCGCAGGGTGATCTCGCCGGTCATCGCCACCGATCGCTTCACCGCGCGGCCGGTCAGAACCGAGATGATGGCGGTGGCCATGGTGATCCCCGCCGAGGGACCGTCCTTGGGGATCGCCCCCTCCGGGACGTGGACGTGGACGTCGATGTCCCCGAAGACGTGCGGCGCGACGGCGAACTCGACGCACTTGGATCGGGTGTAGGAGAGGGCCGCCTGGGCCGACTCCTTCATGACCGTCCCCAGGTGTCCGGTCAGGATCAGCCGTCCCTTCCCGGGCATTGTGGTCGCCTCGACGAACAGGATCTCGCCGCCCGACGCGGTCCAGGCGAGCCCGGTCGCCACGCCGACGTTGTCCCGCTTGAGGGCCATTTCGGGCGTGATCCGCGGCACGCCGAGGAGATCCTCGGCCATCGCCGGCGTGAGACCGAACGGACCGTCCGCCCCATCGGCGACGCGCCGCGCCAGCTTGCGGCAGACCTTGGCGATCTCGCGCTCGAGGTTCCGGAGACCCGCCTCGCGGGTGTATTTCTCGATGATCGTCTCGATCGCCCTCTCCTTGAAGGCCACCTGATCCGCTCGCAGGCCGTTCTCCTCCACCTGCTTCGGGATCAGGTGGCGCCGCGCGATCTCGACCTTTTCCTCCTCGGTGTAGCCGGAGAGGCCGATCACCTCCATCCGGTCGCGGAACGCCGGCTGGATCGGGTCGAGCAGGTTGGCGGTCGCCACGAACAGGACGTTCGACAGGTCGAACGGCACGTTCAGGTAGTGGTCGCGGAACGAGTTGTTCTGCTCCGGGTCGAGGACCTCGAGAAGCGCCGCCGAGGGATCGCCGCGGTAGTCGGCGCCGATCTTGTCGACCTCGTCGAGCATGTAGACGGGATTGTTGGAGCCCCCCTGGCTGATCCCCTGGATGATGCGCCCGGGCATCGAGCCGACGTAGGTCCGGCGGTGGCCGCGGATCTCCGCCTCGTCGCGGATCCCGCCCAGCGACATGCGCACGAACTTGCGCCCCAGGGCCCGGGCGATCGAACGCCCCAGCGAGGTCTTGCCGACGCCGGGCGGGCCGACGAAGCAGAGGATGGGGCCGCGCATCTTCTTGCGCAGCTTGCGCACCGCCAGGTACTCGATGATCCGCTCCTTGATGGTCTCCAGCCCGTAGTGATCCTCGTCCAGGATCTCCTGGGCCTTGGTGAGGTCGAGGTTGTCCTTGGTCTGGATCGACCACGGGAGGTTGACCATCCAGTCGAGGTAATTGCGGACGGTCGCGGTCTCCGCCGAGTCGGGGTGCATCCGCTCCAGCTTCTTGATCTGCCGCTCGACCTCCTCGGTGACCTTCTTCGGCATCTTCGCCTTGGCGGTCCTGGCGCGGAACTGCTCGATCTCCTCCTGGAGATCGTTCCCCTCGCCCAGCTCGTTCTGGATCGCCTTGAGCTGCTGGCGCAGGAAGTACTCGCGCTGCGACTTGTCGATCTCCTCGCGCGCGTGCGTGTTGATCTCCTGCTGCATGTTGAGCAGCTCGATCTCGCGGTTGAGGAGCTCGTTGACCTTCTTGAGGCGGGCGGAGGGATCGAACAGCTTGAGGACCGCCTGGGCCTCCTCGATCTTGAGATCGAGGTTGCTCGCCACCAGGTCCGCGAGCCGCCCGGGGTCCTCCAGGTTGCCGGCGATCACCATCACCTCGGAGGAGATCGCCTTGCCGAGCGCCGAGCTGCGCTCGAGTGACTTCTTGACGCTGCGCATGAGCGCCTCGATCTCGAGCGACACCCTGGCCTGCGGCTCGACGACGCGCGTGATGCGGGCGGTGAGGTGCGGCTGCGCCTGCGCGAACTCGTCCACCTTGGCGCGGCACACCCCCTGGACCAGGACGCGGATCCGGCCGTCGGGGAGCTTGAGCATCCGCATGATGACGCCGACCGTGCCGATGTTGTACAGCGCCTCCTCGCCCGGCTCCTCCACCTGGCTGTCCTTCTGCGACACCAGCAGGATCATCCGGTTCTCGGCGAGCGCCCGATCGACCGCCTTGATGGAGCGCTCGCGGCTGACCGAGAGGGGCACGATGATGAAGGGATAGACGACGATGTCCCGGAGCGGCAGGACCGGAAGCTCCCTGGGGATGCGCAGCTGGTCTTCGCCCAGTTCCTGGACGGGAGCGCTCATCGCCGGTCCTTCAGGTCGCCGAGCGGGATCGGCGTCTCCTCGCCGCGCCGATTGGGGACCTTGGGGAAGGTGATCCGGAGGACCCCGTCGATGATGTCGGTGGTCGCCTTGTGCGTGTTGACCGGCGAGGCGATGTGCACGACCCTCTTGAATTTCCCGAAGCCGCGCTCCATGCAGTGGTACGTCGCGCTCTTGGCTCCTTCGGTCCGCTTCTTCTCGCCGCGCAGGATCAGGTTGTTGCCGTTGACCGCGAGGCTGACGTCCTCCGACCGGACCCCGGGGATCTCGAACTTGACGACCAGCTCGCCGTCCGTCTCGTACACGTCGGCGTTCGGCAGCCACTCGCCGCCCGCCTCGCCGCCGGAGCTCCGGAGCTCGAGGAGGTTGTCGAACAACCGGTTGATCTCGCTCTGGATGCGGCTGATCTCGACGAACGGGCCGATGCTCGCCATCGGGGGGCTCCCTTCAAGACGGGGCTAATATAGTGGCGGCCTCCGTGACCCGCAAGGCTGGGGTTCGCGGCCGCCGGCGCCTTATTTCCGCTGGTCCAGGAGGTCCTTCAGCTCCCCCATGAACTGGTCGACGTCCTGGAACTGCTTGTACACGCTGGCGAAGCGCACATAGGCGACCTTGTCGAGGTCCTTGAGCCGCGCCACGATCCGCTCGCCGATCCGCTCGGTCGCGATCTCCCGCTCGGGCGATTCCTGGAGCATCTGCTCGACTTCGTCGGCGACCGCCTCGAGCGCGGAGGGCGAAACCGGGCGCTTCTCGCAGGCCCGGCGCAGCCCGGCCAGGACCTTGTTGCGGTCGAACGGCTCGCGCCGGCCGTCCTTCTTGATCACCATGAAGGGGATCTCGTCGATCCGCTCGTACGAGGTGAACCGCCGCCCGCATTTGAGGCACTCCCGCCGCCGGCGGATGACCAGACCGTCCTTTCCCTCGCGGGAGTCGACCACCCGATCCTCGAGGTGATTACAGAACGGACATTTCACGGCCGTATCCCTCCCGCGGCGCTCATCGCGCGGCCGGTCCGTGGCCCCGCACGCCGGTCTCCGCGAGCCGGCGCACTTCCGCGGGCCGGATCCCGGCGCGCCACATGAAGAACAATCCCCCCGCGATCGCCGGCACGATGGTGATGGCGTGCAGGGTCACCGCGATGGCGGCGGCCTCCGCGGCGCCGAGGCCCCAGAACCCCGTCAGGGAAAGCTGTGCCAGGTACTCGTACGGCCCCACCCCCCCGGGGGTCGGCATGGCGATGCCGACGGACAGCGGCATCAGCAGCAGGAACATGTCGGCGAAGCGCAGCGGCGCGTCGAACGCCCGTGTCCCCAGGTAGAGCGACACGCCGACGATCCCCCAGTGCAGGATCGAGAGGGCGCCGCAGATCAGGAGCCCCCGGCCTCGCCGCACGATGCCGAGCCCCTCGATGAAGGTCTCGAGGAGCCCGATCCCGCGCACCACCGGCCCCGGGGCCAGACCGCCGTGGAGGCGGTGCAGCCAGGCGACGACCCGCTTCGGAGCCGCCACCAGCACCAGGACCGCCGGGATCGCCAGCGCCACGATCGCCGCGGTGGCGATCACGCCCCGACGCAGGAGCACCGCCGCCTCCCCCTCCGCCACCGGTCCACCCGCGAGCGCCCGGCCGCGGGCGGACAGCATGAACAGCACGAACAGGACCACCAGGGTGAGCATGTCGAAGACCCGCTCCATGGCGATGGTTCCGAGCGCGGCGCTCGTCTTGAGCCGCTCGCGCCGCGCCAGAAGCACCGGACGCACCACCTCCCCGAGCCGGAACGGCACCAGGAACGACACCATGAAGCCGATGAAGGTGGCCGAGACCAGGTTCCCGTAGCCGAGCCCGGCGCGGACCGGGCCGAGGAGCTGGCGCCAGCGCCAGGCACGCACCAGGAAGGCCGCCACGTTGGCCAGGAGGCTCGCCGCGATCAAGGAGGGTGCGGCACCGCGCAGGCTCGTCCACGCCGCCTCGAGATCGAAGGTTCGCAGGAACAGGTAGAGGAACGCCGCCGTGAGCAGAAGACTGATCGCAACTCGTACGGCCGGCTTCACCGCGGCGCCTGTCCCGCCCTTCGCGACATTCCCGGCGCCCGTTCGGGTCCCGCGAGCCGCCAGAATCCGCGCGGACTATATCGGAACGCCGCCGGAGGTGTCCAGACGCCCGGAGAGCTCGAAACGATCGAGGTCGCGGCGGAGCGCCCCGGTCCGGACCCGCAGATCGGCCAGGGCCTCCCGGAGGCGGGCCGCGGCGGCGCGGTTCGCGGCGGTCTCCCCGGCGAAGGACGCGAGGGTCTTCTGGATCCGATCCGAGGCGCGCGCCTCCCCGGCGGCGAGGCGCTGCAGGGCACCGACGTTCGAGGTCACCTGGCCGATGGCCTGGGTGATCGCCCCGGAGCGGCGGCTCTGCTCCACCGTCGCCTGCTTCACGTGACCCGACATCTCCCGCATGTTCTCGACCGCCGACTTGATCTGCTCGGAGCCGAGGCTCTGGCCGATGGTCGATTTCTTGATGCGGGCCACCATGTCGTGGACCCGGTTCACCGAGGCCGACACTTCCTGGCTGGCCCCCGCCTGCTCGCGCGTCGCCGCGGCGATGTCGCTGACCATCGCCGAGGAGCGCCGCGCCGACTCCAGGATCTCCTTGAGCGCCCGGCCGGCTTCGCGGGACCGCTCGACCCCCTGCTCCACCCGCCGCGAACCCTCCTGCATGGCGGCGACCGCCTGCCCGGTCTCCGACTGGAAGGCGGCGATCAGGCTGCCGATCTCCTTGGCGCTCGTCGCGGTGCGCTCGGCGAGCTGGCGGATCTCCTCGGCGACCACGGCGAATCCCCGCCCGTGCTCCCCCGTCTGGGCGGCGATGATCGCGGCGTTGAGAGCCAGCAGGTTGGTCTGCTCGGTGACCTCCTGGATGACGTTGAGGATGACGCCGATCTCCCGCCCGCGGCGGCCGACCGACTCGATGACCCGTCCGGAGTCGCCCACCGCGCCGCGGATGCCCTCCATCGCCTCGATGGTCAGCTCCACCGCCTGCATCCCCTTCTCGGCGTTCTGGGCGACCAGCTCCGAGATCCCCTTGCTGTCGGCGGCGTTCCCCTCGATCCGGTGCAGCACCTTCTCCATGTGCGCCATCGCCTCCGAGGTCTCGACCACGAACCGCTCCAGAAGCTCGACATTGCGGTCGATTTCCCGGATCGAGGCGACCACGTCCTCGGTGGTCGCCGTGGTGTCGTTGACCGACATGGTCAGACCGTCGGCCAGACCGGTGATCTCCTCGATGGTCGCCAGCATCGCCACGATCGCGGTCGCCGTCTGCTCGGACGCGGCGGCCAGGGCGGCGGCGCCCGCCCCGGAGTCGCGGATCGAACCCGACAGCTCCCCGGAGGCGGCGGCGATCTCCCCGAGCCCCTCCTGCTGCCGCCCGGTGCCTTCGGAGAGCGCTTCCGCCGCCGCGCGGGCCGGCAGCATCCCCTCCTCCAGCCCGCCCGCGGCGTCGCGCAGCCCGGCGACCGCCCGCTCGAGCGTCCCGGTCATCCGGTCGAGTCCCAGCGCCAGGGCGCCCAGCTCTCCGGTCGCGGCGACCGGCGCGCCGGCGGGCCGCGCGCGCGCCGTGAGATCCCCCCGCTCCAGGCGGACGGCGACCGCCGCCAGCCGTCCCGCCGGATCCCCGATGACACGACGGGTCGCCACGTGCGTGACCAGGACGCCGCCGAGCGTCAGGACCAGCCCGAGCAGGGCGCCCCGGAACAGGAACCCGTCGCGCGGCGCGTCGACCGCGGCCGCGGAGAAGGCCACCCGGACCTCCCCGAGGATCAGACCGGCGATGCCTCCGGGGCGCGGCGCCGCCACGGCGGTGCGGGGCCCCAGGGACGGCGCGCCCGTTCCGGGCGTCCCGGACCCCGCGACCAGCCCCGGTTCGGGACGCTCGGATCGCCCGCGGATTGGAAAGCGGAAGACGTAGAGCGGATCGCCGTACAACCCGATCACCCGATCCTCGCGGCCCGCCGGACCGAGGGGGACGGTTCCGGCCCCCTGCACGGCATAGATCGGCCGCTGATCGCCCGCGCCGGCCTCGGCCACCACGCTGCCGCCGCGATCCGCCACCTCGAGGTAGGCGAGCGATCCGTCCCAGGTGACGCTCTGCAGAAGCTCCCGCAGCCGCTCCTGCCCCCCCTCCTCAATCGCCACCGCGGCGGTGGACGCCAGGAGGCGGGCCAGCGAAGCGCCGCGCAGCCGCATGGTCTCGAACGACCGCCGCTCCAGCTCCCCCGCTCCCGCCGCAACCAGGACCGCCGAGCTCAGGGCCAGCAGCCCCCCGGCGGCGCCCGTCAGGCGCCACCGGACCCCGCCGGCCGGCCAGCGCCGGGCGGGGACGGTTGTGTCTCCGGGGGTGTTCGTCATCGGGTCTCCTGCCGCGGGCCGAATATAAGGTCCCGATCGAAGACCCGCCAATCGTGGACGACCACGCTGGATTGACCGCGGCGGGCCGCGATGATAGAAGCAGCCGCCCGGAGGGTCGCGGAGGCACGGCGTGGACACGGCATTCCTCCAGAACATCATCCGCTCGATCCATCCCGAGATCCGGGAGCGGTTTCCGGCGCTCGAACGGGACCTGACGGGCGGGCGGCGGGTGTATCTGAACAGCGGCGGCGGCACCATCGCCACGACCGGCGCGGCGCGCGCCATGGAGCAGACGCTGCTGTTCGCCAACGCCCAGGACGGGACCATCACGGCGGGGGAACGGGCGACGGCGGCGATCCACGATCGCGCCCGCCGCCTGGCCGCGGACTTCATCAACGCCCCCTCCCCCCGCGAGATCTCGTTCCATCTGTCGGCCAGCCACGCGCTGTTCAACCTCGCCTTTGCGTTCCGCGATCGGCTGCGGCGGGGGGACAACCTGGTGGTGACCCGGCTGGACCACGCGGCGAATGTGTCGCCGTGGGAGTCGTTCTGGGGCGGGAATCGCGGGCTTCAGGTGCGGGAGTGCCGGTTGCGGCGCGACGGGATGCTCGACCTCGATCATCTGAAGCGGCTGGTGGACGCGCGTACCCGGGTGATCGCGGTCACCGGCGCCTCGAACGCCCTGGGGAGCGTGGTGCCGATCGAGCGGGTGGTCCGGTGCGCGCGCCGGTACGGACGGCCGGTCCCGCCGGCGCGGGCCGGCGGGCGCTACCGCGGCGCGCTGGTCGTGGTCGACGCCGTGCACCACGCCACCCACGCCCCGATCGACGTGCGGCGGCTGGGCTGCGACTTCCTGGTCTTCTCCGGCTACAAGGTGTTCGGGCCGATGCTCGGCGTCCTGTGGGGACGGCGCCGCTGGCTCGAGGCCCTGCGGCCCTACCGGGTCGAGCCGAACCGGGACGCCGCCCCCTTCAAGTTCGAGCAGGGAACGCCGCACCATGCCGCGCTGGCCGGGTTGTCGGGCGCCCTCGATTACCTCGTGTGGCTGGGCGGACGGGTGGAGGCGGCGGCGGCCGCGCTCGAGGAAGGGCGGCGGCTGCAGCGGCAGCTCGCCCGGCGCTACCGGGACCACGACCGTCGCCGGCTGAAGTGGGCCATGCTGGCCATCCGCGAGCACGAGCGGGGTTTGAGCGCCGCGATCCTGGAGGGGTTCCACCGGCTCGCGTCCCATGGAGTCCGCCTGCACGGCCCGGGGGACCCGGCGCGACTCGAGGAGCGCGATCCGACCTTCCTGTTCGAGGCGCGCGGGCTCACGCAGGAGGCGGTCAAGCGCGGTCTGTGGGAGGAGGGGAGAATCGAGGTCCCGAGCGGCAACTTCTACGCGCTTCCGGTGTACCGGGAGCTGCGGCGCCGCGCGGGACGCGTCGTGCGGGCCACCTTCGCGCACTACGACACGGTGGAGACGGCCCGGCATTTCCTGGCGACGCTGGAGCGTCTGGTCAGTCCGCCGACCCGCCCCCATCCACGACCAGGGACGCGCCGGTCATGAAGGACGAGTCGTCCGAAGCCAGAAACAGGGCCGCCCGGGCGATCTCCTCCGGCGTGCCGATCCGGCCGAGGGGGCGGTTGGCGGCGCCACGCAGGTACTCTTCCCAGGTCTGGCCGCGGCGCCTCGCGTCCTCCGGCAGCATCGGCGTGTCGACGTCGCCGGGGCAGATGCAGTTGACCCGGATTCCCTGGCGGCCGTGGTCGATCGCCATCGCCTTGGTCAGGAGCACCACCCCTCCCTTGGAGGCGCAGTAGGCGGCCGCCGCGTCGCCCCCGACCAGTCCCCAGCCGCTGCTGTTATTGATGATGACGCCGCCCCCCTGCCGGATCATCAGCGGCAGGGCGTATTTCGACATCAGGAAGGTCCCCTTCAGGTTGGTGTCGATCGTCAGGTCCCATTCCTCCTCGGGGCAGTCGGGGACGGTGCGCGGGATGAAGACCCCGGCGTTGTTGAACAGCACGTCGATGCGCCCGAACGCGCGTGCCGTCTCCTCCACGGCGCGCCGGCAGTCGGCCGCCAGCCGGACGTCGGCACGCAGGAACAGCACGTCACCCGCCGCGCCTCCCCCCGCGCGACCGGTCTCTCGGGCGGCCTCACCGGCCACCTCCCGCCCGCGCGTCTCGTCGCGCCCGGTGATCGCCACCTTCGCCCCTTCGCGGGCGAACAGGATCGCCGTCGCCCGCCCCATCCCCGAGGTGCCGCCCGTGATCAGGACCGCGCGCCCCGCCAGCCTCCCCGCCGCGTGCGTCATGGCTCCTCCCCCCTACCCCGCCGTGAATCCGCCGTCGATCACCAGGGGCGCCCCGTTGACGAACGACGCCGCGTCGCTCGCCAGGTAGAGCGCCCCCTGCGCGATCTCCTCCGGCGAGGCGAGCCGCCGCAGCGGCGCGCTCTCGGCCGACTCCCGCAGGAAGCGCTCGAGCGGCTCACCGAGCTGGCCCGCTTCGCTCCGCAGCATCGGCGTGTCGGTGTCGCCGGGGCACAGACAGTTGACCCGCACGTTCTTCGGACCGTGGTCGATCGCCATCGACCGGGTCAGGAGCACGACCGCTCCCTTGGAGGCGGAGTAGGCCGCCGCCCGGGCGCCGCCGACCAGCCCCCAGTTGGAGGCCGTGTTGATGACCGCGCCGCCCCCGCCCCGCTCCAGGACCGGCACGGCGTGGCGGGACATGAGGAACACCCCCTTGACGTTGACCAGGAAGGTCGCATCCCAGTCGGCCTCGCCGGTCTCCAGGATCGACCCGCGCCGGATGATCCCGGCGTTGTTGCACACGATGTCCAGCCGGCCGAAGGCCGCCACCGCGGCCTCGACGGCGGCGCGACAGTCGGCGTCCCGGGTGACGTCGGCGCGGACGAACAGCGCGCGGCCCCCGGCCGCGCGGATTTCCGCCTCGACACCGCCGCCCGCCGCGTCGCGGTCCACCAGAGCGACGGCCGCCCCCTCGCGCGCGAACAGCCGCGCGATGGCGCGGCCGATGCCCGAGGCGGCGCCGGTCACGATCGCCGCCTTGTCCCGCAGCACCATGGGTCCGCCCACCGTCCCGGCCGCCGTCAACGGCTCGCCAGCCCGCCGGCGGTCTCCCCCCCGTCGATCGGCAGGACCGCCCCGGTGAAATAGGCGCCGTCGTCGGACGCCAGGAAGGCGAACAACGCCGCGATCTCCTCCGGCTCGGCGTGCCGCCGCAGGGGAATCTTCGCGTTCACCGCCTCGAGCATGGCCGCGCTGTACTCCGCCTTCTGCATCGGCGTCAGCACGTACCCCGGCGCCACGGCGTTGACCCGGACCTTCGGGGCCAGCTCCAGGGCCATCGAGCGGGTCAGGGACACGACCCCCGCCTTGGCGGCGTTGTAATCCGCGTAGAACGGATGCCCGATGATGCCGTTGGTCGAGGCGGTCATCAGGATGACGCCGCCGTCGCCGGCCATCATGTGCCGCGCCGCCGTCTGTGCCACGTGAAAGACCCCCGTCAGGTCGACCCCGATCACCCGGTGCCAGGTCTCCGGGGTGATTTCCAGGAACGGGTGGCGGACGCTGATGCCGGCGTTGTTGATCACCACGTCCACGCCACCCATCAACCGGACGGCCTCCGCGAAGGCCTCCCGCACCTGGGCGAGGTCGGCGACATCGGCGCCGACCGCCCCCGCCAGCCCCGGCAGGTGGCGGAGAATTGACTCCCGTCCGCGCGAATCGTTGTCCAGCACCGCGACCCGCGCCCCCTCCTCGAGAAACCGGGCGGCCGTGGCGGCGCCGATGCCGCTCGCCCCGCCCGTGACCAGCACCTTAAGGCGCGACAGCCCCCTCATGCGAATGCCCCTCCGCCCGCGGTCCGCTCCCGCCGGCGTTCCGGCCGGGCGTCCGCGAGGCAGGCATGATACGCCAGGAGCCGGCCGGGCTTTCCGTCGGGCCGCGCGCCGGGCGTCGTCGTCCGTCGCCTTGATTCAACCCCCGCGGGAACCTAGGTTTAGCCCGTCGGCCGCGGACGGGAGAGATCCGGCCGGCGGGGTGAACACTCATGCGGACCACCATCTGCCGCCTGCTCGCCGCGGCGATCCTGTCGATCCTGCCGGCCGTGGAGCGGGCGGCGGCAGGGCCGCGCGCCGCCGCGCCGGCGGATCCCCTCAACGAGGAGATGATCCTGTTCCAGGAGCTCCCCTCGGTGTTCGGGGCCTCCAAGTACGAACAGAAGACGAGCGAAGCCCCGGCCTCGGTCACCATCATCACCGCGGACGAGATCGAAACCTACGGGCACCGCACCCTCGCCGACGTCCTGCGCAGCGTGCGCGGCTTCACCACCACCTACGATCGCAACTACACCTACGTCGGCGCCCGCGGCTTCGGACGGACCGGCGACTACAACACGCGCGTCCTGCTGCTGGTGGACGGCCATCGGACCAACGACAGCATCTACGACTCGACCTACTTCGGCACCGAGTCGATCCTCGACGTCGACGTCATCGACCGGGTGGAGGTCATCCGCGGTCCCAGCTCGTCGCTTTACGGCACCAACGCATATCTCGCGGTGATCAACGTGATCACCCGGACCGGGCGGGGCGCGCCGGGGGCGGAGGTCACGGTCGACGGCGGCAGCCTTTCGACCTACGAGGCACGCGCCGCCTGGGGAGGGACCCTCGAGAGGGGCGCGGATCTGTACGTCGCGGGCGGGTCCTACGACAGCGGCGGCGGGCGGCTGTACTTCCCCGAGTACGACGCCCCGTCGACCGACAACGGGCGGACCGGTCGCATCGACGACGACGCCTCCCGGAGCCTGTTCGCCCGGCTCGGCGTCGGGAAGTTCACCGTCACCGCGGCCCACAAGCACCGGGACAAGAACGTCCCGACGGCCGCCTACGGCACGGAGTTCAACGACGGCCGCACCCGGACCACCGACGCGCGCGGTTATCTCGCGCTGCGCTGGGAGGGAACGGCGGGACGGCGCTCGCGAGTGTCGGCGGCGGCGGCCCACGACACCTACCGCTACGACGGCGACTACATGTACGCGACCGGTTTGACCGAGGATTACGGATACGGCCGTTGGTGGAGCGCCAACGCCCAGATGGTCACCGACCTCAGCGACCGCCACCGGACCATCGGCGGGCTGGAGTTCCGCACCAACAGCCAGCAGGAGCAGGGTGTCTACGGGGTGTTCGCGGACGAACACCGCACCGACAACTGGGCCCTGTTCCTGCAGGACGAGTTCCGGCCGGCGGAGCGGGTCCTGATCAACGTCGGCCTGCGTCACGACGATTACGACACCTTCGGGGGCACGACCAATCCCCGCGTGGCGGTGATCTTCGGGCCCCGCTCCAGCTCGACCGTCAAGCTGCTGTACGGGACCGCCTTTCGCGCCCCCAACGCCTACGAGCTGTTCTATGACGACGGCGGCGCGTCGCAGAAGGCGAACCCGGGTCTCGAGCCGGAGACCATCGCGACCTGGGAGGCGACCCTCGAGCACACCTGGCGCTCGGGTCTGCGGGCGGCCGCCTCGCTGTACCACTACGCCATCGAGGACCTGATCACGCTGCAGACCGACCCCGGCGACGGTCTGGCGGTGTTCCGGAACGTGGAGCGGGTGCGGGTCAACGGGGCGGAGCTGGAGCTCGAGGGCCGGTTCGGGCGGCTCCTCGAAGGACGGGTCAGCTATGCGTGGCAGGACGGCGAGGATCGCGCCACCGGCGGCGATCTGATCAACTCGCCGCGTCACCTGGCCAAGCTCCACCTGTCGGCTCCGTTCGCGCGGGACCGCGCCACCGGGGCGGTCGAGGCGCTGTTCGCGGGAGGGCGGCTGGCGCTCGACGGCAGCCGGACCCCGGCCCACACGGTGGTCAACCTGGTGCTCACCTGCCGCGGGGTCCTGCCGCGGGGGACGATCACGGCGGGGATCTACAACGCCTTCGACGAGGACTACGGGGACCCGGCGGGCGAGGAGCATGCCCCTCTGGTGGCGATCCCGCAGGACGGGCGGAGCTACCGGATCCAGGTCAGGTACCGGTTCTGAGGATCGCCATGTTCCCGCGCATCGGGTGGCGGTGGACGGCGGCGCTGGCCGCGGCGGGGCTCCTTGCGGCGCCGTGGGCGGCGGCCGCGGGGCGCGAGGCGCCGCGTGTCTGCGCCATCCTCAGCCAGGACGCCGCCCCGTACCTCGAGGCGCTCGAGGGGTTTCGCGGCGCCCTGCGGCAGGCCGCGCCCCAGGCAACGGTGGAGATGGTGCAGGCGGACGGAGAGGTGTCGCGCGCCGAGGAGGCGGCCGGGCGGTGCCGGGCCGAAGGGACCTCGCTGATCCTGACGCTCGGGACGCTGGCGACGCAGGCGGCGGCGCGACGCGTGAGCGACCTGCCGATCGTCGCCGGGCTGGTCCTGAGCCCGGAAGACCTCGGCCGCGGCGGCAACGTCACGGGGGTGGTGCTGGAGTTCCCGGTGGAGACCGAGCTGCGGTGGCTGCAACGCCTGCTGCCGGGGCAGAAGAAAATCGGGGTGCTGTTCAACGCGCCGGGGAACTCGGATCGGATCGCGTCGGCCACCCGGGCGGCGCGCGCCCTCGGGCTCACCCTCAACGCCCGGCGTCTCGACTCCCCGCGCGACCTTCCGATTGCCCTCGACGCCCTGGCGGCGGACATGGACGTCCTGTGGGGCGTCGCCGACCAGATCGTGCTCAATCCGCAGACCGCCCGGCCCATCCTGCTGTTCTCGCTGCGGCACCGGATCCCCTTTGTGGGGCTCTCCGAGACCTGGGTCAAGGCCGGGGCCCTGTACGCCCTCGATCGGGACTACGCCGACATCGGCGCGCAGTGCGGCGAGGTGGCGGCCCGTCTCCTGCAGGGCGCATCGCCCGCCTCCGTCCCACCCGCGACGCCGCGCAGAGTGGTCTATTCGATCAACCTCAAGACCGCCAGGCTTCTGCGGATCGACCTTCCCCCGAACCTCGTCCAGGGGGCCCAGGCGGTGATCGAATGAGCCCGTCCGGACGCCTGCGGGTCCTGCGCATCGGCCTGACCGCCAAGTTCGCCCTGCTGATCGCCGGCGCCATCGTCGCCACGGTGCTGGGGACCGGCGCCCTGACCCTGCGGCAGGAAAGCACCACCAATCACCAGACGCTGCTCCAGGACGGCGCGGCGCTCGCCTCGATGACCGCGCAGCACAGCGAGTACGCCGTCTATACCGAAAACCCGGACGGTCTGCGTCAGATCGCCCAGGGGCTCAGCGCCCACCCCTCGGTCGCCTACGTGCGCTTCGCCGGCCGCGCGGGTCGCAGCCTCCTGCAGCGCGCCTACCGGCCCGGGATCGCCATCCCCGCGCTCCAGCCCCACCCGGCGGCCGTGGAGGGGTCGGAGGTGACGATCGCGGAGTTCACCGCCTCGTTCGACGGGCGGCGCTACGTGGACCTCGTGGTGCCGGTGACCTCCGCGGCCACCTCCGACGAGGCGCTCCTCCTGGGCGGGCCGTCCGACGGCGGCGCGGTGGAGACCATCGGCTGGGTGCAGATCGGCCTGGGACAGGAGGGCACGCGTCTCCGGTTCCAGCGCTTCCTGTGGCACGCCTCCGCCTCGGCCGCCCTGTGCGTCCTGCTCGGAGTTCTGGCGACCATCCTGCTCACCCGCAAGATCACCGCGCCGCTCGGCTCGCTGGTCAGCGCGACCCGCGCCGTCGCCGAGGGAAACCTCGACCACGCCATCGCGGTGAAGACGCGCGACGAGATCCAGGACCTCGCCCGCTCCTTCGATATCATGCTGCGGCGCCTGCGCGACTCGCGCGCCGAGATCGCCAGCTACCAGCGGGGGCTGGAGGAGAAGGTGGAGCTGCGGACGCGCGAGCTGGAGGAGGCGACCCGGCACGCCCTGGACCTGGCCCACAAGGCGGAGGAGGCCAGCCGCGCCAAGTCGCAGTTCCTGGCGAACATGAGCCACGAGATCCGCACCCCGATGAACGGGATCATCGGGATGAGCGACCTCCTCCTCGGCGCCGATCTGGCGCCGAAGCAGCGCCGTTTCGCCGAGACGGTGCGCACCTCCGCCGAGTCGCTCCTCACCGTGATCAACGACATCCTCGACTTCTCCAAGATCGAAGCCGGCAAGCTGGCGCTCGACGCGATCGATTTCGATCTGCGGGTCACGGTCGAGGACGTCTGCGAGCTGCTCGCCGAGCGGGCGCACCAGAAGGGGCTGGAGCTGACCTGCGTCATCGAAGACGCGGTGCAGACCGAGGTGCGGGGCGACCCCGGACGCCTGCGGCAGATCCTGATCAACCTGGTGGGCAACGCCGTGAAGTTCACCGAGCGGGGCGAAGTGGTGGTGCGCGTGGGGATCTCCGAGCGCACGGCCGAGGGGACGCTCCTGCTCTTCGAAGTCCGCGACACCGGAATCGGGATCGAACCGGCGCACCGGGCGCGGATCTTCGACGCCTTCACGCAGGCGGACGGATCGACCACCCGCCGCTACGGCGGCACCGGGCTGGGTCTGGCGATCGCCCGGCAGCTCACCGGCATGATGGGGGGGGGCATGGGGGTGGACAGCGATCCCGGGCGCGGCTCGACCTTCTGGTTCACCGCCCGGCTGGCGCGCTCGAAGTCGCCGCTGCAGCCGGGGCCGGCGCCCCGCCGGGACCTGCAGGGGCTGCGGCTCCTGATCGTGGACGACAACGAGACCAATCGCGAGCTGCTGCACCATCAGGTCTCATCCTGGGGGATGGAGGACGGGATCGCCGGCGACGGGCCGCGCGCCCTGGAGCTGCTGCGCGAGGCGGCGCGCGGCGGGCGGCCGTACGAGGTCGCGATCGTCGACATGATGATGCCCGACATGGACGGCCTGCAGCTGGCGCGGGCGATCAAGTCGGACCCGATCATCGAGAAGACGCGGATCATCGTCCTGACCTCCATGGGACTGCGTGGCGACGCCGCCGAGGCGCGGCGCGCCCGCATCGAGGCGTATCTCAGCAAGCCGGTCCGCCAGTCGGAGCTCTACAACGTCCTGACCATGGTGCTGGGGAAGGCCGTCCCGGACGGCGGCCTGGTGACGCGTCACAGTCTCTCCGAGGAGAAACCGGCGCTGCGGGGGCGGGTGCTGCTCGCCGAGGACAATGCGGTGAACCAGGAGGTGATCACCTGCATGCTGGAGTCGCTGGGGTGCACCGTCGAGGTCGCCGCGGACGGCGAGGCGGCGCTCGAGAAGATCGCCGGTGGCGGCTACGACCTCGTCCTGATGGACTGCCAGATGCCGCGGCGCGACGGTTATGAGGCGACCGGGGAGCTGCGCCGGCGCGAGCGGGGGAAGGGGGACGGGGGCCGGCTGCCGGTGATCGCCCTCACCGCCCACGCCATGGAGGGGGATCGCGAGCGCTGCCTGGCCGCCGGCATGGACGATTACGTGAGCAAGCCGGTCCCGCAGGAAACCCTCAAGCGGGCGCTCGAGCGCTGGCTCCCCAGGGCGAAGGGGGGCGCGGCCGGCCGGACCCGGTCCCCGCGCAATCCCGCGCCCGCCGCGGAGGCGGCGGCGAACGCTCCGCCGGAGCCGCCCGCGGTGGACCCGGCCGCGCTGAAGG
>JBOGOE010000085.1:0-7124 GCA_050747445.1 Candidatus Polarisedimenticolia bacterium | reverse complement strand
GCGTCAGCATCATCGCCATGAACAGATTCAGATACGCGAAGAACCGCGCGTATGCCGCCTGCGGCTCCGCCGCCATGTACCCGATCGAATAGACGTGGATCAGGAAACCCACCCCGGTCACCACCAGCAGCATCACCGCGGACAGAGGGTCGAGCGCGAAGGCCCAGTCGACCCCCAGCCGCTCCCCCGCCGCCCCGGTCCCGAACGGCATCCAGGTGGCCACCGTCCGCACCACGCGGTGCGCGTCCGGTTCGACGCTCAATCCGGGTCCCGGGACGACGGCGGCGAGATCCCCCAGACCGGCGATGGCACCGAGCGACAGGAGGAACGCCAGCAGGACGGCGCCGGCCGCGATCGGCCCGATCGCCTTGCGGGGCAGGCGGGTGCCGGCGAGACCGTTCACCAGGAAGCCGGCGAGCGGCAGGACCGGGATCAGCCAGAGGAGGCGGAGCATGCGGGCGCCCTTATCCCTTCATCAAGTGGATCTCGTCCACGTAGATGGTGTCGCGGTTCTGATAGAGCGCCAGGACGACCGCCAGCCCGACGGCCACCTCCCCCGCCGCGACGGCGATGGTGAACACGCTGAACACCTGCCCGCCGAGGTTCCCGAGATGGCGGCTGAAGGCGATGAAATTGACGTTGGCGGCGTTCATCATCAGCTCGATCGACATCAGGATGATGATGGCGTTGCGGCGGGTCACCACCCCAAGGACGCCGATGGCGAACAGCAGCAGGCTGAAGACCAGGAGATGGCTCGTCGGGACCGGCATCGCGTTTCCCCTCAGGCCTTCTGGCGCGCCAGGACGATGGCGCCGATCATGGCGACCAGGAGCAGGACCGAGGCGATCTCGAAGGGCAGCAGGTAGTCGCGGTACAGGGCCCAGCCGACCGCCTGGAGATTTCCTCCCTCGGTGAGGGCGGTGGCGACCCCGCCCGGTCCGGTCACCCCGCCGCTGGCGTAGACGTAGAGGACCTGGACGACCACCAGGAGCGCCATCACCCCGGAGACCACGGCGTGCAGCCGCACCCGCTTTCCACCCAGCGCCTCGCGCAGGTTGACCAGCATGATCAGGAACAGGAACAGCACCACGATGCCGCCGGCGTAGACCAGCACCTGGACGACCGCCACGAACTCGGCGGTCAGCAGCACGTAGATGCCGGCGACCGCCAGGAAGGCCAGGACCAGGTAAATCGCCGAATGCATGACGTTGCGGCTGACGATCACCATCAGCCCCGCCACCAGGGCGATGGAGGCCAGCGTGTAGAACACCACGGCGGCGGCGGTCACCGGCTACTCCTTGTACTCGTCGGGCTGCACGCCGTCGAGCAGCACCTTGAGGGGCGCGACGAACCCCTGCCGCTGGTAGTCGGCCATCTCGTAGTCGTGCGACATGTAGATCGCGGTCAGCGGCTTGGTGGGGCAGGGATCGACACACAGACCGCAGAAGCAGCAGCGCTCGTAGTTGATCTCGAACGACACCAGCCGCTTCCCCTTCCCTTCCGGTTTCTTCTCCGAGACGATGTGGATGCAGTCGTCCGGACAGATGACCTCGCACAGATGGCAGGCGATGCACAGCTCCTCGCCCGACTCGGGGTGGTAGCGCAGCCGCGGCACGCCCCGGAACCGGGGCGCCAGCTCCACGGTCTCCCTGGGATACTCCACGGTGATGTGGGGCCGGAACTGGTTCTTCAGGGTGACCCAGAGCCCCACCCACAGCTCCAGCAGGAGGAACCGTTTCAGGAATGCCTGCATCGCGGCCGCTCCGCCCTGCGCCGTTCCGCCCGCCGCCGCCGTCGTCGGTTCCATGGCCTCAGTCCGCAAGGAGGACGACCAGCCCGGTGCCGACCACGTTCAGGATCGACAGCGGAATGAGCCAGTACCATCCCAGGCCCATGAGCTGGTCGTACCGATAGCGCGGGTAGGTCCCGCGCAGCCAGATATAGATGAACAGGAAGATCGACACCTTGAGACAGAACCAGAACGCCCCCGACAGGGCCGGAACGGCGAGACCGGCCCAGCCGAACAGGTCGGTCCAGCCGATCCCGAACCCCAGCACGGCGCCGAAGAACCCGCCCGCGAACATCCCGGCCAGCGGGAACGGCAGCGCCCCCGTCAGACGCTGATCCGCCAGCCACCCCAGGAAGGCCCCCAGGACCAGGGGCCCGAAGAACAGCCAGCCGTTCTCGAGCCACGCCATCCATTCGACGTTGGGGAACGGCCGCAGCCAGCCGCCGAAGAACAGGATGGTGACGATGGAGGAGACGACGATCATGTTGGTGTACTCGGCGAGGAAGAAGAAGGCGAACTTCATCCCCGAATACTCGGTGTGGAAGCCCGCCACCAGCTCCGCCTCCGCCTCCGGCAGGTCGAACGGGATCCGGTTGGTCTCGGCGACGGCGCTGATGAAGTAGCAGAAGAAGCCGAGCAGCTGCGGGAACACGAACCACCAGGCGGCGGTCCGCTGCGCCTCGACGATGGTCACCATGGAGGCCGAGCCGGCCAGCATCATCACCCCGATCAGGGCGAAGCCGAGCGGCACCTCGTAGGAGATCATCTGGGCCGAGGAGCGCAGCGCCCCCAGGAGCGAGTACTTGCTGTTGGACGCCCACCCGCCCAGGATGATCCCGTAGATCCCCAGCGACGAGATCGCCAGCAGGTACAGCAGGCCGACGTTGACGTCGGTGATCCACGGCTTCACCTCGTAGCCGAACACCGTGAACGGCGCGCCGGCGATCGGGATGACCGCCAGGGCCGCGAGGGCCGGGATGACCGTGACGATCGGCGCCAGGGTGAACAGCAGCCGGTCGGAGCGCGCCGGCACGATGTCTTCCTTGATCAGGAGCTTGACCGCGTCGGCGATCGGCTGCAGCAGGCCGTGCCAGCCGACGCGCCGCGGCGCCAGGCGCACCTGCATGAAACCCAGGACCTTGCGCTCCACCAGCTGCAGGTAGGCGATCAGCAGGGGCAGCACCATCACGACGATCAGGACCTGGATCGCCGGGATGATGACCGTCTGAACGATCTGCGGATCCATCGCGTCTCCTCAGCGATCGACGTCGCCGAGCACGATGTCGATCGAGCCGATGACCGCCACGATGTCGGCCACCAGCCGTCCCCGGCACATCAGCGGCAGCGCCTGCAGGTTGACGAACGACGGAGAGCGGAAGCGCATCCGGTACGGCATCTCGCCGCCGGTGGCGACGATGTGGAACCCCTGCTCGCCGCGCGGGCTCTCGACCACGTGGTACACCTCGCCGGCCGCCGGCTTGATGTACTTGGCCACCTTGCCCCGGATTTCCCCCTCGGGGAGCCGGTCGAGCGCCTGCTGGATGATGCGGCACGACTGTCGCATCTCCTCCATCCGCACCACGTATCGATCGTAGGTGTCGCCGTTCCTCCCCAGCGGCACGTCGAACTGGAACTGGTCGTAGGACGAGTAGGGCTGCGCCTTGCGCACGTCGTAGTCGACCCCGGAACCCCGCAGCGACGGACCGCTCACGCCGTAGGCCACGGCGTCCTCCGGGCCGAGGATGCCGACCCCCTGCGTCCGGCCGAGCCAGATCCGGTTGACGGTCAGGAGCTGTTCGTACTCCTTCTGGCGCGACGGGAAGATCTTCAGGAAGTGCCGCACCCGGTCGGTCCAGCCGCGCGGCAGGTCCTCGTTGAGCCCGCCGATGCGCATCGAGTTGTAGGTCAGCCGGGCGCCGCAGAAGGCCTCGAACAGGTCGAGGATGATCTCCCGCTCGCGGAAGGTATAGAAGAAGACGCTCATCGCCCCCAGGTCGAGCGCGTGGGTGCCCAGCCACAGGAGGTGGGAGGCGATCCGCTGCAGCTCCGCCAGGATGACCCGGATGTGCTGGGCCCGCGGCGGCACCTGCACGGCGAGGAGCTTTTCAACCGCGCCGCAGTAGCCGAGGTTCTCGGAGATCGCCGCCACGTAGTCGAGCCGGTCGGTGAGCGGCTCGATCATCGGGAAGGTGCGGTGCTCCGACAGCTTCTCGACGCCGCGGTGCAGGTAGCCGATGACCGGGCGGATGTCGGTGATGGTCTCCCCGTCGAGCGTCAACATGAGACGCAGCACCCCGTGGGTCGAGGGGTGCTGGGGCCCCATGTTGATGTCCATCATCTCGGTGCGGAACATCAGCCGTTCCCCTCGCCGGTCTTCTCGACCGCCTTCTTCCAGCCGAACCCCTTGAGGGGGGCCTTGTCGTAGGTGTAGACGTGCGGCGCGGTGCCGACCTGGCGGTACTGCACGTGGTCCTCCGCCTTCCCCTCGAGCGGGTAGTCCTTGCGCAGCGGATGGCCGACCCACTCGTCGGTCATCAGGATGCGCGTCAGGTCGGGGTGGCCGATGAAGCGCACCCCGAACAGGTCGAACACCTCCCGCTCGTGCCAGTTGGCGGTGGGCCAGACGCCGCAGGCGGTCGGCACCCCGTCGTGCTCCCCCGCGTCGACCTTGAGGGTCACCCGGTGTTTCCGCTTGATCGAGAACAGGTGATAGACGATCTCGAACGGGCGCGGGCGCTGCGGCCAGTGGACCGCGGTCAGGTTGCTCAGGTAGTCGAAGCGCAGCGCGGGGTCGTCGCGCAGGAAGCGGAGGACCTCCTCCAGCCGGGAGGCGTGCAGCCGGACGATCGCCTCGCCCGCGTAATAGGCGACCTCCGCCACCTGATCGGGGAAGACCTCGCGGAGCCGATCGACCGCCGCCGAGGGGACCGCCGCCTTGAACGGGTCGGCCTTGGGGGCGGGTGGGGCCGCGGCGGGTGGAGCTGCGGCGGGTGGAGCTGCGGGCGGTGACGCCGGGGCCGCCGGCGCGCCCGTGCCCGCCTCCGGTGTCCCACCCGTCCGCTCGCTGTCGTCCGCCATGCGCTCGATCCTTTTTTCACAAGCTCGGCCCGGCTGCCGCCCGGACCGAAAAGCGCGAACCGCGGTGCGTTCTTCCGCTCAGGCCGTCGCCCGGGCGCGGGCGACGCTCATCCTGTCGATCTTGTCCTGCAGCTTGAGGAAACCGTAGAGGAGTGCTTCCGGCCGCGGAGGGCATCCCGGGATGTACACGTCGACCGGGACGAGTCGATCGACCCCCTGCACGACGCTGTAGGTCGGGAACGGCCCGCCGCAGGTGGCGCAGGCGCCCATGGAGATGACCCACTTGGGGTCCGGCATCTGATCGTAGAGCCGCTTGATCACCGGCGCCATCTTCTCGCACACCGTGCCGGCCACGATCATCACGTCGGACTGCCGCGGCGTGGCGCGGAACACGCCGGCGCCGAACCGGTCGATGTCGTAGCGCGACGCGACCGTGGCCATCATCTCGATGGCGCAGCAGGCCAGGCCGAAGGACATCGGCCAGAGGGCCGACTTGCGGGCCCAGTTGTACAGCCGGTCGACGGTCGTGGTGATGATGTTGGCCTCGAACCGTCCTTCGATCAGGCCCACTCGAGCGCTCCTTTCCGCCAGGCGTACGCGTAGCCGACCACCAGGATCCCCAGGAACACCAGCATCTCGAAGAACCCGAACCAGCCGAGGGCCTTGTATTTCACCGCCCAGGGGAACAGGAAGATGGTCTCGACGTCGAACACCACGAACAGCACCGCGATCACGTAGAAGCGGACCGAGATCCGCCCGCGCGCCTCGCCGCTCGGCGGCACGCCGCACTCGTAGGCCTCGACCTTGACCGCGTTGGCGCTGGCCGGCCGGAGGATCGAAGCGATGACGAGCGTGGCGACCGGAAAGATCGCGGCCACGACGAGGAAGATGAGGATCGGCAGGTAATCGACCACGACCGCAGGCCCCCCGGCCGCGCGCACACACGACCGCGACCGCGCGGAACGCGGACGTTACCACAGCGGTCGGGGGGCGGTCAACGGCGCGCGCCCGCTCCGGAAGCCGCGGCGGCCGCGCCTTTGGCGGAATCGTTCAGTACGGCGTGTAGTGGCTGAGGACCTTGGTCGCGTAGTCCATCGGGAGCACGGCGTTGGCCTCGGCGAGCTCGGCGATCCGGCCCGGACCGTGGTTGTAGGCGGCCAGCGCCACCGCCAGATCGTCGAACTGGCCGATGAGCTTGGTCAGGTAGTACGCCCCCATGGCGATGTTGGCCGAGGGGTCGCGCAGCAGCGCGTCACCGCTCCATTCCATCCGCAGCTCCTGCGCGATCTCCTGCGCGGTGGAAGGGAGGATCTGCATCAGCCCGACGGCCCCCTTGTGGGACAGGGCGTTCGGGTCGAAGGCGCTCTCGATGCGGATGACGGCCAGCAGCATCTCGGGCGGGATCTCGAAGCGCGCCGAGGCCTCGTGGATCGAGCCGGCGATGTGGTTCACCGTGTCCGGCGTCAGGCGGATGCGGTTGCGCTCGAGGAACTCGCGCACCACCACCACGGTGTGGAGCCGTCCGTTCTCGTCGCGCAGCTCGCGGATCTTGGCCTTCTGGACCTGGACCAGGGTCCGGACCTCGTTGAGGCTCTCGACCCGCGTCTGGTAGCGGACGCCCAGCATGAAACCGAACACCAGCACCCCGATCGCGGCAAGCGCTTGCAGGTAGAACCGCATCCGTCTGGCCTCCTGTGTTCCCGTGTGGTGATCCTGCCAGTACGGCGAAGGGCGCCCGGGGTCAAGGCCGTTGTGCGCGAAATCCCCCGGATCGTCGCCCTCTTGACGCGCGTCGGCGCGTCAACGCCCTGATTCCGGAAATGCAACCTGCACGACGTCCCCAGGTTTCAGCCCCTCGCGGCGCGCCGTCCCGGCCCGCGTCTCGAGGACGTAGCGCACCTTCCGGATCGGCCCGTACGACGGGCAGGGATCGGCGCGGCACGGCGGCACCGACGCCTCGAGGTGCACCACCGAGAACGCCTCGTCCATCCAGACGATGTCGAGCGGCACCAGGGTGTTCTTCATCCAGAACGAATGGAACCCCGGCTCCTTGAAGACGAACACCATCCCCTCGTCCTTCCTCACCTTGCGCCGGAACATGTAGCCGCGCGCCACCCGCTCCGGGGTGTCGGCGATCTCCGCCTCGATCACGAAGCCCGAGGGGAAGCGCACCACCGCCCGCCGCGGATCGCCCCCCGTCCCGCCGCCCTCCGCGAGCCCCGCCACCGCGCCGCAGGCGGTCACGGCGGCGGTCACC
>JBOGOE010000084.1:0-5516 GCA_050747445.1 Candidatus Polarisedimenticolia bacterium | reverse complement strand
GGCGGGGTGCTGTTCATGTTCCTCGCCTGGGGGAGCATCACCCTCCTGACGATCTGGTGCTTCTACCGGATCCTGCTGGTCCAGGGCAAGAAGAAGTAGCCGGGAGCCGGAACGCCCCCGGAAGCGGCGACGCGGCGTCCCGGCGGCTCAGGAGCGCCGGGGACCGGACTTCCCGGCCGGCTCGGGCGTCCCGATGCGGGTCGCGTGGTAGATGTAGTGCAGCCCGGACGCCAGGGTCATGGCGAGGGTCAGCCAGCACAGCGCCCCCACCACGAACAGCGCCTCCACCCGCAGCCAGTTCAGCAGCAGCACCGTCCCGATGGTGATCAGCTGCACCCCCGTCGTGATCTTCCCCAGCGTCGTGGGCTTGAAGTGGATCATCCCGGAGGTCAGGTGGACCAGGAGCGCGATGCTGACGATGAAGACGTCCCGGCTGATGGTGACGATGGTCAGGTGGATCGGCAGGCGGTTGGTGATCACGAAGTCGGGGACCGACTTGGGATGGTCGGGGAGCGCGAGGACGATGAAGCAGGTGGTCATCAGGAGTTTGTCGGCCATCGGGTCCAGGAACGCCCCGAGACGCGAGCTCTGCTGCCAGCGCCGGGCGATGATCCCGTCGAGGGCGTCGGTGAGTCCCGCCAGGAGGAAGACCACGAACGCCCAGCCGTGGTGGTTCGACAGGAGCAGGGTGATCAGGAGCGGGATGGTCGCCATCCGGCAGATGGTGAGCTGGTTGGCCAGGGTCAGCACGTCCCCTCCCCGCGCCGGCCGAGCGCCCGGGCCGCGAAGTCGAGCGGTTCGGCGAACGGCTCGGCCACCGCGGCATCCAGGGTGAACCAGGCCACTCCATCCTCCCTGCGGAACCAGGTCCACTGCCGTTTGGCGTAGCGCCGGGTCGCCCGGCAAGTCGCCGCTATCGCCTCGGCGAGCGGCAGGGTGCCGCGCACGTGGCCCATCGCCTCGCGGTAGCCGAGCGCCTTGAAGGCGTTCGCTTCGGGCGGGACGCCGCGTTCCAGGAGCCCGCGCACCTCGTCCGCGAGACCCGCGGCGAAGAAGCGCGCGACCCGCTCGTCGATGCGGCGATAGAGGGCTTCCCGATCCAGGGTGAGGCCGATCTTGACCGCCGCGTACCGGTCGGCGCCGAACGGCGAGCGTCCAATCAGATCGGTCAGCGTCCGGCGCGCGGTGAGGGCGACCTCGAGCGCCCGGGCGATCCGCTGCCGGTCGCGCGGCGGCAGTCGGGCCGCCGCGGCCGGGTCGAAGCGCCGCAGCATCCGGTGCAGAAAGGGACCACCGCGCCGCGCCGCCACCGCGTCGAGACGTCCGCGCAGCGCCGCGTCGCGCCGCGGCGCGTCGGCGATCCCCTTGAGCAGGCCGCGCAGGTACAACCCCGTCCCTCCGACCAGGACCGGCAGCCGCCCGCGCGACCGGATGTCGCCGATGACGCGCTCCCCTTCCCGCACGAAGTCCCCCATCGAAAAGTCCCGTCCCGGATCGGCCAGGTCGATCCCGTGATGCGGCACGCGGCGGCGCGTCGCCGCGTCGGGCTTGCTGGTGCCGCGGTCGAGCCCGCGGTAGACCTGCATCGAATCGACGCTGACGATCTCGCCGCCGAAGCGCGCGCACGCCAGCAGGGCACAGTCGCTCTTTCCCACGGCGGTCGGCCCCACGATGACCAGGAGCGGCGGCCCCCCGGGGGCGGCGGCCGGGGACGCGGGCTCCCTCAACTCCGGCGCTCGCGCTCCCGGTCGCGGAACTCGTTGACCGCGTCCCGGAGGTGCTCCTCGCAATAGACGCGCCCCCGCGCCACCCGCCGGCCGCAGCGGGGGCAGGAGCGGGATGCCAGGCTCGCGGCTCCCCGTCCCAGCGCCCACAGGATCACCCCGCCGCCGACGCACGCCCCGCCGGCCGCCAGGAGCTGTACGATCAGCCGGTTGTCGGCGCCACCCATCCAGCCCTCCCAGACCGCCATGTAGACGCACGCGCCTACCAGAAGCAAGCCGCCGATCCGGACAAGGAAGCGGGCCATCAAAGGCGGCCGGCCGGACCCGCCGGTGGAAGGACACCGCCGAACTCCCGCAGCAACCGCCCCTCGAGCTCGGGTCCCAGGGTCCGGCGGACGACCAGCAGATCGGCGTACAGGAGCTCGTTGAGCCCCTCGACCAGCGCCGCCCGGCGCGTGCGGCCGGCGACCCGGCCCAGGTTGTCCCGCAGAACGTCGGGGTCGAGGGTGCCGTCGCCCCCCCGCGCCACACCGGCCAGGACCGCGGGATGGGCCGGCTCCGTCTCGCGCAGGGTCTTCACCAGAAGGTCCTCGGCGATCGGCCCCGCCTCGCGCATCAGATGCTCGAACAGCCGGCCGAGCATGCCGTTGTAGCGCTTCAGGATCGAGTCGATCTCGGCTTCGGGGGGCGCGTCCTCCGCGTCCTCGCCCTGCGGGAGACGCGGCAGGATCCGGCCGGCCGCATACAGGAGCAGCAGCACCCGGCGCACCTCCGCCACCGGGAAATCCGACAGGGCGGTGATCCGGCCGACCGTGCGCCGGCCGTCCACCAGGCGCCGGACCTGCTCCTCGTGGGGCTCCAGACCGGCCGACGGATCCCCGCCGTCGTCCGGCGCCGGGGCGAACACCCGCTCGTCGGAGCCCAGCCGCCGCTCGAACAGCTCCGGCGAGCGCAGGCCCCGGATCCCCTCGGCGATCAGGTCGAAGACCTCCAGTCGCACTTCGAGCCCCGCGTCGCCGTACTCCTCGTCCTCGATGAAGGCGAACTCCCCCTCCGCCCACTCGAACGGCGACAGGGCGATGTCGCGCACCTGCCGGACCCGCGCCTCGACCAGGTCGCGCGGCGGCAGACCGGCGGCCACCAGGGCCCGTCCGATGCTCTCGCCCGCGGCCGCGCGGCGCAGGGCTTCGTCGTGCTGCTCGGGGGTGATCAGACCGCGGCGCAGGGCCATGGCCGCGAGCCGATCGGCCGGCCGCGAGGAGGTCGCCTGGACGACGGCCCCGCCGCGCAGATAGAGGCCCACCGACGTCCCGCCGGCGTTCAGCGACAGCAGCCCCGTCCGGTTGAGGCCGCGCAGAAACAGCAGGATATCGACGAGACTGAGCGGTTTGAGCGTGCCGCGGAAACGACCCGGGTCCATCATCCTCCCGCGCCGCGGTGCCGGCGGTGCGGGATTATCACCGCCGCCGCCTCCGGGTGTCAACGATCGGCGAAGCGCTGCAGCACGGCGCCGTTGTAGTAGTGGGCCAGGATCTCCTCGAACCCCTTGCCGCGGAGCGCCATGCCGTAGGCGCCGACCTGGCAGAGCCCCACGCCGTGGCCCCACCCCTTGCCGGTGAAGATGAACGATTCGACCTGGCCGTCGGTCGCGTAGGTGCGGTCCACGGCGAACAGGTTCTCGCGCACCCCGAGCGCGGTCCGGATCGGGAAACCGCGGACGGTGAACTGCCCCCGGCTGCCGGTGACCCGGATCTCGACCACCCGTCCCGACACGCCGCGGCGGGTCGCTTCGACGTCCTGCAGCCGTCCGGCATTGAGCCGCCGCGCCAGCAGGGCCTCGAGCTCGGCGCGCGTGTAGCGCTGCTCCCACCGGAAGGCGGAGGAGTAACGATCGTCCGACACGCCCCGCTGGTTGGCGATGACCTTGAGGAAGTCGATCCGGCCGTCCGCCGCCTGGTGGGTGTGGACGCGATCTCCCAGGATCAACGGGATGCTCTGCGCCGGATACGCGATGTCGCGGAACGACCGGAACAGGGCGACGTCGGACGCGAGATCGTGCGGCGTGACCCCCTGCTTGACCTCCAGCAGGATCCGCTCGCCGGTGCTGCCGCGGTAGGTGGCGCGGCCGACCCCGGTGGCGCCGTAATAGTCCAGCACCCGGTAGAGGGAGCGGAGCACCAGCCCGCGCGACGGCTGGTGGCGCGGGCGCAGGGTGTTGTCGCGGAACGGCTGCAGGATCCCCTCGAGGATCAGGACGGCGTACGAGCGCCGCGCCTCCTTCGGGACCTCGTCCCGATCCCTGAACGCCAGCAGGTACGGCAGGTCGCGTTCGTCGACTGCCAGTTTCAGCCGCTCCTCCCACGCCAGCGAACGGGCCAGCCAGTCGGCGAGCTCGTGCATCACCAGGGCCCCGTCGCGCCCCTCCCGCCGGGCGGCGGTCTTCCCCAGGAGCGCGAAGGCGGCCCGGCCCCAGCGGTCCATCTCCGCGGCGGTCGCGCGCGCCAGGAGCCAGGTCCGGTCCTGGGCCTCGCCCCCCACGACGCCGAGACGCTGCAGGAGGACGATCTCCTCGTTGACCGGCGCGCCGTCCTCCAGCAGGACCGGGTCGGTCCAGGTCCTGGCGACCAGGGTGCGGCTCTCGGCCTCGGCCTCCGGATAGCAGGGCACCCCCTTCAGGTACGGCCCCTTCTCGTTGGGGAACACCAGATGCCCATCCTCGGTGTGGCCGCCGCACGTCGAGGTGTACAGGGCGTTGATCGGCTTCCCCTCCCACATCAGGACCAGGCCGCGGGTCTCCCGGATCGCCTGATCGGTCATCGGGTGCTCGGTCCCCGCCCCGTTGTAGACCTGGCACCCCGGCGTGTCGCAGACGTCGTAGCCGTCCTCGGCGAACTGACCGAGGTTGGCGACGATGTAGGTGCGGGCCGCCACCGCCTGGGCCCTGAGCGCCTGCAGCTCCGGATAGACACCGGGCCCCATCTCGTTCGGGACCACGCCGCGGAGGTACTCCTCCATCTCGACCTCGTTGATCAGCTGCAGATTGCCGGCGCGGGTGACGCGCGCCTCGAGGGTGCCGCGGTAGGTGTTCTGATCGAGACGCAGCACCTCTCCGGCGCGCGCCGGGGCGATCAGGACCCGGTCGTGGCCGGTCAGGAAGTTGTTCCAGCGGTCGTCCACCAGGCGGATCCGGCGCCGGCCGCCGACCGCGCGTCCCTCCTCGGCGGTCCACAGCTCGGTATACCCCTCGTCGGCCAGCCGCTGCACCAGGGGCGCGGCGTCCTCGCGGGTCAGGAACTCCCCGACACGCAGCCGCCAGGATCGCCGGTCGGGGTGATAGACGAGGACGATTTTCTCGTCGGGCAGGAGCGCCTGGAGCTCCGCCTGCTTCGCCTCCGCCTGCGTCTTGTCGGCGTAGGACGCCACCTGCACCCGGAACAGCACGCCGGCCTCGCCCCCGCCCTGGACGTCGCTCACCAGGTAGATGCCGGCCGGGAAGCGGCTCTTCCAGATCGGCGCCCGCCTGACCGGGTCGCGCACCACGATGCCGCCGGCCGCCGACACGCGCGCCTTGATCGGATCGGTGTCGAGACCGATGCGCACGGTGCGGGACGGGGGGGCGGTGAGCGACGGCGTGGCGGGCGGCGGCGCCGCCGACGCGCGCACGACGAGGGCGGCCGCCGCGAGCCACAACGCGGCACAGGAGACGATCGGGAGGGAGCGGCGCGACCGCATCATCGGGGAGCAAAAGTCTATCACGGGGCCGCGCGCCCGCCGGGCCGGCCGGTCAGCGCC
>JBOGOE010000083.1:0-6303 GCA_050747445.1 Candidatus Polarisedimenticolia bacterium | reverse complement strand
GCCGTTCCAGGGAGGCCCGGGAACGGGACGCGGCGCTGTTCCCCAACGACCAGCTGCACCGCTTCCTGCGCCACAGCCAGTCGGCGCACCGCCGCGAGACCATCGCCTTCGGGCGCAGCTACAACGGATTGGCGGAGCGGCTGGCGCTGTTCGTGGTGTGGCGCAACCTGGTGCAGCCCCGCTCCGAGCGCCATCCCCGGGACGGCACCACCGCCATGCGTCTTGGTCTCACCGACCGGGCCTGGAGCTGGGCGCAGGTGCTGGCTGAACGGTTGCCACCCTCCCGTGTGAGAGCCGGGGAGAACGTGATGGCGTTCTATCGCCGGGAGCTGGTGACGCCCCACTTGGCGACCGAAAGGCGTCACGCCCTGGGACGCGCCTTCTGACGGCCGGACGCGCACCGGCGACGACCCCGGCGCCTGCCCCCGGTCCACACTCTGCGCGCCACTATGTGACGCCTATGGAGGTTACGCCACCGACGGCGGTTCCTGCAGCCGGACGACGCCGCGCGCGCCCGATCGGACCGCGACGACGATCGCGGCGATCAGCAGCGCGGGGGCGGCCGGCACCCACCAGGCCTCGTGCAGCGCCTCGCGTCCGGAGGCCAGGACGTCCCCCAGGGAGACGGCCGGCGGCGGAGCGCCGAGACCGAGGAGCGCCAGCGCCGATTCGAGGACGATGGTGTCGGCGAACCGGAGGGCGGCGAAGACCACCAGAAGCGGGGCGATCTGCGGCGCCAGGTGCCGGAGAAGGAGGCGGGGGGCCGAGGCGCCGGCGGCGCGGGCCGCCTGGGCGGGACCGCTCTCCCGGAAGGCGAGGGTCTCGGCACGGGCGAGACGCGCCAGCCCGGTCCAGGTCGTCCCTCCCAGAAGCAGGACGAGGAGCGGGATCGAGGGGCTGAACAGCGCGGCGCACACCAGGATCAGCAGCAGCCGCGGGATCGCCATGAGCACCTCCATGCCGCGCATCAGGACCTGGTCCCACAGCCCGCCCGCGAGCCCGGCCGAGGCGCCGGCCGCGACTCCGGCGGCGAGCGCCACGGCGACGCACAGGATCGCCAGACCGACGGTGTGCCGGACGCCGTGGAGCAGGCGGCTCAGGAGGTCGCGTCCCAGCGTGTCGGTCCCCAGGAGGTAGAAGCGGGGCGCCGGTTCCGCGGCGGGCCCCGCGCCGGCCAGCGTCTGCCGCCGCCCGGCGCGCTCGAACGTCCAGCCATCGGGCGTCCGGGCCAGGCCGGTGACGACGAAGGTGCGGTGGGGCCCGGCCGCGAGCGCGTGCGCCCGGGTCAGGGGCGGCAGGAGGCGGGCCCCCGCGACGTCCTCCTGCCGATCCGGCGGATACGGCGCGATCCAGGGACCGGCGAGGGCGAGGAGGACGACCCACGCGGCGCCCCACGGGCGGCTCACCTCTGCGCCTCCCGGGCCCGCGGGTCGAGGAGCGCCGCCAGGAGATCGGCCGCCAGACCACCGGTGACGACCAGGACCGCCGACAGACAGGTACACCCCAGAATGAGCGGCAGGTCGCGGGCGAGGACCGCCTGGTACGCCAGGCGTCCCAGTCCCGGCCAGGCGAACAGCACCTCGATCGTCAGGCTTCCTCCCAGGAAGCCCGGGATCGCCAGGCCGAGGAGGGCGGCGACCGGCAGCAGCGTCGCCCGCAGGGCGTGACGCAGCTCCGCCTGCCGGCTGCCCAGACCGCGGGCCCGGGCGGCGCTGACGAAGCCGCGACCGAGCGCCGCCCGCATCTGGTCGCGGACGTACAGGGCGATCCCGGCGGCCGCCGGCACCACCAGCGCCAGGCACGGGAGGGCCAGGTGGCGGAGGGTGTCGAGCAGCCACGGCAGGAACGGGAGCGCGGCGGCGTTGGTGGAATGCATCTGCGAGGCGGGCAGCCAGCCGAGCCGCACCGCCAGAAGCCACACCAGCGGCAATGCGAGACAGTAGGACGGGACGGAATAGAAGGCCGCGGCCGCGGCCGGCATTCCCCGATTGATGATGTGGCGCCGCGAGCGGGCCGCGGCGACGCCGGCGGCCAGTCCCAACCCGTGCGCCAGGAGGATCGCCGGTCCGGCCAGCGCCAGCGTGTTGAGGGCCGCCGCCCCGATCAGATCCGCCGCCGGCTGTCGATACGACCACGAAATCCCGAAATCGCCCCGGAGCAGCCCCGCGAGCCACTCCAGATAGCGCGGCAGGAGCGGTCGCGCGGTCCCGAACGCCTCGCGCAGCCGCCCGGCGGTCGCGACGCTGACCCCCGGCTCCCTGAGTGTATCGAAGGGTTCCCCCGGGGCCGCCTCGACCAGGAGGAAGACCAGGGTGGCGGCCCCCCAGGCAAGGGGAAGAGCCGCGAGCAACCGCCGCGCGACGAAACCGATCAACGTCGGATCCCCCGACCGGCACGGGAAGGGCGCATCGGCGCCCGGCCGCAGGCCGGCCGCCCGCAAGTATGCCCGGACCTGCGGACCGATGCCTCGATGCCGGTGGCTTTTCAGTGATCTCCCGGAGGGCGTTTCCGGGATTCCCCCGATTTCCCCCGGGCGGGTTACGTCGCAGATTTGAGGACGAAGCTGGAGGTCCAATCGGTGTCTCCGAGATTACGGGGGTGGGCCATCGCCGGCGGCCTGCTCGCGGCCGCGCTGCTGGCCGGGGCGGCCCTCGGGCGGATCCCCGGACCGAGCGCCTCGCCCGCCGGGCGGACCGGTCCGCGCCGCCTCGTCATCGGCGTGCGGAGCGACGTCACCTCCCTCAACATCTATACCGCGGCCAGCGCGTTCGATCAGGAGATCGCCGACCTTCTCTATCCGAAGCTGGCGTACGAAGCGGACGACTTCCAGCAGGGACCGCCGACCTTCCGTCCGGGGCTCGCCTCGTCGTGGGAGTTCTCGGCGGACGGGAGGCGTCTCACCTTCCATCTCGATCCGCGCGCGGTCTGGAGCGACGGCCGGCCGGTGACCGCGGCGGACGTCCTCCTGTCGCACCGCGCCGCGAGCAGCCCCGAGGTCGCCTGGGCCGGGATCGACGTCAAGGAGTTCATCGAGGAGGTGACCGCGCCCGACGAGCGGACCGTCGTCTACCGCTTCGCCCGGGTCTACCCCTACCGGCTGATGGACGCGGTCGAAGGGAACATCCTGCCGGCGCACGTATTCGGAAACGTCTCGCTCGCCGAATGGCCCCGGCGCGCCTTCCTCGAGGCTCCGGTCGCGGGGGGTCCGTTCCGCCTCAGGCGTTACGAGCGCGGCGCGTTGCTGGAGCTCGAGCGCAATCCCGCGTATCTCAAGGCGCCCCTGCCGTGGCTCGACAGCGTGGTCTTTCGCGTGATTCCGGACGAGGAGGCGCTCCTCAACGAGCTCCTGAGCGGCGGCATCGACCTCCTGGAGAACCTCCACCCGCGCGCCGCCGCCCGCGTCGAAGCGTCGCCCCGCCTGCGCCTGCTGCGCGTGCCCGACCTGTCGTACACCTTCATCTGCTGGAACACGGCGCGGCCCCTGTTCGCCAACCCCCTGGTGCGACGGGCGCTGACCCTGGCGATCGACCGCGAGGCGATCGTCGAGGGGCTGCTGCCGGGCGTCGGACGCACCGCGGCCGGTCCGGTGCTCTCCTTCCTGTGGGCGCGCGATCCCGCGTTGCGGCCGCTTCCGTTCGATCCGGACGCCGCCCGCCGGCTCTTCGGGGAGGCCGGCTGGCGCGACCGGGATGGCGACGGCCTCCTCGACCACGACGGCCGCGTGTTCCGGTTCGAGCTCGAGACCAACCAGGGCTCGGGGCAGCGGGCCGATGCGGCCCGGATGGTCGCCGCGCAGCTGCGCGCGGTCGGGGTGGAGGCGGTGCCGCGGGTTTTTGAATCGGGGACCTTCATCGCGCGGCACGAGACGCACGAGTTCGACGCCTTCCTCGGTTCCTGGCTCGAATCGACCAAGGTCGACCTCCGGAGCAACTTCCACACCGCCGCGGGCGACGGCGGCTACAACTACGGCCGCTACGGCAGCCCGGAGCTGGACCGGGTCATCGATCGGGCGCGGGCGGTGCGCGATCCGGAGGCGTCGCGGCTGTCGTGGATCGAGGCGCAGCGGATCATCGCCTACGAGCAGCCCTACACCTTCCTGTTCGAGCGCGATCGGCTGCACGCCGCGCCGCGCCACCTGCGCCTCCCGCCCCTCGGCCCGCGGAGTCTCTACGCCCGTCTGGAGGAGTGGTCCGGGGAGGACCGGCCATGACCCGCGCCGCGCCGCTGCTCGGCTCGAAGCTCCTGCCGCCGGCGATCGGTCCGCTGCACCTGCCGCGGCCGCGGCTCATGGACCGGCTTCGCGCCGGGCTCGAGGGGCGCGCCACCGTCGTCGAGGCCGGTCCGGGGTACGGCAAGACGGCGCTTCTGGCGCGATTCCTCAAGGAGTGCGGCGAGGACTCGGTCTGGTACTCGCTCGACCCGTCGGATCGGGATCCATCCGTCTTCTTCCCCTACCTCGTCCAGGGGATCAAGGAACACGCCCCCGAGTTCGGCGAGCGCAGCCAGGGGTTCTGGGAGGCCCTGCGCTTCCGTCCGGTGGAGCCCGAGCGCCTCGCCGACATCCTGGTCGCCGACGCGGAGGAATCGCTCGGCGGGCGGATCCTCCTGGTGCTCGACGGCGTGCAGCACCTCGAGGGGGCGGAGGCCTGCGAGCGATCGCTGCGGCGGCTTCTGGCGTGCATGCCGGGCGCGCTGCACCTGGTCCTCCTCGGACGGTCCCTCCCGGCGCTCGGGCTCGATCCGCTCGCGGCGGAGGGCGCCGTCACCCGCATCGACGGGGAGGAGCTGCGGTTCACGCCCGGTGAGACGCGCTCCCTGCTGCGCGACGCCTTCGACCTGCAGGTGCGCCCGGAGACCGTCGACCGGCTGCACGCCCGCACCCGCGGCTGGGTCACCGCCCTGAAGCTGCTGCGGCAGACGGCGCGGCCCGGGACGGAGGGCGACGACCTGCCGGAGGCCCTGTTCGCGCGCACCGAGACCGAGATCTTCGAGTACTTCGGCGAGAAAGTGTTCGCCGCGGAACCGCGGGACGTGCGCGAGTTCCTCCTCGGCTCCTGCCCGCCGGCGGCGATCGACCCGGAGGTCTGCGCCGAGGTGCTGCCGGGGCTCGAGGCGCGCGACATCCTGGCGGGGCTGGTCCGCCGCCATCTCTTCATCTCCGCCCTGGAGAGCCGCGGGGACTACTACGCCTACGACCCCCTGTTCCTGGATTTCCTGCGCCGGAAGCTGCGGGCCGGGCGCGACGTCGAGGAGGTCCGGGCGCTCGACCAGCGCTACGGGCGCGCCTTCGAGCGGCGCGGCGCCTTCGCGCCGGCGCTGCGGCACTTCCTCGCGGCGGAGAGCATCCGCGACATCGCGGCGCTCCTGGAGCGCCACGGCGAGGCGCTGGTGCGCGCCGGTCTGCTGGGCGCGGTGCGCGAGGCGGCGCTGTTCCTGGCGGCCCGCGGCGTCCGGGCCCCCGCCACCTCGGCGCTGTGGGGCGAGGCCTGCCGTCTGGCGGGGGACCACAGCGCCGCCGCCGGCCACTTCGAGGCCGCCCTCGCGCAGCGCGGGGAATGGTCGGGGGAGCTGGGCGGCCGCACGCGGGTCATGGCGCTCCAGGGGCTGGCCTATTCACTCCTGAAGACCGGTGACGTGACGCGCGCCGCGGAGATCGCGTCGCAGGCGCTGGCGGAGACCGAGGACCGGGACCCCCGCGTCCGATCCCGCGTCCTGAACACGCTGGCGATCATCCGCTACCGGCAGGACCGTCCCGCCGAGGCGCGCACCCTCTGGCAGGAGGCCCTGGCCCTCGCCCGGCGCGCCGGCGAGGACCACCTGATCCTGATGATCGCCCACAATCTCGGACTGCCGCACGCCGTGGCGGGCGACTTCCGGCGCGCCTCGGAGTGCTTCAGCATCCTGACCAGCCCGGAGAACCCCCGTCTCGGTCCCGAGGAGGGGGCCGCCTACCTGAACCTGGCGCGCATCGCGACCCTCGAAGGCGACCACCCCCGCGCCGCCTCGCTCCTGGCCAACGCCCGGGAAATCGCCCAGAAGTCGCAGCTCCAGGGGCTCCTCGCCGACGTCCTCCAGGAGGAAGGGAACCTGTGCCGGGAGCGCGGCGATTTGGCGGCGGCGCGCGAGCGCTACGACCGGGCGCGCGCCCTGCTCACCGAGCTCGGACGCCCCGACCTGCTCGACAGCCTGTCGGAAGAGGAAGCGATCCTGGCGGCCCGGCGTGGCAATGACGGCGAGGCCATGGCCCTCGCGGCGGGGGCCGTCGAGCGCCGCCGCGCCGCCGGCGACCGCGAGGGGGCCGCC
>JBOGOE010000082.1:0-8656 GCA_050747445.1 Candidatus Polarisedimenticolia bacterium | reverse complement strand
GCGTCAGCATCATCGCCATGAACAGATTCAGATACGCGAAGAACCGCGCGTATGCCGCCTGCGGCTCCGCCGCCATGTACCCGATCGAATAGACGTGGATCAGGAAACCCACCCCGGTCACCACCAGGATCATCACGGCCGAGAGGGGATCGAGGTGATACGCCCAGCGGACCTCGAACCCGCCGCCGTCCGTCGCCCCGAGGGGCATCCAGGTGAACAGGTCCTGGGTGAAGCGGGGCGGCGCGTGCCCCTCCGGCATCTCCATGAAGGCGGCGACCGACAGGGCGAACGAGGCCAGGACCGCGGCGCAGGCGATGAACGCCACGGCGCGACGCGGCAGCCACCGGGCGCCGAACAGACCGTTCAGCAGGAAGCCGGCGAGCGGCAGGAACGGGATCAGCCAGAGAAACGTCAGCATCGGTTCACCAGCGCATCAGGCTCGCGTCCTCGACATCGGTCGTCCGGCGCCGCCGGAACAACGCGATGACGATGGCCAGCCCCACCGCCGCCTCGGCGGCGGCCACCGTCATGACGAAGAAGACGAACACGTGACCGGTCATCGTCTGCCGCTCGTGGGCGAAGGCCACGAAGCTGAGGTTGACCGCGTTCAGCATCAGCTCGATGCACATCAGGATGACGATGGCGTTGCGGCGGATCAGCACTCCGGCGCAGCCGATGGCGAACAGCAGCGCCGCGATCATCAGGAAGAACTCGACGCGCATCATGCGACGCCCCCGCGCTCCCGGCGCCGCCCGGTCCGCGGCCTCACTGGAGCCTCCGCTTCGCCAGCAGGACCGCGCCGATCATGGCGGCGAGCAGCAGGACCGAGGCCGCCTCGAAGGCGAAGACGTGACGCCCGAACAGGAGGACGCCGACCTCGCGGGCCGTGCCGAACCCGGCCCCCGCGGCCGGCTCGTACCAGGCCGGCGGCATCCGGTTCTGGATCGCCCAGAACATCGCCCCGGCGAACGCGGCTCCCAGGAGGAGCCCGCCGGCGCGTTGCGCCCCGCCCCCCGGCCGCACCCCCTCCTCGGCGCGCAGGTTCAGCAGCATGATGACGAACAGGAACAGCACCATGATGGCGCCGGCATAGATGATGATCTGCAGCGCCGCCAGGAACTGCGCCTGGAGCATCAGATAGAAGAGGGCGACGCAGAACAGGTTGAGGATCAGGAACAGCACCGAGACCATCGGGTTCGGGTGGATGACCACCAGGAGCGCCGACAGGATGGCGCAGAACCCGATCAGACCGGCCCAGAACTCGGTCTGCAGTAGCGCCCGGTGATAGAGCCCCAGGAGGATCAGGGTCCCCAGGATCAGGATCGCCGCCGGGATCGCCGGCCGGCCGGGCCTGAGCGCCCGCAGCCCGGTGAACACCACGGCCAGCGCGATCAGTCCGATCAGCAGCTCCACGTGGTCCTCACACCCACCCCTGCAGGACGAGGAACGCCACCCACACCAGGTGCGCCAGCGCGATCGGCAGGAGGACCTTCCACCCCAGGTTCATCAGCTGGTCGTAGCGGAAGCGCGGGATGGTCCAGCGCACCCAGACGTAGACGAACAGGAAGAAGCCGAGCTTCAATAAAAACGCCAGCACCTGGACGGCGACGGCCGCCGGGGCCGACAGCCCCAGCCGTTCGAGCCCCGGCACGTGGTAGCCGCCCAGGTACAGGGTCGCGGCCAGGGCCGAGGCGGTCACCATGTTGGCGTACTCGGCCATGTAGAACATGGCGAAGCGCATGCCGGAGTACTCGGTGTGGTAGCCGGCGACCAGCTCGGTCTCCGCCTCCGGCAGGTCGAACGGCAGCCGGTTGGTCTCGGCGAAGGCCGCGGTCATGAAGATCAGGAAACCGGGGAGCTGCCAGAGGATGTTCCAGCCGTGCGTCATCTGGCGCTCCACGATGTCGTAGAGACGGAGCGACCCCGCGGACATCAGGACGCCGACCACGGCGAGACCCATCGCCAGCTCGTAGGAGATCAGCTGCGACGAGGATCGGATCCCCCCCATCAGCGAGTATTTGTTGTTGGAGGCCCAGCCGGCCAGCGCGATGCCGTACACCCCCATCGAGGCGAACGCCAGGATCACCAGGATGCCGTTGTCCACGTCGGCGACCAGGAGCGACACGCGCCGTCCCAGGATCTCCACGGGCGGGCCGAACGGCACGACCGACATGGTGACCAGGGCAGGGATGAAGATCAGCGCCGGCGCCAGGAGATAGACCGGCCGGTGGACGCCGGCCGGCGTGATCTCCTCCTTGAACAGGAACTTGATGCCGTCGGCGATCGGCTGCAGCAGGCCGAACGGGCCGACCCGGTTGGGGCCGCGCCGGTCCTGGATCCAGGCGGAGACGCGCCGCTCGACCCAGTTCATGCCGGTGACGATCCCCATCACCGTGCCGATCAGGACCGCGATCTTGAGCACGGCCTCGACGAGGACCGCCCCGATGCGCGGGTCCAACTCAGGCCTCACCGGTCGCGGCGCCGGGCGCGATCGTGATGCCGGGCGCGGGAGCGCCGGCGATCGGGACGCCCGCCCTGCCGAGGAGGCGGTGCGACAGACCGGCGAAGGCGGGGACCCGGGCCGCGGTCTCGTCGAACACCGCGGCGGCGTCGCGCCAGTTTCCGGCGAGACCGAGACGCCGTCCGAGCGCCGCCAGGATCCGCCACGCCGGATCCGACTCCCCCCGCGGGCGGACCGCCGCCGCCAGCCGCTGCGCCCGTCCCTGGACATTGACCACGACGCCGTCGGTCTCGCCGTAGCCGCACGCCGGGAAGGCGGCGTGGGCCGCCTTGACCGTCGGGCTCTTCCAGGCATCGATCACCACGAGCGCCTCGAGCGTCTCGAGCGCCGCGGCCGGCAGGAGGCCCTCCCCGACCGGATCCTCCCCAACCACAATCAACCCCTTGATCCGCCCTGCCGCGAGGTCGCCGGCCAGCTCCTTCATCCGGGCGGCCGACGGAGCGCCCAGACCCAGGGCCTGCGCCCCGCGTCCGTTGGGCGTCCGGTCGCGCCGGATGAGCAGGGCGTCGTCCTCCCCCGCCTCGTGGGGCGGCAGGGCGACCCGCGGCACGCCGAGGGTCTCCACCAGAACCCGCCTCGCCATGTAGAGGTCCTCGACCGTCAGGCGGGCGGAGACGATCGCCGCCAGGGCCTCCCGGCCGGAGGCGCGCTCCACGCCGCGCAGCAGCTCCGCCGCCCGGGCCAGCGCCGCGTCCGGGTCGGCCGGTCCGTGCGGCCCCGCGGCGTGCCCGGCGCGCAGGATCGGCCTCTCGAAGCGCGGCCGATCGTAGAGCGACGCGTAGGACCCCCGCCCCTCGTCGCACATCCAGTACGCGTTGACCTCCATGTTGACCCGCGGCGTCATCCTGTGAATGCGGTCGCGCCAGGTGGCCACGTCCACGTTGCAGCCGCGCGCGCAGCCGGCGCAGACCGACGGGGTGTTCTTCAGGAACCAGGCGCGCGCCTTGAAGCGGAACGGCTTCCAGGTGAGGGCGCCGACCGGGCAGATGTCCACGGTGCAGCCGGAGTAGGCGTTGTCGAGCGCCTTCCCGGGGAAGGTGCCGATGATGGCGTGATCGCCCCGGTCGTGCAGGGTCAGCTCGTGCGTCCTGCTGATCTCGTCGGTGAAGCGGACGCAGCGGGTGCACTTGATGCAGCGCTCGGCGTCGAACATGACCCGCCTGCCGATGTCGTAGCGCTTCGGATGATGAACCTTCTCCTCGTCGAAGCGGCTGAACCCCTTGCCGTAGTCGCTCTCGTACTGCTGCAGTCGGCACTCCCCCGCCTGATCGCAGATCGGGCAGTCGAGCGGGTGGTTGATCAGGAGGAACTCCTGGATCCCCTGACGCGTCTGCCGGACCCGGTCCGACCCGGTCTTCACGCTCATCCCGGGGGACACGGTCGTGGCGCAGCCGATCTGCAGCTTCGGCATCTTCTCGATCTCGACCAGGCACATGCGGCAGTTGCCGGCGATGCTCAGCCCGGGGTGCCAGCAGTAGTGCGGCACCAGGACGCCGGTCTGCGCGGCGGCCTGCAGGACCGTGGTCCCCTTCTTCACCACCACCGGGCGGTTGTCGATCAGGAGGGCGACCTCGTCCGGTCCCGCCGGCGGCAGCTCGGCGGGAGGCGGCGGCAGCGGTCCGGCGGAGCGGTCGGGACGGAGCCCCGGGGCGGCCGGTGTGGGGCCCCACGGCGCCACCGGCGTCCGGGTCGGGTCGGGGCCCGTCTCGTCAGCCATGGCTCACCGGGCCGCCGCGGCCTGGAGCGGGCAGGCGCGGCGGGCGACGTGGTCGTCGAACTCGGAGCGGAACACCTCGACGTACGACTGCACCGGCCAGGCGATCGCCTCGCCGAAGGGACAGATGGTGTTCCCTTCAACCCTGCGCGCGACGTCGGCCAGGAGATCCACGTCCCCCGGCTTCCCGTCCCCCTGCTCCAGCCGGCGCAGGATCTTCACGAACCAGCCGGTCCCCTCGCGGCAGGGGGTACACTGGCCGCACGACTCGTGGGCGTAGAAACGGGCGACGTTCAGCAGGGCGTTGACGATGCAGACGCTCGTGTCCATCACGAAGCCGCCGGCCGAGCCGAGCATCGTCCCGGCCGCCATCAGCGAGTCGAAATCCATCAGGACGTCGATCCTGGACGCCGGCAGGATCTTCATCGACGATCCGCCCGGCACCACCGCCTTGAGCGGCCGGTCGGGGTGCAGCATCCCTCCCGCGTGCTCGTAGATCAGCTCCTTGAGCGGGATCCCCAGCGGCGCCTCGTACACCCCGGGACGCTTCACGTGCCCCGAGATGCAGAACAGCTTCGGCCCGGTGTTCTTTGGCGGGCGGCCGAGGGTGGCGTACCAGGCCGCCCCCCGCTCGGCAATCAGCGTCACGTTGGCGAGGGTCTCGATGTTGTTGATGATCGTCGGGCAGCCGTAGAGCCCGACGACCGCGGGGAAGGGGGGCTTGATGCGGGGCAGGCCGCGCTTCCCCTCGAGCGATTCCAGAAGCGCCGTCTCCTCGCCGCAGATGTAGGCCCCGGCGCCGCGATAGACGATGACGTCGAGGTCGAACCCGCTGCCGAGGACGTTCTTCCCGATGAACCCCTTCGCGCGGGCCTCCTCGACCGCCCGCTCCAGGATCCGGGCGCCGGCGTGGAACTCCCCCCTTATATAGATGAAGGCGGTCCTGGCCTGGATGGCCCAGGCGGACAGGATGACCCCCTCCAGGATCAGGTGGGGGTCCTTCTCGATCAGCAGCCGGTCCTTGAAGGTCCCGGGCTCGCTCTCGTCGGCGTTGACGGCCAGGTAGCGCGGCTTGTCGAGCCCCTTCGGCAGGAAGCCCCATTTCATCCCGGTGGAGAACCCGGCCCCGCCCCGGCCGCGCAGCCCCGAGGCCTTCACCTCCTCGACGAACGCCTCCGGGGTGGACTCCTTGAGGACCCGCCGCAGCCCCTGGTAGCCCCCCGACGCCAGATAGACGTCCAGGGTCTCGGAGCCGGGCTTCGCGATGTTGCGGGTCAGGAGCGGTTCGCCGGCCACCGTCGTCCTTTCATTTCAGGGTCTCCAGGATCCGATCGATCGCCGCGGCATCGAGCGGCCCGAACTCGCGATCGTTGATCTGGCAGAAGGGGGCGCGGTCGCATGCCGCCAGGCACTCGACCGCCGCCAGCGAGACGCGACCGTCGGGGGTGGTCCCGCCGCGCCCGATCCCCAGCCGCTTTTCCAGATGCCGCATCGTCTGGTCCGACCCGCGCAGGGCGCACGGCAGCGTCATGCAGAGCTGGATGTGGTGCCGCCCGACCGGACGCCTCTGGAACATGGTGTAGAACGACACCACACCGAGGACATATGCCGGCGACACGCCAATTTTCCCCGCCACGTACTCCATGCACTCCTCGGGGACGAACCCCTTCTCCTCCTGGATCAGGTAGAGGGCCGGCAGGAGGGCGGACCCCTTGTGCGGGAAGCGGCCCAGAAGCGCGTCGATCCCGCGGTCCACCCGGTCGCTGACCGGAAGCCCGGGCGCCCGATCGCTCACCGGTCCACCTCCCCCATGACCGGGTCCATGCTGGAGATCACCGCGATCAGATCCGACACCAGCCCCCCGACCGCCATGGTCTCGATCGCCTGCAGGCTGATGAACGAGGGGGAGCGGATGTGGAGCCGGTAGGGCCCCTTCCCCCCCTCGCTCCGGATGTAGAACCCGAGCTCCCCCTTGGGCGCCTCGATGGCGTGATAGACCTCGCCGATCGGCGCCGGGAACCCCTGGGTGACCAGCATGAACTGCTCGATCAACTCCTCCATCTTCGTCAGCACCCGTTCCTTCGCCGGCAGGACGATCTTCGGGTCGTCGATGTTGATCGGCCCCTCCGGCAGGTTGGCGAGCCCCTGCTCCAGGATCCGGTTGCTCTGACGCATCTCCTCGATCCGGACCAGGTACCGGTCGTAGGCGTCCCCCTCCGAGCCGACCGGCACGTCGAACTCGTAGTTCTCGTAGCCGCTGTACGGCTCGCTGCGGCGCACGTCGTAGGCGACCCCCGCGCCGCGCAGGTTGGGCCCGGTGAGACCGAGCGCCACCGCCTGTTTCGCGCCGATCCGGCCGATCCCCCGGGTGCGATTGCGCCAGATGGCGTTGCCGGTCAGCAGATCGTCCACCTCGTCGAGGTACTTCGGGAACTGCTTCGCGAACGCCGCGACCTGCCCGATCCATCCCTCCGGCAGGTCCCGCGCCAGCCCGCCGACCCGCGTGTAGGATGTGGTCAGGCGGGTGCCGGTCAGCGCCTCGATGATGTTGTAGAGGATCTCCCGCTGGTGGAAGGAATGGAAGAAGACGGTCGCGGCGCCGAGGTCGAGCGCCCCGGTCCCCAGCCACAGGAGGTGCGCCGAGATGCGCGCGATCTCGCAGCACAGGACCCGGATCACCTGGGCGCGCGGTGGCACCGTCACCCCCAGCAGCTTCTCGACCGCCAGGGTGTACGCGACGTTGTTGGACAGCGGTGCCAGGTAGTCGAGCCGATCGGTGTAGGGGATGAACTGGTGGTAGGTCATGGTCTCGGCGATCTTCTCCATCCCCCGATGCAGGTAGCCGACGTGCGGCTGCACCGACTTCACCACCTCGCCGTCGAGGGTGAGCACCAGCCGCAGCACTCCGTGGGTGGAGGGGTGCGACGGCCCCATATTGATCACCATCCGCTCGCCGTGGAGCGCATCCTCCTCCGGCCCCGGGACCGGGCTCATCGACGGCTGTTGCGGCCGGAGCAGGCTTTCGTCGTCCATCAGATCCGCTCCATGTCACGGAAACCGGGGGAGTGGGGCCGCCCTTCGCCGTCGATCGCGGTGGGTCCCCCCTCGACGTCGAAGTCCTTGCGCAGCGGGTGGTCCGGATAGTCCTCCGGCATGAGGATGCGGCGCAGATCCGGATGGCCGGAGAACCGGACCCCCACCAGGTCGAAGGCCTCCCGCTCCGGCCAGTCGGCCCCGGGCCAGACCGGCACGACGCTCGGCACCATCTCCCCCTCCCGCGCCCGCACCTTCAGCCGGAGCCGGTGGTTCTCCGCCAGCGACTTGAGGTGGTACAGGACCTCGTAGTCGTAGTCCCGCCCCAGGAAGTGCACCGCCGTGACCACGGTCAGCATGTCGAAGGCCGACGCCGCGTCGTCCCGCAGGAAGCCGGCGATCTCGACGATCCGCTCGCGCGGGACCAGGACGGTGAGCTCGCCGCGGAACTCGGCGACCTCGAGGACACCGTCGGGGAAGCGCTCCTTCAGCCGGTCGGCGAGGAGGCGGGGCGGCTCCGGCTCGATGAAGGGGCCGCCCGCCATCAGTCCCAGTCCAGGGCGCCGCGGCGCCAGCAGTAGACGAAGCCGACGAGGAGCACCGCGACGAAGATCGCCATCTGCACGAACGCCTCCATCCCGCCGTCCCGGAAGATGGTGGCCCAGGGGTAGAGGAACGCCGCCTCGATGTCGAACAGGATGAACAGCATGGCGACCATGTAGAAGCGGACGGTGTAGCGCTTGCCGGCGGGCTCGAACGGCTCGACGCCGCACTCGTAGGGGCTGAGGTCGGTGCGGCTTCTGGCCGGCTTCCCGAGGATCGTGGAAATCCCCAGGAAGACGAACGCCATGACGGCCGCGATCGCGAGCTGCAACCCGATCGGGACGTAGTCGATCATGCGGATCGCTCCCCCCGGCGGGCCGCCACGCTGTGCCGCGGCCCGGCGCCTGCGGCCGGGGGGCGCCTCGTGACTTTTTTCACAATCCCCGGCCCGCCCCGGGCCTGACGGGCTTACAAGGAAGGGCGGATGTTAGCACCCGGTTTCACGGGGTGTCAACGCGCGGGCGGCCGAGCGAGGTGCCGGCCTCGCCCCCGCGGGCGGCGGGGCCGGCACCTCGCGTCGGAAGAGGGTTGGCGTCGGAGTGGTTTGCGCGCTCCTCAGCGACCCCGGCCCGGCAGGGTCCACCCGACGACCCGGCGGCCGTCGAAGGTGAAGTCGGTCGGGAGCGTCATCCGATCGGGCCGCAGCGAAACACCGGACGCGGCGCCGGGGAATCCGTCGTGGAGGATCTCCCGCATGAGGGCGCCCTCGCCCTCTCCGGCGCCCGGTCCTTCGGGCATCCCCGGCAGCGCCAGGTTGCGGGAGGCCAGGAGGGTCCCCTTCACCC
>JBOGOE010000081.1:0-4287 GCA_050747445.1 Candidatus Polarisedimenticolia bacterium | reverse complement strand
GCGCTCCGGATCTCTTCGCCGGACAGGCCGGTGTAGAACAGGAGGACCTCGCGCTTCTCCCGGGTGGTGGCGAACCGGCCCCCCTCCGGGATGGCGCCGACCACGCCGGCCGCCAGGCTCCGGATGTTGTGGTACCGGTCCATCACCGGGACCAGCCACCGATCGGAGACGACCGCGGCGATCAGGACCGCCGCCGCGACGGTGCGCGTCAGGGCGGCGAGCCCCAGGGACCAGCCCTGCCGGAGGAGGAGCAGCCCCGCGCCGGCGAGGAGCAGACCGAGACCGGCGACGGCGGGAAGGACCTCGCGGTGTCGCTCGGCCGCCGCCAGCGGGGCGGCGACCGCCCCCAGCACGAACAGCGCGGCCAGGGCCAGCGCCGTCGCGCGGATCCACCTCGGGGCGGCGTCCCCGAGAGCCCGCCATCCGCCATCCAGGCACCACCCGAGGAGGAGCGCGGCCGCCGGAAAGAGCGGCAGGAGGTACACGGTCCTCTTGCCGGTCGAGACGGAGAAGAACACGAAGACGACGACGAACCACAGGACGCAGAACCGCAGCCCCCCGTCGCGCTCCTGCCGCCAGCGCCGCGCGATCGCCAGGACCGCGGCGGGGAAGAGAATGCTCCAGGGGAGGAAGCTGAGCGGGAAGCGGTGGAGGTAGTAGTAGAAGGGCTGGACGTTGTTCCAGGCCTGCATGTAACGGTTCAGGTTCTCGGTCAGCAGGATCCTGTGGAGGCTGTCCCACCCGGCCTGCAGGCCGAACAGGAGGTACCAGGGGACGACGACCAGGAGATACAGGACCGGGCCGCTGAGCCATGGCAGACGCGGCAGGTCCCGCCAGCGCCTGCCGTCCGCCAGGAAGACCGCGGCGATGGTGGCCGGCAGGACCAGGCCGACCGGACCCTTGACGAGCGTCGCGAGCCCCGCCGCCACGCAGAACCAGCGTGCCGGTGCAATCCCCACGCCGCCCCCGGTTCCCACGCCGAGGGCCGACGCCGCCAGCACCATCGACCACAGGAAGAAGAACGTCAGGGGCATGTCGGTCGAGGCCCACCGGGCGCGCGCCAGGAAGTGGGCCGCGGTGAGCAGGATCGCGGCCGCCAGCCAGCCGGCGCGCTCCCCGAACAGGCGGCGTCCGAGGAGGAAGGTGAGGAGGACGCAACCGACGGCCGCCAGCGCGGAGGGCAGGCGCAGGCTCGCCTCGCTCACGCCGCCCACGAGGGAGGCCAGGGCCGCGAGCCACAGATAGAGGGGCGGCTTCTCGACGTGGATCTTCCCTTCGAGATGGGGGACGACGACGTGGCCGTCGCGCAGCATCTCCCGGACCACCATGCCGAAGCGCGGCTCGTCCGGCGACCAGAGCTCCCGATCGCCGAGACCGAACAGGAAGAGGAGTCCGGAGAGGAGCAGGAGGATCGCCCCGGGGCGCAGGGACCGCGACCTGCCGTGCTCCGGGGCGCCGGGCGACATGGAGCCGTTCACCGTGGCGATCCTACACCGTCAGCCGGCCGCCTTGGATCGACGGGGGGCGCCCGTCCGCGCCCGCTGCTTTTCTGTATGATGCCGCCGGCCTTCTTCCCGCGGAGGGAAACGGATGACGATTCTCGCGCTGGCGATCGTCGTGGGACTCGCGGCGCTCGTGGTCGCGCTCTACAACCGCCTGGTCGGGCTGCGCAATCGCGGCGAGAACGCCTGGAGCGACATCGACGTCCAGCTGAAGCGGCGGCACGAGCTGGTGCCCAACCTGGTGGAGACGGTGAAGGGCTACGCGGCGCACGAGAAGAAGACGCTCGAGGAGGTCACCCTGGCGCGCACCCGGGCGATGCAGCCGGGGGGCGGCGCCGCGGCCCGGGCGGCCGCGGAGGGGGACCTGTCGCGCGGCATCCAGGCGCTGTTCGCGGTGGCCGAGGCGTACCCGCAGCTGCGCGCCAACGAGAGTTTCGTCGCGCTGCAGCAGCAGCTCTCGGCCCTCGAGGATGCCATCCAGAACGCGCGCCGCTACTACAACGCGGTGGTGCGCGATCTCAACACCGCCTGCGAGACCTTCCCCGGCGTCCTGATCGCGCGCGCCTTCGGGTTCGCGCGCCGCGAGTTCTTCGGTCTGGACGCCCCCGAGGAACGCACGCCCCCCAGGGTGAGCTTCGGCGGATGAGGTGCCGCGGTCCGCTCCTCGCGCTGGCGCTCGCCTGCGGCGCCCCCGCCGCGGCGCAGGCCGAACGCATCGTCCGCTTCGAGACCGATGTCGTGTTCTCGGGCGATGACCGTTTCACCGTCGAGGAGCGGATCGCCTACGACTTCGGGAACGGGGAGCGCCACGGGATCGAACGCTCCATCCCGGTGGCGTACGGACGGGGCCGCGCGGCCGACTATCGCATCGAGCTCGAGGTCGAGCGGGTGACCGACGGGGCCGGCGCCTCCCTGCCGGTGCGGCAGCGGCGCTCGGGACGGGACCTCGTGCTGCGCCTCGGCGATCCCGACGTGCTGGTGACCGGCGTGCGCGAGTACCGCATCCGGTACAGGGTGCGTCGGGGGATCCTCTTTCTCGAAGCGCACGACGAGATCTACTGGAACGCGACCGGCACCGGATGGGAGGTCCCGATCGAGAGCGCGCGGGCGCGTCTCCGGCTGCCCGAAGGCGTCGACGCGTCGCGGCTCGACGCCCTGTGCTTCACCGGGCCGCAGGGGGCCGTGGGGTCGGACTGCGCGATCGAGCGGGGCCCCGGTTCGCTGATGTTCGTCGCCTCGCGCGGGCTCGCCGCGGGGGAGGGGCTGACGCTGGTGGCGGCGATCCCGAAGGGGGTGCTGCCGGAGCCTTCGCCCGCCGCCCGGGCCATCGATCGCGCCTCGGACTTCGCCACGCCATGGCTGCTGCTCCCGGTCGCCACCCTCGCCGCGATGATCGTCCTCTGGCGGACCCTGGGTCGCGACCCCGCCCCGGGCGGGGGCCCGGTCGCGGCGCGCTACGAGCCGCCTGCGGGGCTGTCGCCGGCCGAGGTCGGCACGGTGCTCGACGAACGCGCCGACCTCTCCGATCTCACCGCCACGATCGTCGATCTCGCCGTGCACGGGTTTTTGCGCATCGAAGAGGTGGAGTCGCGCGGCTTCCTGTTCCTGACGAACCGCGATTACCTGCTGGTGAAACTGCGCGACCCGGAAGAACGCAAGCCGCACGAGCGCGCGCTGATGACGGCGCTGTTCGGGGCCGCCCTTCGCGTCAAGGCGTCGGACCTGCGCAGCCGCTTCCACGTCCACCTGCCCGGCATCCGGAAGGCCCTCTACGGCGAGCTGAGCCGCCGCGACGGGGGCTGCTTCGCCGGCGATCCGCAGCGCACCCGGCGCAGCTGGCTCCACGGAGGCATCCTGACCCTCGTCCTCGCGTTGTTCGCCTCCTCGCTGCCCGGGTTCCGCGCGGCCGCGATCGCGGGCGGGGTCTCGGGGCTCGTCGTGCTGGTCTTCGCGCGCTCGATGCCGCGGCGGACGCGGCGCGGCCGGCAGGCGCTCCAGGAGATCCTGGGGTTCCGCGAGTTCCTCTCGCGCGTCGAGACCGACCGGCTGCAACGCGAGGGGGTGCGCACCCGCGAGCGCTTCGAGACCATCCTCCCGTACGCCATCGTGCTCGGCTGCGCCGACGCCTGGGCCGACGCGTTCGCCGACATCTACACCGAGCCGCCGTCCTGGTACGGGTCGCCGCGTTATCAGCGTGGGTTCACGCCGCGTCTCTTCGTGGGCCACATGGGGCAGGGGCTCGGCACGATCGGGAGGGCGATGACGAGCGCGCCGCGCAGCGCCGGCTCGGGCCGGAGCGGTTTCGGTGGCGGGGGCTTTTCGGGGGGCGGCTTCGGCGGTGGCGGGGGAAGGAGCTGGTGAACGCGCCGGCGCCGCCGGTTATCTTCCGGGACGCACCCGCACCCGGCCGTCCCGCACCTCGGCCGCCAGACGCCCCTCGTCGAGCGAGGCGTCCAGGATGAGGTCGGTCGCGCCGCCGGCCGGTCCCGTGACCTGGAAGGTGATCACGGCGATCTCGCCCGAGCCCCCCAGCGGACGCACGCCGTAGAGGCCCAGGCGGATCCTGCCCGGGACGGTGGTGTTGGTGGTCAGCGTGAAGGCGGCCGCGGCCTCCCCGCGGTCGGCGGCGATCGGACGGAGGATCGCCGGATCGAAGGCGAGCGACAGGTCCATCGCCACCGCCGGCTCCGCCCCCTCCGCCATGATCGCCACCCGGAGCGACCCCCCGGTGGCGGCGGTCCCGCTCGCGACCCGCAGCCGCGCCCGTGACGGGGCGCCACCACCC
>JBOGOE010000080.1:0-5243 GCA_050747445.1 Candidatus Polarisedimenticolia bacterium | reverse complement strand
CTTCGGGGCGGTCCTGGCGCGCGTCGTGGCGGGCTTGCGGCGCTCAGGCATCGATCTCCTCCTGGGGTCCCAGCGCCTCGGGTGGCAGCGGCGGCGGAGTCGCGGCGGGGACCGCCGCCTCCGCGGGTCGCCGGCGCCTTGCGTGCGCCGCCGGGTCGGTCAGGGCGCTGAGCGCGGCGAAGGTGGCCTTGACGACGTTGTGCGGGTTGGCCGTCCCGAGGGATTTGGTGAGCACGTCCTGGATCCCCGCCGCCTCCACGACCGCCCGGACCGCGCCGCCCGCGATGACCCCGGTTCCCGGTGCCGCCGGCTTGAGCAGCACCTGCCCGGCGCCGAACCGGCCGAGGATCGGATGGGGAATGGTATGCCTCTTGAGCGGCACGCGGATCAGGTTCCGCTTCGCCTGCTCGATCCCCTTGGCGATCGCCTGGGGGACTTCCTTGGCCTTGCCGGCCCCGTACCCCACGTGGCCCCGTCCGTCCCCCACGACCACCAGGGCCGAGAAGCGGAAATTCTTCCCGCCCTTGACGACCTTGGTGACACGGTTGATGTTCACGACCCGGTCCTTCAGCTCGAGCGTTTCCGGTCTGATCGTCGGCACGTCCACCCCTGTCCCGGTTGAGCCGGGTCCCTCAGAACTTCAGCCCCGCCTCGCGCGCGGCGTCCGCGATGGCCTTGACCCGGCCGTGGTACAGGTACCCGCCCCGGTCGAACACCACCTTCTCGATCCCCTTCTCCTTGAGGCGGCCGGCGATCAGCGCGCCGATCTGCTTCGCGGCCCTGATGTTCCCGGTCGCCGTCTTGCCCTCGCGCAGCTCGAGCGTGGAGGCATGGGCGAGCGTCGCGCCCCGTCCGTCGTCGATCGCCTGCACGTAGATGTGGCGGCTGCTGCGGAACACGCAGAGACGGGGGCGCTCCGCGCCGCCCACGACGCGCGCCCGCACGCGGGCGTGACGCTTGCTGCGCGCGCGGATCCGATCGACCTCGTGGACCATGATCAGCCCCCCGTCCCGGCGCCGGTGCCGGTCTTGCCGGCCTTGCCGGCCTTCTTCTTGATGACCTCGTCGGAGTACTTGATCCCCTTCCCCTTGTACGGCTCGGGCGGCCTCAGCCCGCGGATCTCGGCCGCGACCTGCCCCACCTTCTGGCGGTCGGCGCCGGTCACCAGGAGCCGTGTCTGCTTGTCCACCTTGATCTCGATCCCCTCCGGGATCGGGAAGTTGACCGGGTGCGAGTACCCCAGGGCGAGCTGCAGGACCCGGCCCGCGAGCTGCGCCTTGTAGCCGATGCCGACGATCTCGAGCTCCCGCGAGAACCCCTCGTGGACCCCCTTCACGGCGTTGGCGACCAGGGCGCGGGTCAGCCCGTGCAGGGCCCGCAGGCGCCGGGTGTCGGACGCGCGCGTGAACTTCACCACGTTCGACTCGATCGTGCAGGCGATTCCGTGCGGCAGCGGGTTCTGCAGCACCGACTTCCCCTTCTCGACGACCACGCTCCGTCCCTGGACCTTGACGCTCACCCCGGGGGGAAGCGCGATCGGCATCCGTCCTATCCGCGACATGACGCTTCCCTCACCAGACGTGACAGACGATTTCGCCGCCGACGCGCGCCCGTTTGGCGTCCTGCGCCGACAGCATCCCGCGGGGCGTCGACACGATGCTCAGCCCCACGCCGCCCAGGACCTTCGGGATGTCCCGGTAGCCGGCGTACAGGCGCCGCCCCGGTCGGCTCACCATGGTGAGACCCTCGATCAGCGGGTTCCCCTCGCCGTCGTAGCGCAGCAGGACCCGGATCGCCTGGAACTTTCCCATGGGCACGACGGAGACCGCGCCCACGTATCCCTCGGACTCCAGGATCCGGGCGATCGCCAGCTTGGCGTGCGACAGCGGGATGTCGACGCGCGGATGGCCCGCCCGGACGGCGTTGCGGATGCGCGTCAGCATGTCGGCGATCGGATCGGTCATGGTCTCGTTCTCCGTCGGATGGGGCGTCCCGCGCGGGCGGGACCCCCTCCTACCAGCTCGATTTGGTCACACCCGGGACCAGTCCCTGGAGCGCCAGATTCCGGAAGCAGATCCGGCACATCTGGAAGTGCCGCAGGAAGCCCCGGGGCCGGCCACAGCGCCGGCAGCGATTGCGGTGGCGGATCGCGAACTTCGGCTTCTTGCGCGTCTTCGCGATCCAGGCGGTCGTCGCCATGTCGGTCTCCTAGTCCCGGCGGAACGGCAGGCCGAGGAGGGCGAGCAGGTTCCTGGCCTCCTCGTCCGTGCGGGCGGTCGTCACGATCGTCACGTTCATGCCGTGGACCTTGTCGATCCTGCCGTAGCTGACCTCGAGGAACACCAGCTGGTCCTTGAGGCCCAGAGTGTAGTTGCCCCGGCCGTCGAATGATTTCGTCGACACCCCGCGGAAGTCGCGCACCCGCGGGAGGGCGATCGAGACGAGCCGGTCGAAGAAGTCGTACATCCGGTCGCCACGCAGGGTCACCGTGCATCCGATCGGCATCCCCTGGCGGATCTTGAAGTTGGCGATCGACTTGCGCGCGCGGCGGAGGACCGGCCGCTGCCCGGTGATGGCGGCGAGCTGCTCCACCGCCCCGTCCAGGATCTTGATGTCGCGCGTCGCCTCCCCGACCCCCATGTTGACCACGATTTTGCGGAGACGCGGCACCGCCATCGGGTTGGTGAACCCGTGACGCTCCCTCATCTGCCGCACCACGTCGCCCCGGTAGGCGGTCTTCAGCCGCGGGACGTATCCCGCCTGCGGTGCGGCCGCCGCCGACTCCTGCGCCATCGCTGCTCCTTACCGGTCCAGGATCCCGCCGCACCGGCGGCAGGTCCTGACCTTCTTCCCGTCGTCCAGGAACTTGTGACCGACGCGCGCCGGCTTCCCGCATTCGCCGCACACCACCATGAGATTGCTGGCGTCCACGGGGGCCTCGCGCTCCAGGATGCCGCCCTTGATGTTGCGCTGGGGGTTCGCTTTCGTGTGCTTCCTCACGAAATTGACCCGCTCGACGATGGCGCGCCCCTCGGACGGCATGACGCGGAGGACCCGCCCGGTGCGCCCCTTGTCCTTGCCCGCCAGGACCAGGACGTTGTCGTTCTTGCGGATGTGGTCGACCCTGCGGACCGGCTCGCCCATCGTCAGATCACCTCCGGCGCCAGGGACACGATCTTCATGAAGTTCCGGTCCCGCAGCTCGCGCGCGACCGGGCCGAAGATGCGCGTGCCGATCGGCTCTCCGGCGTCGTTGATCAGGACCGCCGCATTCTGGTCGAAGCGGATGTAGGTGCCGTCCTTGCGCCGCTGCGTCTTGTTCATCCGCACGATGACCGCCTTGACGACCTGACCCTTCTTGACGTTGCCCTCGGGGATCGCCTCCTTGACGTTGGCGGTGATCACGTCCCCGATCCGTCCGTAGAAGTTGATCGATCGGCCGCGCGTGTGGATGCAGGAGATCCTCTTGGCGCCGGAGTTGTCGGCGACGTCGAGGAGGGTCCGCATCTGGATCATGAGGCGCTCCGATCCACGATCTCCTTCACCGCCCAGCGCTTCAGCCGGGACATGGGACGCGTCTCCGCGATGCGCACCCGGTCCCCGATCTTGCAGGCGTTCTTCTCGTCATGCGCCATGAAGCGCGAGCGCTTGCGGACGTATTTGCCGTACAGCGGGTGCATGACCCGCCGCTCGACCTCGACCACGACGGTCTTCTGCATCCGGTCGCTGACGACCACGCCCAGCTTCTCCTGGCGGTGACGCCGTTCGACGGGCGCCGTCCCCTCTGCCGTCATCCTCTCCCCCATCGCCTCAGACCTTCCCCGGCGTCTTCTCGCGCAGCACCGTCAGGACGCGCGCCAGCTCCTTGCGCACCAGCCGCACGCGCCCGGGGTTCTCCACCTGACCCGTCGCGGCCTGGAAGCGGAGCTTGAAGATCTGCTCGCGCAGCGTCTTCTCCTGGACCACCAGATCGTCCACCGTCTTGTCGCGCAGCTGCGACGCCTTGATCCGGGCCATCTCTCAGATCCCCCGGTGCACGAACAGGGTCCGGAGACCGAGCTTGTCGGAGGCCAGACGCAACGCCTGGCGGGCGATCGCTTCGGTCACCCCTTCCATCTCGTAGAGGACGCGTCCGGGCCGCACCACCGCGACCCACCCCTCGGGCGCCCCTTTCCCCTTCCCCATGCGGGTCTCCGCCGGCTTCTTGGTGATCGGCTTGTCGGGGAAGATGCGCACCCAGATCTTCCCGCCCCGCTTCACGAAGCGGGTCATCGCGACCCGCGCCGCCTCGATCTGCTTGTCGGTGATCCAGCCGGGCTCCAGGACCTTGAGACCGTACTCGCCGAAGGCAATCGTCGAGCCGCGCCAGGCCTTGCCGCGGCGGCGGCCGCGCTGCTGCTTGCGGTACTTGACCTTCTTCGGCATCAGCATGGCGTCGTCCCCGGCGTCCTAGATCTGGGCCAGACCCAGCCGGTCCTGCGGCCGCGTCAGACCCTTGAGCTCGCCCTTGTAAATCCAGCACTTCACGCCGATCTGCCCGTAGCTCGTGCGGGCCTCCGCGAACCCGTAGTCGATGTCGGCCCGGAGCGTGTGCAGCGGCAGCTGTCCGTCCAGGTACCACTCCGAGCGGGCGATCTCGTTCCCGCCGAGCCGGCCCGAGACCCGCAGCTTGACTCCCTTGGCGCCGAAGCGCAGCGCCGACTCGATCGCCTTCTTCATGGCGCGGCGGAACGCCACGCGCCGCTCCATCTGGAGCGCCACCGATTCGGCGACCAGCTGGGCCTCCAGCTCGGGTTTGTGGATCTCCATGATGTTGATGTAGATCTCGCGTCCGGTCTTCTTCTGGAGATCGTCGCGCAGCTTGTCGACCTCGGCCCCCTTCCGCCCGATGATGATCCCGGGCCGGGAGGTGTGGATGTTGATCTTCAGCTTGTTCGCCGCCCGCTCGATGTCGACTCGGGCGACACCGGCGTGGCTCAGGCGGCGTTTCAGCTCGGTCCGGAGATCGAGATCCTCGTGCAGGAGCGACGCGTAGTTGCGCTCCGCGTACCAGCGCGACTGCCACGTCCGGTTGTAGCCGATCCGGAATCCGTAGGGATGTACCTTCTGGCCCACGCCGTCACCTCGTCCCGAGCTCAGGACTTCCTGGTTCTGCCGCCCTTGTTCGCGGCCTTGCCGGCCGCCTTCCCACCGCCGCCACCGGCGCGGCGCCGCCGGGCGCGCGACGACACCGCTGCCGCCCGC
>JBOGOE010000079.1:0-7617 GCA_050747445.1 Candidatus Polarisedimenticolia bacterium | reverse complement strand
CAGACCACCCGCGCCCCAGGCATGCCGGTGCCGGCGGGTCGGCCGGCCCATACCGGCGCCCCGACGGGTCGGCCGGCCGCTCCGGGCTCTCAACCGGCACCACGCCCGTCACCGGGCCCCGTGCGGTCCCAGGTGCCCCCCCACGGAGCGACACGGCCGCAGGGGATTCCCGTCCCACCGCGCTCCGGCCCCCCCGCTTCATCGGGCCAGCGTCCCGGCACGCCCGCACCGGCCGGCGCACGTCCGGGGTTTGCTTCTCAGGCCGGTACCCGTCCGGGAACGATCCCGCCGTCATCCGCGGGACAGCGCCCCGGATCACCGCCGGCGCGCCCGGGAATCCCCGGCACCAGCCCACTGCGAAGTGTCGGCTCCCCCGTTCCCTCGGGCACGCCGATCCAGAGGCGGGTTGCCGGTCCGCCGGCGCCTTCGGGAGCCGCCGCCGGGGCGGTGCGGCCGATCGGTCCCGTACCGCGCCGGCCGGGTCCTCCACCGACCGCGCCGTCGCGCCCGGCGCCGGCGCCTCGAATGGCGCCCGCGCCCCGCGCCGCCGTCCCCGCCCCGCCGCCGATTCCAGAGGTGTTGCGGGAGATTTCCATCACCGAAGGCGTCACCGTGAAGGAGCTGTCGGAGAAAACGGAGCGCAAGGCCAAGGACGTCATCACCCGTCTTCTGGCGCGCGGCCTTCTTGCGACCATCAACCAGCCGCTCGACACCAAGGTCGCCCAGGACGTGTGTCGCGAGCTCGGGTTCGAAGCCAAGGTGGTCACTTTCGAGGAGGAGGTGGCGACCGAGGATCGCGAGGAGGCGGTTGCCGCGAATCAGCGGAGCCGGCATCCGGTGGTCACCATCATGGGTCACGTCGACCACGGGAAAACCTCGCTGCTGGACTCCATCCGCGAATCGAACGTCGCCGCCGGAGAGGCCGGCGGGATCACCCAGCACATCGGCGCCTACCACATCCGGCACAAGGAGCGCGGCATCACCTTCATCGACACCCCGGGGCACGAGGCGTTCACCATGATGCGGGCGCGCGGCGCCCGGGTCACCGATCTGGTCGTGTTGGTGGTGGCCGCCGATGACGGCGTGATGCCCCAGACCCTGGAGGCGATCGCCCACGCTCGCGCCGCCGGAGTGCCCCTGGTGGTCGCGATCAACAAGGTTGACAAACCCGGGGCGAACCTCGACCGGGTCAAAAAGCAGCTCTCGGACCAGGGGCTCCTGGTCGAGGACTGGGGCGGCGACGTCGTCGGCGTGCCGGTTTCCGCCAAGATGAAGACCGGCCTCACCGAACTCCTGGAGATGATCCTCCTGGTGGCCGACATGGCGGACCTGCGCGCCGATCCGACGACCCGCGCCGCGGGAACGGTCCTGGAGTCGCGGCTCGATCGATCGCGCGGACCGGTCGCCACCATTCTCGTGCAGCGCGGGACGCTCCGGGTCGGTGACCCCCTGATCGCCGGAGCCGTGCACGGCAAGGTGCGCGCCATGTTCGACGACCGCGGGCATCGCGTGCGGGAGGCCGGGCCTTCGATCCCCGTCGAGGTCCTGGGTCTCGAGGGCGTGCCGCAGGCAGGAGACTCCCTCCAGGTGCTCGAAGAGGAGTGGAAGGTCCGGCAGATCGGCGCCTTCCGCCAGCAGAAGCTGCGCCGCGATGCGATGGCGAAGGCGACCCGGCTGACCCTCGATCACCTGTACGAGCAAATCAAGGAAGGCTCGGTGAAGGAGCTGCCCCTCGTGGTCAAGGCGGACGTGCAGGGATCGGTCGAGGCGCTGTCCAAGAGCCTTCAGGATCTGCCGCAGGACCGGGTCAAGGTGAAAATCGTCCACTCGGGCTCCGGCGCCATCACCGAGACCGACGTCAATCTGGCGTCGGCCAGCAACGCGATCATCGTCGGCTACAACGTCCGGCCCGAGCGGAGCGCCCAGGAACTCGCGGACAAGGAGAAAGTCGACATCCGCCTCCATTCGGTCATCTATGACATCACCAACGAGATCCGCAACGCGATGGTCGGCCTGCTCGAACCGGAGACCAAGGAGGTCTACCTGGGGCGAGCGGAGGTGCGCCAGGTGTTCAAGGTCCCGAAGGTGGGCGCCGTGGCCGGCTGCTCCGTCTCCGACGGCCGCATCGTAAGGTCCGCCGAAGTCCGGCTGCTGCGCGATAATGTCGTCGCGTACACGGGCAAGGTTTCCTCGCTGAGGCGCTTCAAGGATGACGCTTCCGAGGTCAAGGCCGGTTACGAGTGCGGCATCGGGCTGGCCAACTTCAACGACGTCAAGGTCGGAGACATCATCGAGGCATTCAAGGTCGAGAAGGTCGCGATCAAGACCCTCTAGCCGCCTGGGCGTGCCCCCGTGACCGTGGGACTCTGCATCGTCCAGATCCATCTCCCGGCCGTCGGTTCCCTGAAGGAGAAGCGACAGGTGCTGCGGAGCCTCAAGGACCGGCTCCGCGAGCACTACAACGTTTCGGTCGCCGAGATCGATCACCAGGACCTATGGCAGCGCGCGACCCTGGGGATCGTCTCCATCGCCTCCGCGCGCGCACCGCTCGAGCAGACGTTTGAGTCGATCCAGGGCGAGGTCGAGCGCCGCCTGCCCGGGGACGTCCTGTCCTGCGAAGTCGAGTACCTGTCCTGAGGAAACGATGAGCACCCGCACCGAGCGCGTCGCCGACGAAATCCGCCAGGAGGTCGCCCGCATCATCACCCGCGAGCTCAAGGACCCGCGTGTCGGCTTCGTCACGGTGACGGGGGCCCGGATCACCGCCGATCTCCGCAGCGTGCGTCTCTTCGTCAGCGTCCTCGCCGAGAATCCCCAACGACAGGAGGCCCTGCGCGCCCTCAATCACGCCGCCGGCTTTTTCCGCCGCGCCCTGTTCCGCAATCTGAGGCTGCGCCACGCGCCGGAGGTCACCTTCGAGATCGACGAATCGCTCGAGCGTGGCGACCGTATCGAGCGCCTGCTTCGCGGCCTGCACGGTGACGGCGCCGCCGTCCGCGCCGACGAGGAGGAGTGATGAGGACCATCGACGGCGTGCTCCTGGTCGACAAGCCGGAAGGCCCGACGTCGCACGACATCGTCGCCCTGGCGCGGCTGGCGCTCGGCGTCCGCCGCATCGGGCATGCCGGGACGCTCGATCCCCTCGCGACCGGCCTCCTGGTGCTGATGATAGGCCGGGCGACGCGTCTTGCCGCGTTCCTGTCCGGGATGGACAAGACCTATCGCGGCATCCTCAAGCTGGGGCTTGCGACCGATACCTACGATCGCGACGGACGGCCCGTCGGTCCCAAAAGACCGGTGCGGGCGACGGTCGGGGACCTCGAGGAGGTGTTCGCGCGATTCCGTGGAACCGTGCGACAGGTTCCCCCGATCTTCTCCGCCAAGAAGGTCCATGGAACCCCGATGTACCGCCTCGCCCGCCGGAAGCGGCCGGTGCAGCCGGCAGCGACGACCGTCACGTTCCACAGACTGGACTTGCTCGGCGTCCGCGGCGAGGAGGTGGAATTCGAGGCCCGGGTCTCCGCCGGAACCTACCTCAGGACTTTCGCCCACGACGTGGGCGAACTCCTGGGGTGCGGCGCGCATCTGTACGCCCTGAGGCGGAGCACCGTCGGACCGTTCCGCGTGGAGGATGCGATCGCGCCCGGGGCGTTGAACGAGGCCCTGCACGCCGCATCCGGCAGGGTGATCCCGATGGAGGAGATCCCCCTCGGCATGCCCACGCTCGTGCTCACCGCCGCGGGCAGCCATGCCATTCGCCACGGCCGGCCCTGCGGCATCGGCGAGGTCGCGTCCCCGGGCCCTCCCCTGGCCCCGGGCCGGTGCCGGCTCAAGGGCCCTGAGGGCCGGCTCGTCGGCATCGGCGAAGTGCTCCTGAGGACCCCCTCCGAGGCGCGCCCCATCGTCAGACCGCAGATCGTCTTCGGCGGATAGGTGACCGAGGTCAACCTTGTGCCGCGGCCACGAGTTGTGCTAGATTCTCCGCCGCGCAACGTGCCGCGAAGGCCCGTGCGGGGACGGACAAGGGACGCGCATGTCGCTCACCAAGGAACGGAAGACCGAGGTCATCACCGAGTACCGGGTGCACCCCGCCGATACCGGGTCACCGGAGGTTCAGATCGCCATCCTGAGCCGCCGGATCGAAGACCTCACCGGGCACTTCAGCGCGCACGCCAAGGACCACCACTCCCGCCGCGGTCTGCTCAAGATGGTCGGAACCCGCCGACGCCTTCTGGATTACCTCAAGGGCAAGGACGCGGAGCGCTACAAGGAACTGATCCGACGGCTCGGGATCCGCAAGTAGGAAGGCCGGATCCCCGGCACGGCAAAGGCACACCGGTCCAGCGCAGGATGGCACCCAGCGGTGCCGCGGTACGGGCAGGGGGCGGGCGCACGGGGGCTTTTCATGGCATCATGCCTGGAAATCCCTCCTATCCTTCGTTCCTAGGTTTCATCCCCTGGCGCTTCGCCCCGAGCCGCCCGACGACCGCGCGACCTGGATGGTGCCGCATGGAGTCGCCTTCCATCACCCGCCCCGCCGCGCGTGCGCGCGGGGCCCGGCCGGTCCGGCCCGGCGCTTCGCGCCCCGGCCCGGCCCTTTCAGGAGGATTGCGTGGCATCATCCCGCACCATCGAGTTCGGTAACCGGACCTTCACTCTCGAGACCGGCAGGGTCGCCCGCCAGGCCGACGGCTCTCTCACCGTGCGTTACGGCGACACCGTCGTGCTGGTGACGGCCACCGCCGATCGCAAGGAGCGGGTCGGCGTCGACTTCCTGCCCCTTACGGTCGACTATCGGGAGAACACCTACGCCGCCGGAAAAATCCCCGGCGGCTTCTTCAAGCGGGAAGGGCGCCCCAACGAGAAAGAGACCTTGACGTCCAGGTTGATCGACCGACCGATCCGCCCGCTCTTTCCGAAGGGGTGGAGCTACGAGACCCAGGTCGTGGCCCTCGTGCTCTCCGCGGACCTGGCGAACGATCCCGACATCCTGGCGGTCACCGGCGCCTCCTGCGCGCTGCACCTTTCCGACATCCCGTTCACGACGCCGATCGCGGCCGTGCGCGTGGGGCTCGTCGAGGGCCAGCACGTCCTCAATCCCACCTACGAGCAGATGGAGAACAGCCGCCTCGACCTCGTCGTCGTCGGCAGCGAGACCGAGGTCGTCATGGTCGAGGCGGGCGCCAGCGAGGTTTCCGAGCAGGAGATGCTCGAGGCCATCTGGTTCGGACAGTCCCACTGCCGCACGCTCGTCGGGCTCCAGGAGGAGCTCCGCCGCGAGGTGGGCCGGCCGAAACGACAGCCGAAACCGAGGATCATCGCCCCCGAGGTGCAGCAACAGGTCGACACGGCCTGCGCCGACGCGCTCTACAAGGCGATGCGCATTCCCGTGAAGATCGAATCCTACCGGGCGGTCGCCACCCTCCTGGAGGAGCAACGCCAGGCGGTCCCCGAGGATCAGCCGGCACGGCGGGAGGAGGTCGCCCGGGCGTTCCACGACCTGCACAAGCGGATCGCGCGGCGGGAACTGCTGGAAAACCGCCGGCGTTTCGACGACCGGGCGCCGGACCAGCTCCGCAAGGTCACCTGCGAGGTCGGGGTCCTGCCCAGGACGCACGGCTCGGCGTTGTTCACACGCGGCGAGACCCAGGCCCTGGTCACCAGCACGCTCGGAACGAAGGAAGACGCGCAACGGATCGACTGGCTTGAGGGTGAATCGGAGAAGCGTTTCATGCTGCACTACAACTTTCCCCCGTTCAGCGTCGGGGAAGTCAAGTTCCTGCGCGGACCCGGACGCCGGGAGATCGGCCACGGCGCCCTGGCCGAGCGGGCCCTGCTGCCGCTGATGCCCGACGAGGAGCAGTTCCCCTACACCATCCGCCTGGTGTCCGACATCCTGGAGTCCAACGGCTCGTCGTCCATGGCGTCCATCTGCAGCGGCTCGCTCTCCCTGATGGACGCCGGCGTCCCTCTCAAGGCCGCGGTCGCCGGAGCTGCGATGGGGCTCGTCAAGGACGGCGACCGGTACCAGATCCTGACCGACATCGCGGGTGTCGAGGACCATTACGGGGACATGGACTTCAAGGTGGCCGGCACGCGCGAGGGGATCACCGCCCTGCAGATGGACATCAAGATCCAGGGTGTCAGCAAGACGATCATGGCCGAGGCGCTGGCGCAGGCGAGGGCCTCGCGGATGCAGATCCTCGACGTCATGGATCGGGCGCTGGCCCAACCCCGGGCGAACATCTCGTCGTTCGCCCCGCGCATCTTCACGATCCGGATCAACAAGGACAAGATCCGTGAGGTGATCGGCCCGGGCGGCAAGATGATCCGTTCCATCGTCGAGCGCACCGGCTGCAAGATCGACGTCGAGGACGACGGCCGGATCCACATCGCGTCGGTCGACGAGGCCTCCGCGCAGAAGGCGATCGAGATCATCAAGGAGATCACCGCGGAGGCGGAAATCGGCAAGACCTACCTGGGCAAGGTGACGCGCATCGTGAACTTCGGGGCGTTCGTGGAGATCCTCCCGGGCATGGAAGGCCTGCTGCACGTCTCCGAGCTGGCCGAGCACCGCGTGAAGAACGTCACCGACGAGATCCAGGAAGGGCAGGAAATCCTGGTCAAGGCGATCGAGGTCGATGGCGACCGGATCCGGCTCAGCCGCAAGGCTCTCCTGCGGGAGAAGCGGCAGGAGGCGGAGCGGGCCTCCGGCGGGGTCCCGGAGGCGGCCGGGGATGGCGCCGAGGTGCCGCACGGCCCGAGCGCCGCGCCGGCGCACGCCAGGCGGCATCACGACCGGCGCCGCTGAGCCCGGGGGGACGCGTGGTCCGGATCCCGGACCGACGCCGCCGCGCGGAGGGGGCGTGAAGCTCGGCGACTGGCTCGTCTCCAGGGGGAAGATCACGCGGGAGCAGCTGGCCCGTGCCCTGCACGACCAGGCGTTCTTCAACGAGCGCCTGGGGACCAGCCTGATCCGGCTCGGCTTCATCGACGAGGACGATCTCGGCGCCTATCTCGCCGACGTGTCCCGGGCACGCTACGCCCCCGCGGCCCGTCTCGAGAACATCCCTTCGGAGGTGATCGCCACCGTCCCCGCGCGGATCGCCGCCAAGTACCGGGTGGTGCCCATCGCCATCGAGGCCCGCAGGCTCCACCTCGCCATGCGCGACCCCAAGGACCTGCTGGCGCTCGACGAGATCGCCTTTCTGACCGGCCTGCCGATCGAGCCGTACGTCGCCAGCGAGTTCCGGATCCTTCAGGCGATCGAGCGCTACTACCGGATCCGTCTCGGGACGCGCACCATCCCGGTCGCGGGCGGTCCGGGCGACGCGCTGCCCGCGCGGTCGCGTTCCCGGACCGCGGCGGCCCCCGCCGCCACCCCGAAGCCGGCGGAGCCGGAAATGGGACTCGACGGCCTGCCTCTGGATGCCGACCCCGCGGATTTTGATCAACCGTTCGTCACCGCAACCTCCCAGTCACCCGCGTTCGATCGCGACGACCCCCTGCCCCCGTCGCTCGAAGCCTGGCGGGCGGCGCAAGAGGACGCGGGGGCGCCCCCGCCGCCGATCGCGGCGCAGCCGCCCCCGCTCCCGGCGACGGCAACCGGGGCCACGC
>JBOGOE010000078.1:0-5447 GCA_050747445.1 Candidatus Polarisedimenticolia bacterium | reverse complement strand
GAGCGGGAACGGGCGGCGGCGGGTCGGTCGCGGCGATGCGCGCGTGGCCGGCGGGGAAGGAGGCCGCCGGCACCGGCTTCCGCGTCCACGGGTCCCACGGGCGGGGGCGGCGGTGGGCCGCGAAGGTGGCGTCCGTCCCGGGCGATCCCCGGGCGCGCGGCTCCGTTTTCGGAGCGGCAGGGGGCTTTTCCGCCGGAGGTTTCTTCACCGGGGGCGCTCCGAAGAGCGGCAGGATCTCCGAGATGTCGCCGGTGGCGCCGCTCAGGCGCAGCCGCAACCCTTCGCCGCGGCGCGCCACTCCGGAAAACGCCCCGCGTGTCGAACCGGCCCGGATCGTCCCATCCTTGAGGGTGGCCGCCTCCCCTTCGGTGGCCAGCGCCGCGGTCACCTCGAGCGGCAGGTCGGCGCCGCGCCGCGTGGTGGTGTGCCCGACCGCATCGACGACACCGGAGCCGCGCAGGCTCGCAAGCCCGCTGCTGTCAAGCTCGTGGCGGCCGCGATAATGGAGCGTTCCGGTGAGCTTCGGCCCCTGCCAGCCGGCCAGCGCCAGGACCTGGGCGATGTCGACCCCGTCGACGCTGAGATCGAAGGTGGCGTGGTGCCGGTCCCCCTGACGCTCCAGGGCGATGGCGCCGGAGGCCTCCCCGCCGAGCAGGTGCGCCCGCGCCGCCCGCAGGCGGATGGTCTCGCCCACCTCCAGATCGGCGCGCAGCGTGTCGAACATCACCCCCCACAGCCGCACCCCGACTCCTTCCAGCGAACCACGGGCGTCGGCGCGGCCGTCGCGCCAGTTTCCATCGAGGCTCACCTCGATCCGCCCGGCCGGCTCGGATTCCGGCGGCAGGAGCTTCCCCAGCTCCGAGAGATCGGCCTCCAGACGCAGGCTCCCTTCCGCCCCGGTCGCCGCGCCGGTCGTCAGGACCAGCCGGCCGCCGCCCGACAGACCCGGCCCCCTCACGTGGAGCGCCTCGAGACGCACCTCCTCGCGGGTGAGGCGGACGGTGGCGCCGCCCGCCAGGCGGCGGAACGAGCCGGCGGGGCCCTCCCACGACCCGGAGGCGAACTCGAAGGAGCCGCGCAGCGCCGGTACCCCGGGAAGCGGCGCGACCTCCAGCCGCGCCTCCTCCAGGCGCAGCAGACCGGTCGCCGGCCGCTCGATCTCGAAGGAGGCGCCGGTCACGACCAGTCGCGATCCGGGCGGGATCCAATCGAAGAGATTCGCGGGGAGAAGCCCGTCTCCGCCGTCCGCGGCGATCGGACGCCCCTCGGCGAGCAGGATGCGCACGCGCGGGTGCGCCACGCTCACCGACACCGGCCCCTGCCGCACGCCGAGCACGGTCAGGAGCCCGGCCCGCGCCTCGATGGCCGCCGCGCCGGCGGCGGCCTCCGAGCCGCGGTTGCCGCGGCGCTCCAGGGTGACGTCACGCAGGGTCAGGGAGAGGGGCAGCAGCCTGAGGCGCACCCGTCCGATCGCGATCGTCCCGCCGACCAGCGCGGTGGCCCGATCCTGCAGGGTGGCGCGGATGCGGCTCTCGGCCCAGCCGCCGGACCGGAGCAGCCATGCGGCCAGGAGCAGGGGCACGGCCAGCGCCAGCAGGATTCCCGCCGCGACCCGGCGCAGTTTCACGCGCGGCCTCCGATCAGGCGTCGGGCCCGGCCGGCCGCCGGCTGCCGTGCACCTTCCAGAGACGGGCGAAGGCGGAGAGGGCGGCCACGCGCCGCTTCACGACCAGCGACACGAACAGCTCGTACGCGACCCAGGCGAAGTAAATCGCCGTGACCTCGTCGTGCAGGTCCGGCACCACGAACTGCACGCCCCAGAGGACGAAGATGCCGGCCGCCTCCACGAGATGGAACGACATGTTGGCGAGCAACAGGAGCCCCAGGGCGGACTGGGCGATGGTCAACAGGATTTCCTTGCGTTGGAAATCGTCGAACGGGATGTGCGAGGGCGTCCCGACGCTGAAGCTGTAGACGATCGGGATCATGGCGGCGAGCATCGTCCACTGGTTGATGTTGGCCGACACCATGTTGAGCAGGGCCATCGGCGCCTTGGCGCGCTGCCGCGCCCAGTTGAAGGCCGACAGTTTCTCCGGGAACTCCGACAGGAAGGGGGCCAGCCACTGGATGAAGATGTACTGCGACACGCCGAAGTGGACCGCCAGGCGCAGCATGCTGTGGAGGAACGGCTCCGCCGCGAGGTAGAGGATGACGCCGCCCCCCACGAACAGACCGACGATCGCCAGCAGCCGCGGCCGGCGCGGCAGCTTCATGATGGTGCGCGGGATGTATTCCAGGTCCTCGATGTGCTCCATCTCGCGCGGCGGGAGCTTCTGCAGGACCCAGAGATAGAGCAGGTAGATCGCAATCAGGATCCCGGCGTCCACCAGGGTGAGCGTCGCCTTGAAGTAGATGACGAAGAAGTAGAGGATGGGGAGGGACAGCGCCACGACCTCGACGCAGTTCTCGTCGTCGAGCGCCAGGGTGCGCAGCAGCCGCCGCTCGCGCCGCCAGGTCCCCCACACCGCCGTCCCGAAGATCAGCGGCCAGCCCAGACCGACCAGCAGCCGCAGCGAACCGGTGAAGTTCGCGGTCATGAAGTGGATCTGCTGGTTCCAGGCGATCACCGCCTCGACCGCGAACTCGGGGAGGGCCTGCAGCCAGGCGAGGATCGCCAGCGCCATGCCGCGCGACACCAGGAACTGCGCGCACTCGGCCCCCCAGGCGATCATGAAGGCCGAGAAGACGATCGAGGGAAAGGGCCAGAAATTGGCCCAGGCGCCGCCGGCGGGCAGCTCCCCCGGGGCGATCGCCGCCAGCATCGCCGCGGCGCGAGCCCGGACCCGCGCCCCGGCGCCGCGCGGCGCCGTTGCGTGTGTGGATGGCAATGCGGCGCCCGCGGGCGTCGGCCGTCTCATGGGGCGCGTATCTTATGCCGCGCCCGAACGGAGGGTCAATCGAAGGGCGCGCCGCCGGCCCCCGTTTCCGGCGCCAGACCGCGCCCTTGAATCGGCTGGCCGTCGGGTCCGAGCATCTCGGCGACCGACACCAGCACCGTCGCGCCACCGGGCAGGACCCGGGCCATCTGCGCCAGCCCCTTGCCGAGCGTGCTCCCGCCCAGGAGGCGTCCGCGCCCGGTTTTCTGCAGGGTCCGCGCCAGCCGCTCCGCCGCGCTCGCCGTCTGCCCGTCGACCAGGACGGTGATCGGGCTTCCGGTCGCCGCGCCGTCCCCACCGGTGACCTGCGTCTGCGGCCCATCGGGGCCGACATCCACGCCGGCCACCTTCCCGGGACCGACCAGGAGATCGCCGATCCGGTCGGCGAGGCGGGAGGAGCCACCCGGATTGCCGCGCAGGTCGATGATGATCCCCTCGCGATCCCCCATCTCCTTCAGGATGCGCCGCAGATCCTCCACGACCGCCGGGTCGGTGAAATTGGCGATCCGGATGTAGCCGACTCCGCCCGGCCTCTCTTCGACCAGGAGCGTGCGGCTGTAGGGGCGGACCCGGCCGGAGGAATCGATCGCCACCTCCTCGCCCCGGCGGGCGAGCCAGACGGCCCCCGTTTCCTCCGGATCCCGCAGACGGGTCCAGGGATCGCCGAGCGCCGCCAGCATCGCGGCCACGGCGCGATGGGCGGCCGCCGCGTCGGGGAACCGGCCGCTGTACCGATCGCGCCACGACCCCCAATCCTGGCCGTTGTAGCGCCGATCGCGGTAGAGGTCGCGCGCGAACGCCCAGGCTTCCTCGAAGATGAGGTCGGGGATCGGGGGGAGCTCGCCCGCGAGGGCGCGCCGCGCCTCGGCGTGGCGCCCGAGCGCCGCGAGCATTTGCGGATACTGTCCGCGCGCCAGACCGAGATAATCGAGCGGGTCGGCGCGCAGCGCCGCGGCATACGCCCCGGCGGCTCCCTCCTGGTCGCCGCGCTCGGCCCGCGCCGCGCCGAGGATCGACAGGAGGGGGGCCGAACCCGGGTGGAATTCCAGACCGGCGCGCGCCGCCGCTTCCGCCGCCGCGGTGTCCCCGGAGCGCAGGTTTCCGAGGGCGAGATCGACGTGGTCCTGCAGGCGGGAGGGATCGAGGCGCACCGCCCGGGCATACTCCCCGAGGGCGGCGCCGGCCGGCCCGCCCCCCTGGGCCAGGCTCTCTCCGAGGGCCGACCGGACCACCGCCGACTCCGGCCAGAAGGCCGCGAACCGCAACAACAGCTCCCTCGATTCCTCGAGCCTGCCGGCCCAGGCGGCCAGGCGGGCCCGCAGCACCCCGAGGAAGGGCCGTTGGGCCGCCGGCACCGCGTCCGCGGGCTCCCTCCGGAACCGCTCGATCAACCCCTGCAGCAGTGACGCGTCCTCCTGGAGGACCTCGGTGGCCACCTCCACGGTCCACGGATCGGTGGGGTCGGCGCGCAGCGCCTCATAGAGCGCCGCGGCCGCCTCCCGCGGGCGGGATGCGGCGTGGAACAACAGCGCCCGCAGCCGCTCCCTCGCCGCGCCCTCCGGGACGTCCAGCCGATCGGCTTCCCGCGCCGCTTCCCCCGGCCCGAACCGATGCCGCAGGAAGGCGATGAAGGCGCGGGCGGCCGGCAGTTCGTCCGGCCGGGCGGCGAGGAGAGCCCGCCAGGCGGCGCGCTCGGCGCCGCGGCTGCCCCGCAGGCGCGCCAGGGCGACCAGACCGTAGTGCGCCGCGGCGTCGCGCGGGTCCAGCCGGAGGAGCTCCCGGAACGCGGCCTCCGCCGCGTCGCTCTCCCCGGAGTCCCGCAGCGCCAGCGCCAGCCCGCGGCGGGCTTCGAGATCCCGCGGCGCCGCAGCCAGCGCCCGGCGGAACGACAGCGCCGCCCCCCGCGCATCCCCCGCGATCGCCTGCAGCCGGCCGGTCTCGCGCCACAACGCGACCGGCGCCGCCACTCCGGCCGCGTCCTGCAGCGCCGCGATCGACACCCGCAGCTCCTGCAGCTCCTGCCGCCGCAGCCGGGCCGGGTCGTCGCCGTCCCGCAGCCGGAGGAACTCGTCCCAGGCGGCGATGGCGCCCGCCAGATCGCCCCGCCCCTCCGCCACCAGGGCGAGCCCGGCGCGCGCCTGCGCTTCACCGGGGCGGGCCGCGATCACCTCGCCGAACAGGGCGGCCGCCTCCGACAGCCGCCCCTGGCGCCGCCGCGTCTCTCCCAGGGTCAGCTGGAGGACCGGCCGCTCCTCCGGCGCGACCCGTCCGAGGGCCGCTTCGAGGACCGCCACCGCCCCCTCGTGGTCCCACGCCTGGCGCCGCAGCACCGCTTGTCCGGCGTGCCCTTCGGGACGTCGCGGCTCGATGGCCGCCGCCCGCTCGTACTCGACCAGCGCCTCCGCCGGTCGCGCCAGCCGGCGGAGCGTGTCGGCCAGCCGCATCCGGACGTCGAACCGCCCCGGCGCGAGATCGCGCGCCCACCCGAACAGCGCCGCCGCCTCCCGCAGC
>JBOGOE010000077.1:0-3465 GCA_050747445.1 Candidatus Polarisedimenticolia bacterium | reverse complement strand
GTCGTCCCCGGCCCCGGAACCGAGTTCTACCTGATCCGCAGCCGCAACGCCTGCGGCGGCACCCTCGGTCTCGACGCCTCCGGCACGGAGCGTCCCGGCGCCCCCTGCCCCTAGAGTCCCCCGCGGCCGGTCCTCGGAACCGCCCACACCATCGCTCAACCCGGGCGGATGTTCTGGTTGTGGTGAAAGACGTTATCGGGGTCGTACGTGGTCTTCACGTCCACCAGCCGGTTGTAGACGGAGTCGCCGTACGCCTCGCGGACCCGGTCGGGGTCTTCGTCGCCGCCGAGGAAGTTGACGTACACGCCTTCGCGGAAGCGGCCGAGGGAGGCGAAGAACCTCCTCGTCCAAGCGGTGTCCCGCTCGCCGAAGTCCTCGCCGGGCCGCCACACGCCATCGAGGGTAATCGCGTGCGACGCCTGCCGGTTCCCGAACGCCGTCCCGCCCTCGGCCACCCGGCTCACCGCCCCCTTCAGATGGAACATCGCCACGTACGACCGCGGTGACGAGCAGGAGAACGCGTGCTCCGCGATCACGTCGATGAGCTCGTCGCGGAGCTCGGGGAGGCGGAGGACCTCCCCGGCGTCGGTCGCGTCCCGGAGGATGGGCCCGGCCAGGACGGCGGGCCCGACGGAGTGGAGGCGGAACTCGAACGAGGTGACCACACGTACCCCGGCTGCGACGAGGACCTCTACATCACGGCGGAAGCCGAAGCCTTCGTCAAATGGCACGCCGGCCAGCTCCCCTGGGCCCAGGCCACCCGCGAGGGCCGCATCCAACTCGACGGCTCTCCGTCGCTCGTAAGAGCCTTCCCGACCTGGAACGCCCGCAGCATGTTCACCCACATCAGGCCGGTCTCCCGCACCGCCGAGCCCCGCAGGCTGACATCCTCTTCAAGATCCGGGAGGGCCAGGCCGCGCCGGGCGTGGAGCCCGGTCTTCGGATCGAGCATGGTCTCGCGTGCACCGGCGCGACCTACCAGGTGTACGGGGAGGAGGAGTCGGGACGCCCCGTGGGGGCCGGGACCGGCGCCCTCTGTCTCGCGTCCGGTCTCACCGACGAGACCGCCGCGGACGCCGCGGCGCCCCTCCCGGGGCGCGTCTTCCGCTCTCTCGTCCGCGCGGTCAGCGTCTGCGGCGGCCCCTGCGGCGCCGCCTCGGACGGCACCCCTCCCTCGGTCGCCGCCTGCCCGTGGCCCCTCCGAGACCGGTGACTCCCCGGACCCGTGGTCCCCTGGGATCCGCCGTGTCGCGGACCTTGCCCCCCTGATACACTTGCCAGCCGCCCGGTCACGCCGCAGGGCGCCCGGGCGCCGTCGTCCTCGGACCCGGCAGGAGAGCCCCCGTGATCCCTCAGATGGACCTGCAAGGGCAGATGCGGATCCTGGAACGCGAGGTCGTCGAGGCGCTCCGCGGCGTGCTCGCATCCGGCCGCTTCATCGGCGGGCCGGAGGTCGAGGAACTCGAGCGCGGGTTCGCGGCCCTCTGCGGCGTCGAGCACGCCATCGCCGTCGCCAGCGGCACCGACGCCGTCCGTTTCGCCCTGATGGCGGCCCTCGGAAAATCCGCCGCCGTGGAATCCAGCCACACGACATCCGCACGCGTGACGCCCGGCGCTTCACACGCCGCCCGGCCGCACCCCGTCCCGTCGCGCGCCGCCTCGCCCACCGCTCCGTCCGCCGCGCCGGAGGTCATCACCAGTCCCATGACGTTCATCGCCACGACCGAGGCCATCACGCAGGCCGGCGCCGTGCCGGTCTTCGCCGACATCGACCCGGCGACGTTCGCCCTCGATCCGGCGGGGGTGGAGCGGGCCCTGACGGCGCGCACCAGGGCCATCGTCCCGGTGCACCTCTACGGCCAGCCGGGCGATCTGGAGCCGCTGCTCGCGATGGCGCGCTCCCGCGGCCGGGCGGTGATCGAGGACGCCTGCCAGGCGCACGGCGCCCGGCATCGGGGCCGCCCGGTCGGCTCGCTTGGCGACGCCGGCGCCTTCTCCTTCTATCCAACCAAGAACCTCGGCGGCTGCGGCGAAGGGGGCATGGTCACCACGCGCCGCCCTGACATCGCCCAACGCGTGCGCCGCCTGCGCGACCACGGCCAGTCCGAGAAGTACCTGCACGCCGAGGAGGGCTACAACGGCCGCCTCGACGCCCTGCAGGCCGCCATCCTGCGCGTCAAGCTCCGCCACCTCCCGGCCTGGAACGATCGCCGCCGCGCCATCGCCGCCCTCTACCGCGACCGTCTGGCCGTTCTCGAGACGCGCGGCCTGCTCGTCCTGCCCCGCGAGCACCCCGATGCGCGCCACGTCTATCACCAGTTCACCGTCCGCATCCCGGCGGACGCCAGCCCTCGCCCGGGTGGCGCGGGCGCCGCCCCCGGCGTGGAGCCACGCGACCGGGTGCGCGCCGAGCTGCGGGAGCGGGGCGTCGAGACCGGCGTCCACTACCCGATCCCCCTCCATCTGCAACCCTGCTATGCCTGGATGGGTCTGCGCGAAGGCTCCTTCCCGGCCGCGGAGCGCGCCGCGCGCGAGGTCGTCTCCCTTCCCATGTTCCCGGAGCTGAGCGACACCCAGGTCGACGAGGTGTGCGACGCGCTGGCTGCCATCCTCGTTGGCCGCCCCGGCGGTTCACAGGTCCCTCCACGAAAAAGCGATTGACGATCGCCGCGGTTCGGCGTATCTCAGAGCCGACCCTGGTTTCCAGCTGTCGTCTCGCCGGATTTGCCGCACGACTCGCCGCACGAAGCGTCCGTTGACGTTGACCCTGTCATCGACTGAGGAGGATGCCCATGCCTCTCAACGACTTCACTCCGCGGCTCGTGATGCGACCGGCAACGGTCATGGTGGTCTCCGCGGTCGCCCTGGCCGCTGTGCTCGCGGTCCCGGTGGCGACGCCGCCGGTCCGCTTCCCCGACAACGTGCAGGTCAACCGCGATACCTCGGGCGTGGCCACCGAGACGGCCCAGGCGGTCGACCCGCTGGACCCGGCCCACCGGGTGGCTGCCTGGCGGAGCCTCGACTTCGATACCTTCACCGACACCATTGATTTCGCGGTGACGCGGGACGGCGGCGCCTCCTGGAGCGGCGGACGCATACCCACGCCGATGGATCTGGAGGAGAACTCGCTGCCGATTGCAGCCGCCGACCGGCAGGGAGGCCTGTACGTCAGTTCGATCGGATTCAACTCCAATCCCTTCTTCGCGGACGTGACCATGTTCCTGTTCAAATCGACGGACGGAGGAGAGTCCTTCCCCTTGCTCCAGATCCTGCCGTCCTTCGCCCCGGTCCCGCTCGGCGCGTCCGTCTGGGTCGATCCGGTCACGGACGCCCTGTACTTCTTCTGGCTCGACTTTTTCCCTGGGACCGGCAGCGTGGTCATGTTCCGGAGCAGCCTCGACGGAGGGCAAACCTTCTCCGGGCCCGTGCAGGTTTCCCGCGGGTACCCCAACGCCGTCCGCGAGA
>JBOGOE010000076.1:0-4163 GCA_050747445.1 Candidatus Polarisedimenticolia bacterium | reverse complement strand
CTCCGAACGCGGCCCGACGCACTACCCGGACAGGCTCCTAGTCCGAGGCTTCCTCGAGATCCAGCTTCAGATTGATTTCGTGCCCCGCCACGATTTTCACCTTGCGCGTGAGCGACTCGCCGTCCGGCGTCACCAGGGTGATCCGGTGGGTGCCGGCGCGCAGGATCAGCTTTTTCGGATGGCCATCGAAATCGTCCACCTGGCCGCGCAGCGCGCCGTCAACGCGGACCTCCGTGGTCGGCGGGTCGACGTCGAAGTCGATGGTGCCGTGCGCCACCCCGTTGATCACGATCGGCCGCGCCAGGGCGACCGCGGTGCCGACACGCACGACGTAGCGCGCCCGGTGCGGATGCCGGTGCGGGCGGCCGGCGCGGTGGGCGAGCGTCTCGGATGCCGCGAACGGCAGCGCCAGGAACAACGCGAGCGCCGCGCCGGCGGGAATGACCTTTCTGTAAGCGATCGTCATGCGGGACCTCCTGGGAATCGTGACGGCGCGCGTCGCCGCGGGCCAGGCGCAATCTGATGCCGGGCGCGGATTCCGTCAAGGCGGCCGCCACGCCCGGCACGCCACCACTGGACCGCGCTCTCCGGCGGAAGGTTGAGCGCCGCGTCCGGCCCGCGGCGGGGAAAACCCGCGATCCGGCTGGAAAAGCCCGCACCCCGACCCCTATATTCGAGCCGGCATGTCTCGCGCGGGCGGTGCCCTGGAAACCGCGGCGGAACCCGCCGGCCCTCCCGGCCGGAGGCGCACCGATCTGATCGTCGGCGCCGGGTCGTCCATGGCGCGCGTGCTCGAGCTGGTCGCGGTCGCGGCGCGCACCGACATCCCCGTCCTGATCCTGGGCGAGAGCGGCACCGGCAAGGAGCTGGTGGCACGCGCCATCCACTACACCGGTCCGCGCGCCGCGCGGCCGTTCATCACCGTCAACTGCGGCGCCATCCCCGAGACGCTGATGGAGGACGAGCTGTTCGGTCACGCCCGGGGCGCCTACACCGGCGCCCACGGCGACAAGAAGGGTGTGTTCGAGGAGGCCGACGGAGGCACGCTGTTTCTCGACGAGATCGGCGAGCTGTATCCCTCCTGCCAGGTCAAGCTGCTGCGCGTCCTCCAGGAGAGCGAGGTGCGCCGCATCGGCGAGAACCGCAGCCGCCAGGTGGACGTGCGGGTCGTCGCCGCCACCAACCGCGATCTCCGGAAGGAGATGGAGGAGAAGCGCTTCCGCGAGGACCTGTTCCACCGGATCAGCGTCCTGCCGGTCACCCTCCCGCCCCTGCGGGAGCGGCGCGAGGACATCCCGCTGCTGGTCGATCACTTCGTCCGCCGGTTCGACCGCGAGCTCGGGCGGGCGATCAACGGTTTCACACCGCGTGCCCTCGAGCGCCTCAAGGCCCACCCCTGGCCCGGCAACGTGCGCGAGCTGGAGAACCGGGTCAAGCAGGCGATGCTCCTGGCGAAGGACGAGGTGGTGGACATTGATGTCCTGCAGCTCGACAACGGCACCGGACCGGGGGAGCCGTTCCCCACCTTCCGCAAGGCGAAGGCCGAGTTCGAACGCGGCTACGTTGCCGAGGCGCTCCGGATCGCCGCCGGCAAGGTCGCCGCCGCGGCGCGGCTGGCGGGGAAGGACCGCAAGGACTTCTACGATTTGATGAAGAAGCACGGCATCGATCCGGACGCCTTTCGAGGCTGACATAGTGGCGCAGAGAGTGTGGTTTTCCCGCCCTCCGTCATCCTAACCACCTGAAAACACGGTCGTAGCGTCGCTCTGCCGCTCCGGGGGGGGCGCAGGCGCCTAAATCCCCGCGCGACAATCGATTCGGCACGATTCACCACACTCTCGGCGCCACTATGTTCGGGCCACTGCGGGCCGGGCGCCGCCGCCCCCTGTGGGGAAAGCCCCTCATTCGCCGGAAGAACCCCACACCACCCGGAAACACACCACGGCCGCCGCCGGCGTGACCGTTTACCGTCGGGGAACCCCCCCCGCGATGCGCAGCGGTGGCGCAGGCTGACCGGCCCTCGCGTGGGCGAATCCCTACGCGATCGGTGACCCGGAGCGTCACTCGCGCCGAGCACCGTTTCGTCACCCCCGGGAAGTGCCCGCGCATCAGTGCTTTCCCCGAGTGGGAAAAATACCGCGGTCGCGGCACGGGTCTCGCAGAAGAGAGGTGGTCGGAGGAGCGGTTCCCATGGGCGAGGCACGGCGGGAGATCACGGAGCGCGACCGGGCGGCGGCGGAGGCGGCGCGCCCGGGCATCGCCGCGCAGGTCCTCGCCTATTTCCAGCGCAACGCGCGCGCCATGGACTCGGTCGAGGGGATCGCCCGCTTCTGGGTGCACGCCGAGCGCGACGTGGTCGAGTCCTGCCTGGAGGATCTGCACGCGCGCGGATTTCTCGAACGGCGACTGATCGCCGGGACGCCGTTCTACTCGCTGCAGCGTCATGGCGAGGACGGGTCGATGCCGGCGCCGGCCGGGGCCCGATCCGAGGGAGCGGCGATCTCCGCCGCGATCGCGTCTTCCGCCGCACGGGTGGAGGAGGCGGCGGCGATCCGGGTTCCGGCGGGCCGGGCGGCGGCGCAGGGTGCGGTGCCGGCGGGTCCGGCCGCGGCGCGCGTCCTGGTGGTCGACGACGATCCGCCGGTCCGGCGCTTCCTGATCGCGGCGCTCCAGGAGGCGGGGTACGCGGTGGAGGAGGCGGACGACGGCGAGACTGCCATCCGGATGTTCCGCGCCCGGCCCTACGACCTGGTGGTCACCGACATCATGATGCCGGGCACCTCCGGGATCGAGGTGCTCCGCTCGGTCAAGCAGTTCTCCCCCTGGACCGAGGTGATCGTCGTCACCGCCTACGCCTCCCTGGACACGGCGCTCCGGGCCCTCAGGGACGGCGCCTACGACCTCCTGACCAAGCCCCTGCCCGACCTCGAGACCCTGCAGCGCGCCGCGGCGCGCGCCCTCGAGCGGCGCCGTCTGTCGAGCGAGAACCGCTTCCTCGTGGAGAACCTCCAGGCGCGCAACGTCGAGCTGACCGACACGGTGGCCCGGCTGGCCGCGGTCAACGAGATCGCCCGGGCCACCACCGGCCTGCTCGACATGGACGAGCTGTACAACAACCTGGTCCGCCTCATCGCCCAGCACCTCAAGGCGCGTCGCGTCTCGGTCCTGATCAGCGAGCCGGACTCCGACACCATGCGTCTGGTGGCCTCGGTCGGCATCCCGGAACAGGAGACCCACGGCGCCAGCGTGCGGATCGGGGAGGGGATTGCCGGGCGGGTCGCGGCGACCGAGACGCCGCTGCTGGTCGCGGACATCGAGAAGAGCGATCTGAAGGGACTGCGCACCGGCGGGCGATACGCCACCTCCTCCTTCATGAGCACGCCGCTCATGGTCTCGTATCCGATCCGCTACCAGCAGCGCCGGGTCGGCGTGATCAACGTCAGCGACAAGCATTCGGGGCAGCCGTTCACCGAGCAGGATCTGGAGTTTCTCTCGACCCTCGCCTACCAGGTGGCGGTCGCCATCGAGAACGCGCGCCTGGTGCGGGAGATGGAGAACGGCTACATGGGCGCGCTGGTGGCGCTGATCCGCGCCGTGGAGGACGCGCGTCCGGAGACCCGGGGCCACTCGACGCGGGTCGCGGAGCTGGCCGGGACGCTGGCGGAGACCCTGGGTCTGGCACAGGGACGGATTGATCTCCTGGTGCGGGCCGCGGCGCTGCACGAAGTGGGCCGTCTCGCGGGGCGCGCGTCGCACGGGGGGCGGCCGGCCGACTTCTGGAACGCCGCCGCGGTCATGGCGGCGGAGCGCCTCCTGGCGCCGATCGCCTCCCTCAAGGGGGCGCGCGAGATCATCCTGCACTCCGCCGACTGGTTCGACGCCACGCCGATGCCGTTCGGCGGCGACACCCCCTCGACCCCGATCGAGGCGCGCATCCTGGCGGTGTGCGAGGACTTCGTCCGGCTGACGCCGGGCGGGACCCCGGACCGCGACGCCGCGCTGCAGGCGGCCGAAGCGATCCGGAAGGACGCCGGCCGCCGCCACGATCCCAAGGTCGTGGCGACCCTCCTCCGGCTGGCCCAGGAAGGGGGGCTGCCGTGAGCGCCCTCCGTCCGGCGCGAGCGGGCGGCCGCTGGGCGCGCGCCGCCGGCGTCGCTCTGATC
>JBOGOE010000075.1:0-3275 GCA_050747445.1 Candidatus Polarisedimenticolia bacterium | reverse complement strand
GCGCGCCGCCGCGGCAGGGTGAGGACGAACCGGGCACCGCCGCCGGGGGCGTCCTCCACCCGGATCGACCCGCCGTGCGCCTGCAGGATGTTGGCGGCGATCGGCAGGCCCAGACCGGTGCCGCCGCGGCGGCCGGAATAGAACACCTCGAAGATCCGGCCGCGGTCTTCAGGCTTGATCCCCGGACCGTCGTCCTGGATGGCGACGATCGCCTCCCCACCGGCTCCGAGCCGGCTCTCCACCAGGACGCTGCCTCCCGGCTTGAGGATCTGGGTGGCGTTGTGCAGGACGTTCATGACCGCCTGGCGGAACTGCGCCTCGTCGAGATCGACCGGCGGCAGGTAGGGAGAGAGGTCCTGCGTCAGCCGCAGCCCCTTGCGCTCGAAATCGGGCTGCACGAGCCGGCAGGTCTCCCGCAGCACCCCGTTGAGGTCCTTCGGCTCGAGACGCGCCTGGCTGGGGCGGGCGTAGGACAGAAAGTTGTTCGCGAGGCTGCCGAGACGCCGGATCTCCCCCTGCAGCGTGTTGAGGTACTCACGCGTCTCCTCGGGGTTGGGGACCCCCTTCTCCAGGATCTCCTCCTCCAGCATCTGGAGATTGATGCTGAGGACGTTCAGGGGGTTGCGGATTTCGTGGGCGAGCCCGGCGGCCAGCCCGCCGACGTAGGCGAGACGATCGTCCATCTGCGCCTGCGCCTCGAGGAGCCGCGTCCGGTGGAGCAGGCGCAGCACGTAGAGGAACGCCACGAGCAGGATGAGGACGGCGACGCCGGCGCCGATCCAGAGCTTCCGCTGGAGCTCGCGCTGCAGGTCGGCGAGTTCCTGATCGATCAGCTCCGCCGGGATTCCCACCTCGCGCACCAGGTCTCCGCCCGGGCCGGCCTGCTGGCGCATGGCGATGACCGCGCGCGGCTCGCCGCCGACCTCCCAGGTGTCCCCCCCGATCGGGTGCCACGGGTTCGGCGCCGGGGCCGGAGGCTCCCCCTCCACCCGGCTCCTCCGGCCGGACTCGCGCCAGATCGGCCGCCCCTTGAGGTCGAAGACGATCCGTTCCCACCGGTAGGTCAGCTTGCGGAAGATATTCGACCCCGGATCGGAAGGAGCGGGAGCGGACCGACAGGGGACGCCGGCGGGGAAGCTCTGCGGCTCACCCGGGGGGGCGCACTCGGGGAATACGGGCGCCCCGGGCTCCTCAGGGGCGTCCGTGGGAAAGGCGGGGGGTGGCGGCACCTCGAGGGACCGGAGCGACGCGGTGAACGCCTCGTCGATCACCCGGTGGCTCAGGTCCCGGAACGCCAGGTGGCCGACCGTGAACAGATCGGCGACGAAGAGCCCGGTGAACAGGGCGGAGGCGAACAGCAACCGCCTCCTGAACGTGGGCCGGGATCGGGCGACTTCCGCTTCACGCACCTCGCAGGACCTCGCGTTCCCGCAGCGGATGGGGGCTGGCGTTTCAGAATAGCACACCCCCCCGCGCTGCATGGAACCCGCATCCGGCGGCCCCGGAGCCGGCACCGGTCGTTGACACTCCGAAAAACCGTGTGCTAGCATGCGCCGCTTTTTCACAACGTGCTTGCACTTCGGGGCGCTGCCGCGCGTCGTGCCGCGATCGGGCGGGCGACCGCGCCGGACTCGCCTGAAGGATTCGGAGCCAACCGAGAATGAACAGGGGCCGGGCGTTCCTGGCGCTGCTGGCGCTGCTGTCGGTCACCGCGCTCTCGACGGGGCGGGCCCGTGCCGAGGAGCGCAAGAACTCCTGGGAGCTCGGGTTTCTCTTCGGCGGCACCTTCGCCGCCGACGAAATGAAGATCGAGAATCCCAGCCACGCCGGGCTGCGCCTCGGCTGGAACTTCCATCCCTCCTACGAGCTCGAAGTCCAGTACCTGCACGACGACGATGTCGCCCTGCAGTCGGACGGCCAGGCGAGCACGCTGCTCGCGGACCCGACGGTGTTCTTCGCCAATCCGGCACGGACGTTCACGTCCGACTCGATCACCGCGCGCCTGCTGATCAACCCCCGCAACGTCCGGCGGAGGTTCAAGCCGTATGCCCTGTTCGGTGCCGGCGTCCAGACCTTCACGGCCAATCCCCGGCTGACCAGGAGCCAGACGGGGAACGACACCTCGGTCGTGGTGAACGTGGGGGGCGGCGTCCGCGTGCGGCTGACCCCTCACATGGCGTTCCGCGCCGAGTTCGAGACCCAGTACGCGCCGACGGACATCTACCACGACGAGCACCTGAACGTGGGTCTCACCTGGGTGTTCGGCGGCGGGCGGCCGGGTGACAGCGACGGCGACGGCATCCTCGATCTCAATGACAAGTGCCCCGACACACCCAAGGGGGCGCTGGTCGATACGCGCAACGGCTGCCCGTGGGATCTCGACGTGGACGGCATCATGGAAGGGATCGACAAGTGCGCCGACACGCCGCGCGGCTGGCCGGTGGACGAGGTCGGCTGCCCGCTCGACACCGACGCCGACGGCGTGCCGGACGGCGCCGACAAGTGCGCCGAGACTCCCAAGGGGGCGATCGTCAGGGCGGACGGCTGCCCGCTCGACAGCGACGGCGACACCGTGTTCGACGGCATCGACCGCTGCCCCGACACCCCGAAGGGGGCCTTCGTGGACGCCCCGGACAAGGACACCGCGGGCTGCCCGCACGACAGCGACAACGACCGGGTCTTCGATGGCGTGGACGAGTGCCCGCTGACCCCCGAGGGGGCGAAGGTGGACGCCAGGGGATGCCCGACCGACACCGACGGCGACAAGGTGCTGGACGGGATCGACCAGTGCGCCGACACTCCGAAGGGGGGGCGCGTCGACAAGGAGGGCTGCCCGCGGGTCCGTCTCGACAAGGAGGAGCCGCAGATCGTCCAGAACGTCAAGTTCCTCGAGGGCGCGGAGCTCTATCCCGGCAGCGACGCCTGGCTGAGCCTTCTCCTGGAGGCGCTCAACTACTGGACCGATCTGACGGTCGAGATCGGGGTGTACACCGACAAGAGCGGCGGCGCCGCCGCCAACCGGCAGGTGGCCACCCGCCGCGCCGAGGTGGTGCGCGAGTGGCTGGTGCAGCAGGGCGTCGATCGGAAGCGGCTGGTCATCAAGGGGTACGGCGCCGTCAACTTCGTCGCCGACAACGACACCGACGAAGGGAAAGAGAAGAACCGCCGCGTCGAGGTGAAGCGGCTGTCGGGCGACGTCAGAAAGCACCCGAAACCGGTGCCCGAGACCGCCCCGGAGCCCGCTCCTGCCGAGCCCGCTCCGCCCGCCGCAGAGC
>JBOGOE010000074.1:0-19420 GCA_050747445.1 Candidatus Polarisedimenticolia bacterium | reverse complement strand
GGTGTCGCCTTGGCGCTGGCCGCCGAGGCGTCCGCCCCCGGACGATCGGCGGAGCATCGCCCGACGCGCGGCATGGAGATGCTGCGTCACTGGAACGAGATCGCCATCGACTCCAGCGGTCTCGACCACACCCCCGTGACCCCGGGCGAGGACCGGGTGTTCGGGGAGCAGATGGGACCGGGGCGCGCCAGCCGGGCGATCGCCATCGTGCAGGTCGCCGTGTTCGAGGCGGTCAACGCGGTCGCCGGCGGCTATCGCAGCGAGCACGGGATCCCCCGGGCATCGCGCGACACCAGCGTCGAGGCGGCCATGGCGCAGGCGGCGCACGATACGCTCGTGGTGCTGTTTCCCTCGCAGGAGGAGGCCTGCGACGCCCACTTGGCGGAGGACCTCGGGAAGCTGATGCACGGGGTCCCAAGGAGCAAGGGGATCGAATTGGGGCGCCGCGCCGCCGCCGCGGTCCTGGCCGCGCGGGCCCACGACGGCTCGGAGATCCCCGAGGCGCGGCTCGGCATCGACTACTTCCCCGGCCCCGACCCCGGAGTCTGGCGGCAGGACCCGATCAGCCTGCTGCCACTCGCCCTGGGGGCGCGCTGGGGCGAGGTCCGGCCGTTCGTCCTGCAGTCGGCGGACCAGTTCCGGGTGCCGCCCCCGCCGGCCCTCTCCAGCCCCGAGTACGCGGCCGCCTACAACGAGGTGAAGCGCCTGGGGGGCGACGGCATCGTCACGCCGACGGAACGGACGCCGGACCAGACGATCGCGGGTCTCTACTGGGCCTACGACGGGACCCCCAGCCTGTGCGCCCCGCCGCGGCTCTACAACCAGATCGTCATGCAGATCGCCGAGGCGATGGGAACCGACGTCGCCGGGACGGCCCGACTTCTCGCGCTGGCCAACATGGCGATGGCCGACGCCGGCATCGCCATCTGGGAGTCGAAGTACCACTACAAGTTCTGGCGTCCGGTGACCGGCATCCGCGAATCCGATCCGGGGACCGGTCCGACGGGCGCGGGCGACGGCAACCCCGATACCGCCGGCGACCCGACCTACACGCCGCTCGGGGCGCCGGCCAGCAACGCCGTGACGGTGAACTTCACGCCGCCCTTCCCGGCCTATCCGTCCGGTCACGCCGGGTTCGGCGGGGCGCTGTTCCAGACGCTGCGCAACTTCTACGGCACCGACGACATCCCCTTCACCTTCGTGTCGGACGAGTTCAACGGAGTGACCCGCGACAACGGCGGGAACGTGCGACCGCTGATCCCCCGCACCTTCGCCTCCCTGTCCCAGGCCGAGGAGGAGAACGGCCAGAGCCGCATCTATCTCGGCATCCACTGGTCGTTCGACAAGACGGAGGCGATCGCCCAGGGGCGGCGCATCGCCGACTACGTGTTCCAGAACGCCTTCGTGCCCGAGCGGGGAACGCGCCCGGGGCGGTGACCGGAGGCCGGCCGCCCCGGGTCCTGACGGCTCAGGCTACTTTCCGCCGGCGGTCTTCCATTCGGCGATCAGCTTCTCGGTCTTCGCAATTTCGGTGACGGGGTCCTTGTTCTCCCTGCCGAGCTTCACCGCCTTCTCGGCGACGGCGACCGCGTCCTTTTTCTTCCCCTCCCGCTCCAGCATGGAGGCCTTCAACCGGAGGTTCCAGTAGGTCTCCTCGAGGGCGATCGACTGGTCGATCCACTTCATCGCGTCGGCGCGGTTGTCCAGCTTGGCGCTGAACGAGAAACTCGCCGCGCTGTAGGGGGTCTCCCAGTCCTTCACCTCCCCCGCCAGCGCCTCCCGGATGTTGGCCAGCGCCTGGGTCGTGGTTTCGGTCTCGATCCGGAAGGGGATCCGCAGCTTTTCCCACGCCAGCTCGACGGTCGCGGCGTCCTGGGACACCTCCGGAAAGGAGAAGGACATCCATTCCTGGTGCGCCACCGTCTTTGGCTCCACCTTGATCCGGAGGGCGTCCTTGGCGGCGTCGTACTCGTAGCTCCCCCACTGCGCCGCCGCCTTGTTGAAAATGACCGTCCAGGCGGTCTTGCCGGGGATGGTGTGGACGCTGTAGGCGCCCGCCGGGAGCGGCTGGCCGTTGATTTTCACGGCCTGGCTGAAGGTGATGGAGGTCGCCTCGTTCGCGCCCGTCCGCCACACTTCATCGTACGGGACCAGGCCCCCCCAGATGACGCGCCCCTTCACACCCGGGCGGTTGTACATGATGGTGACGTCGGTCAACCCGACCGTCTGCATGACGGTCGCCTTCGGGCTCACCCGGGGAAGGGTGAGATCGGCGAAGGCCGACGGCGCCAGAAACGTTCCGATCGCAACGGCAACGACGGCTCTCTTCATACGTCCTCCTGAAGCAGAAAGTGGAGACTGAACCGGGTTCATTCACCGCCACCCGCGGCGGCCGGCGACGGGGCGCTCCACGGGGGCACGACGCCGACGGTGCGGGCATAGGCGACCGCCTGTCCCAGGTGCTCGTGGGCATGGCTCATCAGGATGAGGAGATAGGCCCGCTTGGACGCGGGGAAACCGAAGACGTCGACCTCGGTGTCGAGATCCGACGATGGGATGGTCTTGACCGCCTCGGAGGCGTACTCGAACGACTCCCTGAGCCGGGCGACGACCGCCTCCTTGGTCGTGACCTCGGTCTCCCACTTGTGGAACAGCTCGAACGGTTTCTCGGGGATCGTCACCGTCCTGGGTGGGGCTGCGCCGAGCCGGGCGGGAATCAGCATGTTCGGACCGACCACGTGCATGTAGATCTCGCTCATCCGGCGCACGTCGTCGTTCGGGCGCCACGCGAACTTATCGGCCGGTGTCGCCTCGGCCAGGGAGATCAGCTGCTTGCCGACCCGGTTCAGGTTGGCGATCAGGTCGCTCGTGAAGTCGCTCCTGACCGCCTGCTTCTTCTTCCCTTCGGCTGCGGCGCCCGCCTGGACGGGGATGGCCGCCAGGGCGCCGCAGAGCAACACGAAAGACAGCGATCGGATCGGGCGTTTCATCGGTCCTCCTCCGGCCCCGCGCCTGGCGGCGGGCCGCGTGACGGGCTCCCTGGTCCACGGGCAGGCCGTCATCCTAGCGCCGACCGCCCCCGGGGGCAACCGGGTCGCCGGGAAGCACGGTCTGGAACAGGGACCCGAGCGCCAGGACCAGACCGCAGCCGATCAGGTTGTACCAGAGATACCCCGTGTCGGTGGTGAGATAGAGCGCGATCACCGTGGTTTCGGCCAGGAGCGCCGCCATGAAGACGGCGGTCCCGCGCACCCGCTTCAGCAGGAACGCGGTCAGGAACATTCCCAGGATGGTGCCGTAGAACAGCGACCCCAGGATGTTCACCGCCTCGATCAGGTTCTCCACCAGGGCCGCGGTGAGGGCGAAGCCGATCGCCACCACCCCCCAGAAGGCGGTCAGCGCCTTCGACGCCAGAACGTAATGACGCTCGCTCTCCCGGGGCCGGACGAGCCGCCGGTACAGATCGACGGTGCTGGTCGAGCCGAGGGCGTTGAGCTCCGACGAGGTCGAGGACATCGAGGCGCAGAAGATCACCGCGATCAGCAGCCCGACCACGCCGCGGGGCAGGTGGTGCAGGATGAAGGTCAGGAAGACGTAGTCGGAGTCCTTGACCTCCATCGCGGGGTCCACTTCGACCACCAGCCGTTTGGCCTCCGCGCGGATGTCTCCGGCGCGCCGTTCCAGACCGATCACCCGGGTCTGGGCGGCGGTCACGGTGTCCCGGTCGCCTCCCTCCAGGGCCGCGGCCAGCTCGCGGACTCCGTCCCGCTTCTCCCGGAAGGCGGCGGCATAGCGGGCCTCGAGCTCCTCCATCTCCGGCGCGCGGAGGGACTCGCGGACCACCTGCATCGCCGAGCGCTTGAACAGGATGGGCGGCTGCACGAACTGATAGAAGAGAAACACCATCACGCCGGTGAACAGGATGAAGAACTGCATCGGCACCTTGAGCACGGCGTTGAACATCAGGCCGAGGCGGCTCTGGGTCACCGACTCGCCGGAGAGATAGCGCGCCACCTGGGACTGATCGGTGCCGAAGTAGGACAACGCCAGGAAGAACCCGCCGAGGATTCCCGACCAGAAGGTGTAGCGAGTGCTGTAATCGAGGGAGAAGCTGATGACCTCGAGACGCCCCATCTTCCCCGCCACCTCCAGGGCCCGGGGCAAGGGGATCTCCCGGGACAGCTCCGTGACGATCAGGACGAACGCCACCACCATTCCCACCAGGATGACGGCCATCTGGTGCTTTTGGGTCAGGCTCACCGCCTTCGTCCCGCCGCTCACCGTGTAGATCACGACCAGGACGCCCATCAGGAAGATGGTGGCGTCGAGATCCCATCCGATCAGCGTCGACAGGATGATGGAGGGGGCGTAGATGGTGATCCCGGCGGAGAGACCCCGCTGGATCAGGAACAGGAGGGCGCCCAGCTCGCGGGTCTTGAGATCGAACCGGCGCTCCAGGTATTCGTACGCGGTATAGACCCCGAACCGGTAATAGAGCGGGATGAACACCGCCGAGACGATCACCAGAGCGATGGGGAGCCCCAGGTAGTTCTGCACGAACGCCATCCCCTGCTCGTAGGCGAGCCCCGGTGTCGAGAGAAAGGTGATGGCGCTGGCCTGCGTCGCCATCACCGACAGCCCGATGGTCCCCCACCGCATGGCGTGATCGCCCCGGAAATACCCCTCCAGATCGCGGCTGCCGCGCGTCTTCCAGATCCCGTAGGCGGCGATGGCGAGGAGGGTGCCGAAGAGGACGGTGACGTCGAGGAGGCTCATCGGTAGTGGCGGGTGAACAGGTGGAACAGGAGCACCAGGAACCCCAGGAATCCGAGGACCGCGGCGTACACCCGGGCCCAGGACCCCGGGAAGGGCGGGGTGTCCTCCGCGATCCGCCGCTCCTTATCGCGGTCGATCGGCATCGGGAGGCGGCCCGGCGGGGGATCGACCCAGCGCGATCAGGTTGGCGAGCAGGCGGTAGGCGCCCGGCACCCCCGCCGGGATCTGCCGGAACCACGAGTAACCGGTATAGACGAAGAAGCCGGCGCCGTGCCGGGCGATCAGCAGACCCCCGTCCCGCGGCGGCTCCCCCCGATCGTTGCTGGAGAGGACCGCCTCGAACGGCGCGCCCCAGTCGCCGGCGAAGTAGAGACCGCGCTCCTGGACCCACCCCTCGAAGTCGGCCGCGGTGATCCGGTTGGGAACGTTGAGCGCGGGATGACCCGGCAGCAGGAACCGGACGGCGGCATCCTCCTCGGCGACCCGCTCGCGGCCGATGGTCAGCGGATAGGGAGCCACCGCGCCGACGTGGAGATCGTGGCCGGTGTTGTACTGCACGATGAGGGTCCCACCCGCCTTCGCGTAGTCGAACAACGCCGCCTGGTGCAGCCGCAGCCACTCCAGCGTGTTGAAGACCCTCACCCCCAGGATGACGGCGTCGAACCGCGCGAGGCGGTCGGGAACCAGATCGTCCTCTTCGAGCTCGATCACCGTGTAACCAATCTGCCGCAGGCCGGCCGGGATCTGATCCCCCGCCCCCTGGAGATAGCCGATCGTCCGTCCCTTGCGCTGCAATTCGAGCCGGACCACCCGGGCCTCGGCCGCCGGCAGGTGGACCTGGATCGGAAGGTGATCGTGCTCGATGTGGGCCACGCCCCGGTCGTACCGCCGGCCGCCCGCCGTCGCGACCGCCCGCACCACCCCCGTCGCGGGGGACCCGGGGGGATGGATCTCGAACCGGAACGCCTGCTCCTCGTCCTTCCGGGCCAGACGGAACTCCCTCGACGGAGGGGCGATCCGCCAGCCCGGGGGGGTCTCCAGGCGGACGGCCCCCGCGACCTCCGCCCGGCCGGCGCGAACCCTGACGGTGACGGCACGCGGCGCCGTGTCCGGAAAAACGAACACCCGTTCGGAGAGATCGACCGCGACCGCGGGGACCACCTCGAACGGCCGGTACCGCTCGCCGCGCGCCGGGTCGGTCCATTTGAAGACCACCGGCCGCTCGACCAGGAAGGGCGCGCCGCCCACCTCGAGGGCGAAGACCGCCGTCAGGGCCGGAGGGTTTTCCGGGAGTCCGATGAGCCCCGGGTCGTCGACCCGGAACATCCCCGGGCTTCCGGCGGCCCGCAGCCAGTAGGGTTGCGAATCGGGGAGATCGGCGGGCAGCGTCACCTCCAGCGCTTTTTCGAACCGGGCGCCCCCACCCAGATCGCTTTGCGGGGAGTCCCCGGCTCCGGCCGCGGGAACCGCGATCCGCGCCAGCCTCACCGGGAAGGGCGATCGGCTGGCGGCCTCGAGGGTGATCTTCAGCCGATCCCCCGGCACGGCGGCGGCGCCCTCCGCCGCCGCCTCGAGGTACAACCCGAGGCAGGCGGCGATGGTCCGCTCCAGCTCCTCCAGCTTGGCGGTCCTCCAGCGGCCGGCGGGCAGCGCCGCGATCTTCGCGCGCGCCTCGAGGAGAGTCGGCACGACGCCGGAGGGTTCCTCGGGATCGAACGCCCCGTAGGCGCGCTCGAGCAGGGTCCCGATGGCGGACCCGCCCGCGATCCGGCCCCAGGTCGTGTCGATTCCTTCGAACAGATCGCGGCGGGCCGGCTCACCGTCCACGTGCTCCAGGTATTCCAGCACCTCCCCACGGGTGCCGCCCGAGCCGAACCCCTGGCTGCGGTGCAGGCTGCGGCTGCGCGCCGCGAGCTCGGCGAACGATTCCCCGAGAAGGGGGCTCCACGCCCCCGTATCGACGGTCAGCAGGTTCTCCGGGTTGAACCCGGCGTCCTTGTCGTAGAACCAGCGCGAGGTGTTCCAGAGAATCCGCCGCGGCCGCCACACCTCCAGCCGATCGAGCTGGCCGGGGAAGCGTTGCGGATCGGCCGCCGCCGCGAACGCCTCCCGGGCCAGCAGGGCGGAGGCGGTGTGGTGGCCGTGGGTCGCGCGGGTGCCGGCGGGGAACCGGGTGATCACCACGTCGGGCTGGAACTCCCGGACGATCCGCACCATGTCGGAGAGCACCTCGTCCCGGTCCCAGAACCGCAGGGTCTCCTCCGGGTTCTTGGAGAATCCGAAGTCGATCGCCCGGGTGAAGTACTGCCGGCCGCCGTCGATCCGGCGCGCCGCCAGCAGCTCCTGGGACCGGATGATGCCGAGGACCGCGCCGATCTCCGGGCCGATCAGGTTCTGCCCGCCGTCCCCCCGGGTCAAGGACAGGTAGGCGGCGTCCGCCAGCCGTCCCCGGGCCAGGGTGGCGATCAGACGGGTGTTCTCGTCGTCGGGGTGGGCCGCGACGTACAGCACGCTCGCCAGGACCTGCAGCTTCTTCAGGCCGAGCTGGATCTCGGCCGCGTCGGGCCGGGGAGGGGCGAGGGCCGGGAGCGGCGCGATCGCCGTCCAGCCCAGGAGGATTCCCGTCAGACACCTCGGGGAGGGTCTCAACGCGCGAGCACCTCGCGGTAGAAGTCCACGTACTGATCGACGATGCGCCCGGCCGAGAACAGGGCGCGCGCCCGCTCGTACCCCCGCTCCCCCATCTCCCGGGAACGCTCCGGATCCTCCGCGAGGGCGTCCAGCTTCTCGACGAAGCCGCCGATGTCTCCCGGCGCCGGCAGGAAGCCGGTCTCGCCGTCGAGGACCACCTCCGGGACGCCGCCGGCGCGGGTCGCCAGGACCGGGTGGCGGTGGAACATGCTCTCCAGGATGCTCAGCCCGAAACTCTCGTAATCCGAGGTGTACAGCCCAAGGTCGGCGGCGTTGAGATAGTTCTCCACGTCCGGGACCGAGTCCAGCACCGTGACCCGGTCCCGGATCCCCAGCGCCTCGACCCGCGGCCGGTGGGGAGCGAAATCCCCCCCGGCCAGGATCAGCAGATGGATCCGGTCGCGGCGCCGGGAGGCGGCGATGACCTGCAACAGATGATCGATCCGCTTGCCCGCCCTCAGATTCGACATGTGCAGGACCAGGAACCGATCACCGATCCCCAGGGCGTCACGCACCTGCCGCCGCGTCCGGGCCGGCGGGACGGGCGCGAAAAAATTATGGATCACCCGGATCTCGCCGGTGACGCCAAAGGTCCGCCGGGTTTCGTCGCGCAGGAACCCGGAGACCGCGGTCACCCCGCCGGACTCCTCGATGGCGTGCCGGATGACCGGCTGATAGGCCGGGTCCCTGCCGATCAGCGTCGTGTCGGTGCCGTGCAGCGTGGTGATCAGCCGGGGGCCTTCGCTCCCGAGCATCCGCCGCGCCAGGCAGGCGGCGATGGCGTGGGGCACCGCGTAGTGGGCGTGCAGCAGGTCGAGATCGAAGCGACGGCTGACTTCGGCCAGCTTCACCGACAGCGGCAGCGTGTAATCGGGATACTTGAAGAGGTCGTACTCGTTGACGTTCACCGGGTGGAAGAAGACGCCGGGAACGGCGGTGTCGAGGCGGAACGGCCGCTCGTAGGCGACGCAATGCACCTGGTGCCCCCGCCGCGCCAGCTGCTCCCCGAGCTGCGACGCGAGGATGCCGCTGCCGCCGACCGACGGGTAGCAGGTGATCGCCAGACGCAGCGGTCGGTCGCTCAAAACCGCCGCCCCGTTCCCTGCAGATCGGTGATCCCCTCGAGACGGATCGGGTCATTGGCCCAGAGGGCCATGGCGTACGAGACGCCGATCTCCGCGCCCAGGAGCCGGGCGCGCGTCAGCTGCAGATCGACATAGTCGCGTGTTTCCATCTGCGACCTGTGGCACGCCATCGCCTCCTTCCAGGTCTCGAACACGTCCGAGACATCGACGATCACCCTGGCGAGGTGCCTCAGGGCGGTGCCGCTCCCGGTCCCGGTGATGTCGTAGAACCAGAGGGCGTCGATGGCGTGAGGGGCGTGCGGCTCGAGGACTTTCAGCCCTCCATAGCGGGCCAGCCGCGCCGCGTCGCGCGTCAGGCGGCCCGCCTTCGCATGGTCGGGGTGCTGGTTCTCCTCCGGCGACGGGGCGAGCACCAGGTGCGGCTGCCACCGGCGGATGATGCGGGCGATCTCCAGCGCGTTCCGCGGCCGATACTCCAGCCGCGCGTCCCCCTCGAAGTCGAGAAACTCCAGCCGGACCCCCATCCGGGAAGCCGCGGCCGCGGCCTCCCTTCCCCTCTCCTCCGGCGTTCCCCGGGAGGCCGATTCCCCCCGCGACAGGTTCAGCACCGTCACCGCGTGCCCCCGGGCCGCCTCCTTGGCGAGGATGCCGCCGCACCCGAACTCGACGTCGTCGGGATGGGCGCCGACCGCCAGGATGCGACGCGCCGCCGGCGCGGACGCGGGCGCTCCGGAATCCTCCTTCACGGGACCTCCACGAAGGACTCGTCCGCCCGATCGATGGATTCGCGCGCCACGAAGGTGATCTCCGGCGTCTCTTCGCGCTTCAGGTACTGCGCCTCCCCCGCCCCCGCGACGTAGTGGGTGCAGCGGACGACCGACTGCATCCAGCGCAGCCGTGTGTCCCGCGCCGGGCTGATCGTCTCCTTCGCCGGCTCGACGTAGGGAAGCTCCAGATATTCGTCGCCGCCCCGGTGCAGCGTCAGCTTCCCGTCGCGGCAGCGGGCCCGTACCAGCTCTCCTTCGTGGAGGACGTCGACATAGAAGTCGGCGACCTCCACCGCCCTCGCCCGGAGCCCGGGTTCGCTCGAACGGACGACCTCCACGCCTTCCAGGTGACCCAGCCGCCGGTACATGTCGAGACAGAAGTCGGCCACCGTGCCCGCCTGGACGGCCCGGAACAGGTCCACCAGCGCGGGAGGAACGAAGCGTGGCAGAAGCCGGGCCGTCCGTTCCTGCCAGTCGCCCTGGATCCGCTTGGCGTACAGCGGCGTGTACTTCTTCTGCAGCTTCCCCACGTGGTCGAAGTTGATCCGCGCGAGCTCCCCGGTCTTCAGATCCCGGAGCGGGGTGGCCGTTTCGCGGTAATCGTGGTCGCTGTCGTGGCAGAACCAGACGATCCGTCCCCCGATCTCCCGCTGCAGCCGCCGCGCCGTCACCAGCTTGGCGTGGAAGAACCGCTTGGGGAAGAACCCGCAGGGCTGCTGCCCGAAACAGATGACCGGTTCGCTCATGCGATGGGGGCGCTCCCGCGGCCGCCTGGCCCGCGGGCGGTCCGTACTCACTCCCTCGAACAGGCAGGCGTGAAGGGTACCATCGCTCGCATCGCCCCGCCAAACGGGCGCCGGAACAGCCCCACCGGCCGGGCTCAAGGCCGTGGCGGCCCCGCCTCCAAGTCCCGGAGGGCGCGCCGGCCGGCCACGCAGCGAGCGACGCGACAGCCGCCCGCAACCACTCCGCCCCCTGCGGGTTCGGGTGGCGTGGGACCGTTTGCGTCGCGGGGCCGGGGGCTATCTGCCGACGATGGATCGCTTCACCGGGGGCCGATTCCGGCCTCCGGAGCGCAGGCACGTTCGACCGCCCGGCGGAACGTGGCCGGGTCGATGGCCGGGTATCGGTACAGGCGCGGCTCGATGAGCTCGAAGTAGTTCAGCAGCCGGCCGCGGTCCACGAGACCGCGCCGGATCATCTCCTCCACGTCGGTCCCGTCCTGTGCGTGACCACGCTCGATCTTCGCCAGGGCCTGCGCGTAGAGATCGTGGTGATGGACGCTCACCTTGCCTCGGCGCTCGATGAACGCGCTGCGCTCCTGCCACCCGGGGATCTCCGGGATGAAGTTGGCCGGACTGGCCAGCTCGACATTGATCTCCAGCCTCTCCTTCAACTTCGGGATCTCCCGGAAGACCCTGTCGTCCTCGGGCATCATCAGGATGTCCACATCGATGGTCGTCGCACGCCAGCCGTTCAACACGGCGGTCGCCCCTTCCGTGAAGTAGAGGCGAAGCTCCTTTCTGGCGGCCTGTCCCACGGCCTCCATGAAAGCGTGGATGCGAGCGGCGTCGCTCAGCGTGCGCAGCTGATACAACCGATGCTCCGCAGGCTGGAATGGGTGCCCGGGGACGTCGATTCCAGCGCGCCGAAGCCGCGGCGCACCGACCGCCACCAGGAGCGCCGCCAGGGATTCCCGGCCGGCGGCGAGATCATCCAGGCCCTCCCGGACCAGATCCTCGCCCGGTCATCGCTGGTCGCGCGCCATCGTGCTCGAATTAGATGGGAACAGGGCCGGCGCGGAGGACCGTTCGGACACGCGCCCCGTGTGGCCCGTCCTAGCCCGGTTGTCTCAGCGGAAGGAGCGCCTTCAGGCGGGGCTCCCGCAGGTAGAGGCCGAGCCAGACGAAGAGACCGAGCGCGATCTGGATGACGAACGGATCGCCGGCCCGCCAGTGGGTGCAGATCGCGCCCCCGATGTATCCGGCAAGGAGCACCGCGCCGGTGACCGAGGTGCGCGGGACCAGGTAGACCACGACGCACGCCAGCTCGAGGATTGCCAGCGGGACGACCATCGACTCGGGCAGTCCCAAGTGGGCCATCCCCTGGTCCAGCTCGGGCCCGCCCTTCACCTTCATGAACGCGCTCATCACGAAGACCGCCGCGGCGAGACCCGAGATCACCCGCCCGATCCACACGACCCTGCCGACCGGTTCCGTCATTCCCGTCCTCCTGGAGAGTCAATCGGCCGATCCAACCACGTGGCGCGCGCCGCCGCAAGACCGCCGGACCTCCCGGACAGGCTCCTAGGCCCCGCCCAGCTCGCGACCGCCGGTCACGAACTCGTCCCGGTCGACGGATCCGTCCTGGTTCCTGTCGGCGCGCTCGAAGACCTTGACCCGCTTCCCGTTCCACTCCTCGACCGACACCTTGCCATCCTTGTCGCCATCGAAGCGGTCGAGGAACCCCGTGATGCCGGGGCGCTGCTGGGCCGCCGGGAGAGCCTTGACCTCCTCCCTGGTGACGAAGCCATCGGCGTCCTTGTCGAGCATGTCGAATCCCGGTCGCTTCGCCAGGAGCTCCTCTTTCGAGACCCTTCCGTCCTTGTCGCCGTCGAAGCCGGCCAGGAAGTGCTCCCAGCCCTCCGCGCGCCGCTCCTGCGCCGCCTGCCGCCTCTCCGCCGCGGTCTTCGGCTTCTGATCCCCGGCGAGCGCCACCGCGGCGCCGCACGCCAGACATGCGGCCGCGATGACGAGCGTCCCCTTGATCCTGCTCATGGTGCCTCCACGCTCCCCGGGACGGGCGACCACGTCACGCGGCCGGCCACCCGGTGGAGGGCCGCCTACCGTAGAACGGATGCCACGCGAAGACAAGCGCGACGTCCGGGGCGGCGGAGGCCGCCGCGGGACGGGTGAGCGCCGGGGCCCCGTCAGGGATCGCAGGCGTCGCCGACACGGTCGCCGTCCCCATCGGCCTGGCCCGCATCGGGAACGCCGGGGCAGCGGGGCCCGCGACCACCGCCGGGCCCACATCCCGGGGGCGATCCACTTCGATACGAACCGGATCGAGCGTCCGCCGCTCTGGAAGCTGGTTCCCGACGCCGAGCTCGAGCGGCACCGGCTGGCGGGCGAGCCTCGCCTTCTGGGATGCCTGGGTCCTCGGGTGGCAGCGCCTCAGCGTCTACGATCCAGGCTGGTACGAGTGGAGCCGCGACCCGGGCAATCCGGTCGCGATCGGTCCCCTGGTCCGGGGACGCCGGGGAGGCTCGGACCTGGGGAGTCCTCAGGCCGGCAGGCCGGCGATCTCGAGCACCGGCCGGACCTCGACGGTGCCCCAGCGTCCCGCCGGGATGCGCGCGGCGATGCCAATCGCTTCGTCGAGATCCCGGGCCTCGATGAGGAAGTAGCCGGCGAGTTGCTCACGCGTCTCCGCGAACGGGCCGTCGGTGACGAGGCTCTTGCCGTCCCGTACCCGGACGCTCGTCGCCGTCGAGGTCGGCTGCAGCGGGGAGGCGGCCAGGTAGTTCGCCCGGATCTCGTGCGCGAACCGCGCCGACTCCTCGTAACACTGCCGCCGCCCGGCTTCGCCCAGCGCCTGTTCGTCCATGTAGACGAGCAGCATGTATTTCATCGCGACCGTCCCTCGTACGCTTGCTTCAGCGTCCTGATGTCGATCCTGTCCATTCGCAGCATGGCCTCCGTAAGCCGGAAGGTGCCGCACACGATCGTTCCCTTCGGCCCCGGACCGGCGTCTCCATAGCGTACGACATGGGGTGTTCCTCCTCCGAGTGTGAGACGACCGGCGGTCCCCCGGATCGACAGTTCGGCGGAAGTTTTTTATCATGGGGCATGCCCCCCGACGCCTCGGCGGCGGTCGACGCCGTCTATCGCTCCGACTGGGGCCGCATCGTCGCCGCCCTGATCCGGCAGGTCGGCGACTTCGACGCGGCCGAAGAGGCGGCGCAGGAAGCGTTCGCGGCCGCCGTGGAGCACTGGCGCGCCAATGGCGTCCCCGAGTCCCCGCGCGCCTGGATCATCCAGACCGCCCGGCACAAGGCGATCGACCGGATCCGGCGCCGGACGGTGTTCGAGACCAAGGTCGTGGCACACGCCGCCTCCGCACCGGCCGCCACCCTGGACGGAGCCGAGGGGGACCCCGACGGGATCCCCGACGAGCGCCTCCGGCTGATCTTCACCTGCTGCCACCCCGCCCTGGCGCCCGAGGCGCAGGTCGCCCTCACGCTCCGCACGCTGGGCGGGCTGGAGACCGACGCGATCGCGCGGGCGTTTCTCGTGCCCCCGGCGACCATGGCGCAGCGGCTGGTGCGCGCCAAGCGGAAGATCCGTGACGCCGGCATCCCCTACCGGGTGCCCGACGCGGAGGAGATGCCCGGGCGGCTCGACGCCGTCCTGACGGTGATCTACCTCATCTTCAACGAAGGGTACGCGGCCACGCGGGGCGAGCCGCTGGTGCGGGGCGACCTGTGCGACGAAGCCATCCGTCTCGGCCGACTGCTGAGGACGCTGCTGGCCCCCGGGCCGCCCGCGGAGGCCACGGCCCTGATGGCGCTCATGCTGCTGCACGATTCACGGCGGGCCGCGCGACTCGACGACGCCGGCGATCTGGTCCTCCTCGAGGAGCAGGATCGCCGGCTCTGGGATCGACGCCGGATCGCCGAGGCGCTGCCCCTGGTCGACGAGGCGCTTCGCGGCGGTCCCGGCCCGTACGCGCTGCAGGCGGCGATCGCGGCCGCGCACTGCCGGGCGGCGCGGGCCGGGGAGACGGACTGGCGCGGGATCCTCGCCCTCTACGACCTCCTCGAACGCGCGCAACCCAATCCCGTCGTGTCCCTGAACCGGGCGGTGGCGGTCGCGATGGTGGAGGGTCCGGGACCGGCGCTCGCGATCGTCGAGCGCCTCGCGGCGGCCGGCGATCTCGATGGCTATCACCTGCTGCATGCCGCGCGGGCCGATCTCCTGCGCCGCCTCGGATCCCCGGCGGAGGCGGCGAAGAGCTATACGCGGGCGCTGGCGCTGGCGACGAACGAGAGCGAGCACCGCTTCCTCGAGCGGCGGCTGCGCGAGGTCGGGCCCCCGTCTCCGAAGCCGTAGCGCTGGCACGCGGGCTTCGACCTGCGAGGGATGCGGGCGTCGCTCCCCGGACCGGCTCAGCCGCCGGGGAGGACGCGGATCTCTGTGGTCAGCTTGAGCGGCGGGGTGTCGCCGCTCCCATAGGTCAGCTCGACGAGGAACGCCGTCCAGCCGGAGACCGGCCTGGCCGCCCTCGCGACGTAGTCGCCGTCCGGCTGCAGTGCGATGACGGTGCCGCGCCACGCGGGTCCGAGCGTCTCGAGGCGGAAGTCGCGCGCCGAGGGATTGGCGGCCTGCCAGAGCCGGGCTTCGGCCGGTCGCATGGAGCCGCCGGTGCGCACGCGGATCGACCCGTCCGGCTCGAACGTCCAGGTGAACTCGGGACGCGGCGCGCCGGTCACGATGGAGCGGTAGAACGCCAGCACGGTCCCGTCCACGTCGGTCTTGCGCATCGAGTGGTCGGCGTTGGGAACGTAGCGCAGATGTTTCTCTCCCGGCAGATCGTCGAAGTAGAGCCGGGACGAATCGGGGACGAAGAACTGGTCGCCGGTGGCGTTGAGGATCAGTTTTGGCATCGTCAGGCGGGCGCGGTACTCGTACGGATCGACGATCTCCCGCAGGCGCCGCATCTCCGGCGTGCCCAACCAGCCGGGGATTCCCATCTCGACGTACGACGCGATCGCCGGCGCCCAGAACCCGTAGGCGTCGAAATGATGCCGGAAGGACGCCTCCAGGTTCAGGAGATCGATCACCATCGGGATGATCGCCACGACCCGATCGTCGACGGCGGCCGTGGTCCAGGTGGTCCAGCCCCGCTTCGAGGCGCCGGCGACGACGAAGCGGCCGACGCGCGGCCCGCCCGCGCCCCGCTTCTCGAAGTAGGCGGCGACGGTGTCCATGGCGCGCACCACGCTCTTGGTCATCGGCAGCCGGGGCAGCCAGACCGGATTCCCGCCCCGCAGGAACCGGTCCCACGCGTAGGCGATCAGCCGGTCTTCCCTGCGGGGGGAGCCGGGATCCCCGGCGAACCGCAGCGGCTGGTTGGGGACCATCCTCAACTCGGCCACGACAGTGCCGGTCGACGAGGCGATCCGCGCGTAGGTGGAACGGATCGTGTCGGGCGGGGCATCGTCGTTGCCGCCGCTGTGGATGTAGAGCAGGGCGATGTCGCTCGTGATCGTCTCGGGCTCCACGATCGTCAGCCAGTGCCACCACACGGTGCGATCGACGTCGCCGGGGGCGAGCCAGGTCTGCGAGGTCAGCTTCAGCACGTGCGCGACGCACCCCTCGCCCCGGAGGTCATGAACCGGCTCCCAGTCATAGGCCGGATCGACGGCGGCGACGTAGCGATCGAGAGGGGTGGCGTCCTCCCGCGGCCCCGGCCGTGGCGGCCCGGTGGCGGCGCAGGCCGGCACGAGCAGCACGAGGAGGACCGGTGGCATGAGTGCGGCCGCGAAGCGGGCCGTCGGCTGGCGTTTCATCTCAGAAGCAGAGTCTCCAGACGACGTCGACGAGCGCGTGGGTGATCGCCGCGGCGGTCACCTTGCCGGTCCGGTTGTAGACCGTGCCATAGGCGATGCCGGCGACCGAGGCGATCGTCACATAGCGCCAGTCGAAGAGCGGGTGGTTGTTGAGGTGGCTGCATCCGAACACCACCGACGCGACCACCAGCGCCGCGACGCGTCCCCGGAGGGTCGAGGCGGCGCGCTGCAGCAGGTTCTGGAGCAGTCCCCGGAACAGGACCTCTTCCGGCAGCGCCACCATCAGACTGACCCCCAGGACCACCGGAAGGACGAGGGCGGGGTCCGGGAGATGCGGCTCGAACGGCACGAAGCCGGTCATCGTCCCGAACACCAGGGCGACGGGAAAGAACCACGCGAAGGCGATCAGCGCCTGCACGACGTCCCGTTTCTGCAGCCGGAAGGTGAACCCGATCCCCGCGAGCGGGCGGACCGCCATGAAGCAGAACAGGGCGAGGTTCATGCCGAGCAGCTGGCTGAACGGATGCGACGGCGACGGGATGCCGGCTTCGGCCGGCCGCCAGGCGCGGGCGAGGGCGGCCATCTCGATCGGCAGGTAGAGGAAGGCGATGGCGAGCAGATCGTAGCGGTTCGGCCGATCGCCCCGCCTGGCGGCGAGGGAGGCGAACAGGATCGGAAATCCGAGATAGGCCGGGATCAGGAGCGACTCCGGGATCCGCAGCCGGCCGGGTCCGAGTCCGTACAGGACGTAAACCGCCAGCAGCATCGCCGGAAAGGCAAACCGGCTCTTCGCGGTCCGCTCGCGGAGCCACTCCAGGAAATGCCGCGACGTGAACAGCAGATACGGCAGGAGCAGCAGGCCGAAGCTGACCACCGCCGAGGCCTTGTCGAACAGCCCGACCGGTATCGAGGCGAGAACCAGCGCCCCCCCGAGGCTCATGATCAGGGTGAGGATCAGGGCGTACTGGATGTCCGCCGGGGCGCGGGTGAGCGAATACTTGAGCGTCGAAAGGGCCATGGTCCCCCCGGCAACGGGGCTCCGAGGAGCCATCCGGTTGCCCTCCTTCCAAGATAGGAACATCTTGGGGTACATGCAACGACCGTCTGCCGTCAGACCGCTGGCGGAGCTCGCGGCGATGACGGGGCTCCTGATCTCCTATATCTGGGGCTGGGGAAGCACTTTCAGGGGGGACTTCACCCTCTGCGTCCTGCTGTATGCCGGCATCGGTATCGCCGCCCATCTCCGCGCCGGGGAGCGTCCGGCCGATATCGGCCTCCGGGTGGACAACCTCGGCGCCGCGGCCCGCGACGCCTTCCTGGCGACGATGACCCTCGGCCTCCTCCTGCTCGGAGCCGGGGCCCTGCTCGGCAGCCTCGACTTTCCGCCCCTCGCCCTCTGGCCCCGCACCCTGAGGGACGGCATCGTCTGGGGCAGCCTGCAGCAATACGGCCTGCTGGCCGTCTACTACCTCCGGTTCGGAGAGCTTCTCCCCGGGCGCCGCGACGCACCGTTGTGGGCCGCCAGCGCGATCTTCGCCCTGCTCCACCTGCCGAACCCGTTCCTCACCATCGCCACCTTCGGCGCCGGGGCGCTCTCCTGCTGGCTCTACCGCCGGACCCGGAACCTGATCGTCCTCGGCGTCATGCACGGAGTCGTCTCGTTCCTGATCGTCGAGACCCTCCCCGACAGCATCACCATGGGGATGCGGGTCGGACCGGGGTTCTTTCGTTTCCTGCCGGGCTTGACCTAAGATTCACGCTCCCACCCGGGTTCCGCAGGCCGGCCGCCAAGACTCGACCGTCGCGCCCCTGCATCCTGATCGGGCAGGGGGGTTCCATGAACGGCACCGACCATCTCAGAGGCGAAGCACGGCACGCCTACCCGCTCCGGGCGCTGCTTCGCGACCTGGCCGCGGCCGTGCGCGGCACCGAGATGGACTACACCAAGGGAAGCCTGCGCCGCGCCATCCTCCTGCTCTCCGTTCCGATGATGCTCGAGATGGTGCTGGAGTCGGTCTTCGCCGTCGTCGACGTCTACTTCGTCTCGACGCTCGGCGCCTCGGCGGTGGCGACGGTCGGTCTCACCGAGTCGGTGCTCACCCTGGTCTACGCCGTCTCCATCGGCTTGTCGATGGGGACCACCGCCCTGGTGGCGCGCCGGATCGGCGAGAAGAACCCCGCGGCGGCGGCCGACACCGCCGTCCAGGCCATCTTCGTCGGCGTCGTGGCGTCGGTGCCTTTCTCGATCGCCGGGCTGTTCTTCTCGAGGGAGATCCTCGCGCTCATGGGCGCCGACGCCTGGAGCCTGGCGCACGGCTATCGCTACGCGGCGTGGGAGTTGGGCGGGAACCTGGTGGTCATGCTGATCTTCATCATCAACGCGATCTTCCGAGGCGCCGGGGACGCCGCCATCGCGATGCGCGTGCTGTGGCTGGCGAACGGCCTGAATATCGTCCTGGACCCGCTGCTCATCTTCGGGTGGGGACCGGTTCCGGCGCTGGGGATCGAAGGGGCCGCCATCGGCAACAACGCCGGCCGCGGGCTGGGCGTGCTCGTCCAGCTCTGGGTGCTGTTCCGGGGCGCGAAGCACATCCGCGTGACGGCGGGGCAGGTGCGATGGCGCGCCGAGGTCATGGGGCGGCTCGTGCGCACCTCGCTGGGCGGCATCGGGCAGTTCGTCATCGCCACGTCGTCCTGGATCGGACTGGTGCGCATCGCCGCGCACTTCGGCAGCGAGGTGGTGGCCGGGTACACCATCGCCGTGCGCATCGTCGTCTTCACCATGATGCCGGCCTGGGGCCTGTCCAACGCCGCGGCGACCCTGGTCGGGCAGAACCTCGGCGCCGGCAAGCCCGACCGCGCCGAGCGCGCGGCCTGGATCGCGGGCTTCGTCACCATGGCGTTCATGGGGCTGGTGTGCCTCGTCTACGTCCCCTTCAGCGAGCGGCTGGTGCGTCTCTTCACCTCGGATCCGGCGGTGATCGGACCCGGCGCGGACTGCCTGCGCATCGTGTCGTACGGCTACATCGCCTACGCCTGGGGGCTGGTCATGCCCCAGGCGTTCAATGGCGCGGGCGACACCCTCACCCCGACGAAGATCAACTTCGCCTGCTACTGGGCGCTCGAAATCCCCCTGGCCTACGTCCTGGCCATCCGGCTCATGGGACGCGAGACCGGGGTCTGGTGGGCGATCGTGATCTCCGAGGTGGCCGCCGGCGCGGTCGGGATCGCGCTGTTCCGGCGCGGGAAGTGGAAGGGGGTGCGCGTCTAGATCGGCGCGCACCCCCTCCGACCCGGTCGACCGGTGGCTCACCGGTCGGGCTTCGATCCTCCCCCCTTCAGGCAGACCGCCTCGATGTTGTTGCCGTCGGGATCGAGGGCATAGCCGCCGTAGTAGTCGGGGTGGTACCACCGCAGCCCGGGGCGCCGTTGTCGATCCCGCCTGCCTCGAGGGCTGCGGCGTGAAAGGCGTCCACGTGCGCGCGGCTCTCGGCGCTGAGCGCGATGTGAAGCCGCCCGCGTACCAGTTC
>JBOGOE010000073.1:0-16156 GCA_050747445.1 Candidatus Polarisedimenticolia bacterium | reverse complement strand
GCGGAGCTGCGTCTCCAGGATCGCCGTCACGCCCTGTCGCGCAATTACGACCGGGCGCGTGAGATGGCCCTGGAGGCGCGGCGCGCGACCGAGTCGTGCGCGCTGGAGGCGGCGGCGGTCCGCGACCGCAACCACCGGCGCGCCGAACGGGGCGTCCGGGACCTCGAGGGATCGATCGCCCGGGCGCGGGCGCTGGCGCGCCATCTGCCTCCCCGTCACGAGGCGCGTGGACGGCTGCTGCGCGCCGAGCTCGGGCTCGGGGAGGCGAAAGGGGCGCTGGAGCGGCAGGACTACGAGCGATCGGTCGAGGCGCTGGAGCGTGGCAGGACCGAGGTCGTCGCGACCGTCCGATCGGTCGACGCGTTCTTCGAGCGGGTCGCCAACGACCCGCGCCGCTCGCGCTGGGCCCGCTGGGTGAAGGAGACGGTGCGCGAGAGCCGGCGGAGCCGGCGGCCGGCCATCCTGGTCGACAAGCTGCGCCGCCAGCTCCTGGTGATCCGCGGCGACGACGAGATCGCCTCCTACGACGTGGACCTCGGCATCTCCGGCATTACCCACAAGGTGCAGGAGGGGGACGAGGCGACGCCCGAGGGGCGCTACAGGATCACCGAGGTGCGCGGCCCCGGCCGGACCCGCTACCACCGGGCCCTGATGCTGGACTATCCCAACGAGGAGGATCGGGCGAACTTCCAGCGCCTGCAGCGCGCCGGGCGCGTTCCGAAGGGCCAGACGGCCGGCGGGCTGATCGAGATCCACGGGCGCGGCGGGCGCGGCGTCGATTGGACGCAGGGGTGCGTGGCGCTCGACAACGAGGACATGGACGATCTGGTGCCGCGGGTCCGCGTCGGGACCCCGGTGACCATCGTCGGCACCATCCCGAAGGGGGCCCTGCCGTGAATCCTCCCCGCCGTCCCGCCGTCGCCGCCGTGATCCTGGGCGCCGCGCTCGCGGTCTGGATCTGGAGCGGGTGGCGGTCCGAAGGACCGCCGCCTCCCGATGCGACCCCGCTCGCCGGCGCCGAGACACGGGAGCTGGCGGCGCTCGAGCGGCGCGCCGCCGCCCTCGAGTCGTCCATCCGGTCCCTGCGGCCGCGCGGCACCTACCTGATGATCGACACCGGCAGGAATCTCCTGAGCGTCATGAAGGACGACCGCCCGGCGCTCCAGGCGATCTGCTCGACCGGCAGCGGCCGGGCCCTGTCCGACCCGGTGCGCAAGAGGATGTGGGTGTTCGACACGCCACGCGGCGAGTTCGTCATCCGCGCCAAGCACCCGAACCCGGTCTGGATCAAACCGGACTGGGCCTTCCTGGAGGTCGGCGAGCCGATCCCGCGCGGCATCGCCGAGCGCATGGCGCCGATGGAGCTGGGGGCCTACGCCATGGATCTGGGGGACGGGTACCTCATTCACGGAACGCTGTACCAGCGGGCGCTGGGACTGAGCATCACCCACGGCTGCGTGCGGCTCGGGGACGCCGACCTCGAGTCGGTCTACCGCACCGCCCGGATCGGGACGCATGTCTACATCTACTGAACCCGGTCTCCGGCCGGCGCTTCTGCTGCCGGTGCTCCTGCTGCCGGCCCTCCTGATGCCGGCGGCGCCGCCCGCGTCGGCCGCGCCCGGCGCCCGTCCAGCGGGGACGCGCGCCGATCTCGACGCGGCGCGCCGCCGGGTGGCGCTTCTGGAGACCGAGCTGTCCCTGGCGCGCACGCGCAAGCCGTACGTCGTCCTGGATCTGGAGACGCGGACCCTGCGCTACGCGCTGATGGGGATGGACCTGCGCACCATCCCTCTGCCCGGCGTGGAAACCCGCGGTCTGGTCCCCGGGGTCGCCGGCAAGGGCCCCGACCCGGCGCGTCTCGCGGCGATCGTCAGCCTGCGGGAGAAGGAGGACGACCCGCGCCTCGACCCCCTGACACCGGAGCAGATCGAGGCGGGGGCGGCGGACGAGAACGCGGCCGACGTCCTGCCCCCGGAGCCTCCCGCGGCCTTCGATCTCCGCTTCCAGCAGCCGGTCGTCGTGCAGATCGCCGGACGGGGCGAGGGCGGGGCCGGCCGCCTCGCGGCCGGGCTCCGCAATTTCCTGCGGCGCGCGTACGAAGCCGCGCTGCGCCGCGGCGGCCGCGGCGGGGTGCGGCTGGTCCTCCATCTCGAGGCCGGTGTCGCCCGCGAGGTGTACCGCTCGCTGGTCCCGGGGGAGCGCTTCGTCATCGTTCCCCCCGCCGGGATGATCGTTCCCCCGATCGGGCAGGAGGCGCCGAAGGGTCTCAAGGCGGGCCGCCGTCCCGCGCCGCCGCCGACGGTGGAGCCGACCCCCGCGCCCGGCGTGCCGTTCCAGATTCCGCCCCCCGTCGATCTCGACGCGGCCCCGACCCCGGGCGATTCCGGCGACGCAGGGGCCCCCGCGAGCCGGCCGGCGCCCGGGGAGCCCGGCGCTCCGGCGTCGCCGGAGGGGGAATCCGAGGACGCGCCGCCGCTGCCGGAGGACTGGGAGCCGGCGGAGGAGGAACCGCCGGCGGAGGAGGAACCGGGCGACGAGAGTCCGCCCGCGGAAGAGCCGCCAGCCGGTGAAGCACCCCCCGCGGCTTGACTCCGCGGTGACGGGACGCCATTTTGGAGCGGGTCGGCGGAGGACCTGAGGATGACCAGCCTGACGGCGGGGCTCCAGGAAGACCTGCTCCGCGTGATGGATCGGAAGAACCACTGGGCCTGGCCCCACTTCAACGAGGGGAAGGCGACGCGCGCCCAGCTGCTGCTCCATTTCCAGCAGGAGTTCGACGTCTACGTGCGCGATTTCCCGGTGCTGCTGAGCCGCGTCCACGCCCGCTGCCCGCACCCGGAGGTGCGGCAGGATCTCGCGGAAAACATCTATGAAGAAGAGACCGGCAAGCTGAGCAGGGGAGTGCCGCACCCGGAGCTCTTCCTGGTGATGATGGAAGGGCTGGGGTTCCCCCGGGCCCGCTTCACCGGGATCGAGCTGCTTCCGGAGGCGGCCGCCTACCGCGCCTGGATCGACACGGTCACCACCCGCCGTCCGTGGCTCGAGGGGGCGGCGCTGGTGACCATCTTCGTCGAGGGGAGCGTCCTCGACCGCCGGCGGATCGAGGCCACCGAGCCCGAGGACCCGGTCGACATCGAGGAGGAGCTCAGGCAGAACGCCCTGGTGCGCTGCTACGGCGTCGATCCCCGGTTTCTCGATCTGAAGCGGGCGCACCACATGGTCGAGACCGGTCACCGCAAGATGGCCTGGAAGATGGTCCTCGATCATGCGACCACGGAAAGGGCCGCGGAGCGGGTGCGCCGGGTGCTGGCGCGCACCCTCGATCTGTGGCTGCTCTATCGCGACGGCGTGGCGCGCGCCTGCCGGCTGAATCGTTCCGAGGCACCTGCCACGGCGGCTGCGGGTCCCCGCCGCAGGTCCGCCTGACCCCGTTCCACGCTGGCCATCCAAGCTACTGATTCGCATAGTCTTGTACAATTAACGAAAATCGCTCTTGACAGTGTCGCCATACTCCCGTACTCTGCCGCGCTTCGGTGGAGACCGGGATGCGGACGGGCGAACAGGGGGACGGCTGGATCGGGTCGCGCCTGCGGGCGCGGGGCGGACGGACGACGCGGCAGCGCCGCGCCATCCACGGCGCTCTCGCGGCCCGGCACGATCATCCGACCGCCGAGGATCTGCACGCGTCCCTGAAGCGGCGTCTCCCGGACCTGTCCCTGGCGACCGTCTACCGGACCCTCGACGTCCTGGTGCGCGCCGGGCTGGCGTCGCGCCTGGCGCAGGCGCCCGGCCCCGCGCGCTACGACGCGCGGGTGGACGAACACGATCACACCCGCTGCCTCGGCTGCGGCCGCATCGACGATTTCGACGTCCCGCGCCGGAGCGACCGGATCGCGGATCTCGCAACCGCACCTTTCAGTCTTACCGCCGTTCACCTCGAACTCGTGGGTTATTGCGCCGCCTGCGGTCTGCCGCAGCGTGGCGAAGGAGAGAGCGCATGACCGAGCACGTCTCGACCGTCACCGCCCGGGTCGGCCAGGCTGCCCCGGAGTTCCGCATGCCGTCCACGAAGAACCTCGAAAAGCTCGACCAGGACGTGTCGCTGGCCGACTTCCGCAGCCGCTGGCTCGTGCTGTTCTTCTATCCCCTGGACTTCACCTTCGTCTGCCCGACCGAGATCCTGGCCTTCTCGGACGCGGTCGAGAAGTTCCGCGCCGTCGGCGCCGACGTCGTCGGGGTCAGCATCGACTCCAAGTTCGTGCACCGCGCCTGGATCAAGACGCCGCGCGATCAGGGCGGCCTCGGCAAGCTCAACTTCCCGCTCGCCTCGGACATCACCAAGGACGTCAGCCGCCGCTACGGCGTCCTGATGGAGGAGCAGGGGATCGCCCTGCGGGGGCTGTTCATCGTCGACCCGAAGGGGATCCTGCAATACCAGGTGGTCCACAACCTCGGCGTCGGCCGGAGCGTGGACGAGACGCTGCGCGTCCTGCAGGCGTTCCAGACCGGCGAGCTCTGTCCCGCCAACTGGAAGCCGGGGCAGGCGACCCTGAAGGTCTGAGCGGGGAAGGTCCGACCGGAAAGTCCGAGCGGGAGAGGCCCGGACCGGGCCGGCTATCCCTCCCGCAGCGCCTCGGTGATCCGGAGGCGTGCGGCGCGGGCGGCGGGGAGGAGACCGCCGAGGAGCCCCATGACCACGGCGAACGTCAACCCCGCCGCGAGGTCGCGGGGGGTGATGCGGAAGGCCCAGGCCAGCTCGGCGAAGCCGGCGGTGTTGCCGGTCCCGGCCACGAAGCCATTCATCGGCAGGGACAGCAGGCAGCCGAGCAGGCCGCCCGCGAAGGCGATCCCGACCGACTCCACCACGAAGGCGATCAGGATGCTGTGGCGGGAGAAGCCGAGCGCCCGCAGCGTGCCGACCTCCCGGGTGCGGGCCGAGACGATGGCGTACATGGTGTTCATCGCCCCGAACACCGCGCCGGTCCCCATCACCAGGGCGACGAACAGGGCCAGCCCCATGAGCGGGCCGGCGACCGGGCCGGACTGCTCTTCATAATAGCCGCGCTCGGAGACCGCCCGCACCTGCATCTGCGGGTTCGCCTGCAGGTCCTTGTCGAACGACTCGAGGCTGCGGGGGTCGGCGAGCCGCGCGGTGAGTGAGTTCTGGCCTCCGCGTCGCCGGAACGGCTCCGCCATCGCCTCCCGGTCGCCCCAGATCTCGCTCTCGAACGCGCCGCCGCCGGCCTCGAAGACGCCGGCGATGGTCCACTCGCGCCCCTGCAGCCGCACCCGCGCGCCGGGGTCGAGACCGCGGATCCGCTCCTCGATCCGCCGGCCGACGATGAACTCGTTGAGCCCCGGCGTGAGGGGGCGGCCCCGCACCACGCGCACCCCCCGGCGCACCTCGAAGGCGCGCGGGGTCACCCCCCGCAGTGTGACGTTGGTCGTCTGGCCGTCCGACTTTTTCGGCAGATTGACCACGACCACGATCTCCGGCGAAGCCAGCGGCTGCCCGTCGGCGCCGCGGGCGATGCGCGGGTCGACGACGATGACCGTGCCGTCCTCGGTGTCGATCCAGGAGGTCAGCTCCGACCCGGAGCCGCGCTGCACCACGATGGCGTTGTCCTCCGCGCCGGTCGCCCGGAGCGCCAGCCGGAAGCCGCTCGCCATGGCGAGGAGGATGACGAACACCGCCACCACCAGCGCGATCCCGCCGATCGCCAGGAGCGTCACCTTCCAGCGCACCAGGAGATTGCGGACGTTGTAGGTCAGGGGGAGCGCCATCAGACCTGCCTCAGCATCTCGGTGATCCGGGAGCGGTAGGCGAGGAAGGCCGGCACGAACCCCGCCGCCAGCCCCATCAGCACCGCCACGACGAATCCGAGGGCCGCGATCGGGAGGGGCATCCCCAGCTCCGGGAAGCCGCGCACCGCGTCGCCGATGAACGGCAGGTACGGCAGGGCGCGCACCGCCACCGAGCCCAGACCGACGCCGAGGCCGCCGCCCAGGACCCCGAGGGCCGCCGACTCGGCCAGGATCAGCCCCATCACCAGGGCGCTCGGAAAGCCCAGGGTCTTGAGGACGGCGATCTCGGTGCGCCGCTCGCGCACCGCCATGCTCATGGTGTTGGCGGTGACCAGCAGGATGGTGAACATGACCGCCAGGGCGACGCTGTTGAGCAGGAGCGCCAGGTTTCCCGCCATGGAGACGAACCCCGCCCGGAAGGCCGCCTCGGTCTCGGTGCGGGTCTGGAACTCGCTGTTCTCGAACAACGCGTCGATGGCCCGGCTCATCGCCGGCGCCCGCGTCGGGTCGTCGATCTCGATCGTGTAGGTCCCGACCCCGACCCGCTGCCCGGTCGACTCGTGCAGGTGCTTCCAGTGGAAGAACATCAGGGTCAGGTCGGTCCCGGGATAGCGCCGCTCGTCGGTGTCGAAGATGCCGCGGACCACGAACTCGAACGGACGCCCGATCCGGTACGGAGGAATGAAGCTCTCCATCTGGAAGGTGTCGCCGGGCTTCCAGCCGAACCGCTCCGCGGTCTTCCGGCCGACGATGCATCCCCGGAGGTCCTCGAGAAAGGCGCGCCGCTCTTCGTCCTTCAGGATGAGCTCCGGGTACATCGCCAGATACGGCTCGGCCTCGATCGCCAGGTTGGGGAAGAAGTCCCGGAAATCCCCCGCCCGGCGGGTGCCTCCGAACCAGTTGGCCGCGGCCACCCGGCGGACACCGGGCACGCCGGCGATCCGCTCGCGGTAGGCGAGCGGCAGGTTGTACACCAGGCTGACGGCGTGGCGGGTCACCAGCCGGGAGGCGTTGGCGCTTTGCAGGTTCCAGGTGACCGCCCGCAGGAAGGTCTGCAGCGTGCAGAACAGGAAGATGCAGGCCGCCATCGCCAGCACGGTGCTGCCGGTCCGCAGCCAGTTTTTCCGGAGGTGCTTGAGGATGAAGGGGAGGAAGCGCATGACGCGTCGGCCGGGGGCTGGGTCCTCAGGCGCTCAGGACGCCCTTGTCGAGGTGGCGCTGCACGTGCGCGCGGCCCGAGGCGCGCGGGTCGTGGGTCACCATGACGATGGTCTTCCGGAACTCGCGGTTGAGGGTCTCCAGGAGGGCCAGGATCTCCTCGGCGCTCCGGGCGTCCAGATCGCCGGTCGGCTCGTCGGCCACGAGCAGGGGCGGGTCGGCGACGATGGCCCGCGCGATGGCGACCCGCTGCTCCTGCCCGCCCGACAGCTGCCGCGGGTAGTGCCTCGCCCGATCGGCCAGACCGACGACCTTCAGGGCGGTCAGCGCGCGCTCCCGCCGTTCCTTCTTCGACAACGGCGCCAGAAGGAGCGGCAGCTCGACGTTCTCGACCGCGGTCAGGACCGGAATCAGGTTGTAGAACTGGAAGATGAAGCCGATGGTCCGGCTGCGCCAGCGGGCCAGCGCGCTCTCGGAGAGGGTCGACAGATCGGTCCCCGCCACAGTGACGCGGCCGGAGGTCGGGCGGTCGATGCCGGCAATCAGGTTCAGGAGGGTGGTCTTGCCCGACCCCGACGGCCCCATGAGGGCGAGAAACTCCCCCCCGGGGACCTGGACGGTGATCCCCTCGAGGACGGGGATCTGCTGGCTGTCCCGCTGGTAGACCTTTCTCAGCTGATGGATGTCGACGAGCGCCACAGACGTCCCCCGGTCCCGGATGCGGGGCGCCATCCTATATCAGGTGGCGCCGATCAGGAGGTGCCGGCCGCTTTCTCCGAAGCCGGCCGTGCGGGCCGGACCGGGTCGCCGTCCCGGAGCGCGTCCGGCGGGCGGGCCACCAGGGTCTCGAACCCCGCCAGCCCCTCGCGCACCACCACCTGACCGCCGCGCGCGCCGCCGGTGACCACCGGGCGGAGACGGGCCCGGCCGTCGCGCACCTCGAAGACGATCGAACGCCCGTCGCGCTCGGTGATCGCCTCCTGCGGCACCATGACCGCCGGGGCCGGTGGGGCGGCGGCCGCCCCGGCGGGCTCCGGCTCGACGAAGGTGACGCGGGCGGTCATCTCCGGCTTCAGCAGGGCGTCGCGATCCACGATGGTGACTTTGACCTGGACCGTCGCCTTGGTCCGGTCGGCGGTCGGGATGATCTGCCGCAGGACGCCCCGATAGCGGCGATCGGCGAACGCCTCCACCACCACCTCCGCCGGCTGCTCCGGCGCGAGGCGGGAGACGTTGGATTCGCCGATGTCGGCCTCGACCTCGAGGCTGTCGAGGTCGGCGAGGGCGACGATCGCCCCGGACGAGGTCGACAGGTTGACCCCCGGCGGGATCGGCGCCACGCTCTCGCCCACCTCGGCCATCTTCCGGAGCACCACGCCGTCGAACGGCGCGCGGATCAGGGTGTCGCGGAACTCGGCTTCCGCCAGCGCGAGGTCGGCGGCCGCCTGCGACAGGGCGGCCTCGGCGATCCGCACCCGGCTCTCCGCCGCCTCGAGCGCGTCGTCCGACACCACCAGCTGCCGCGCCAGCTCCTGCGCCAGGCGGAGCTGCCGCCGCTGCTCCTCGAGATCGGCCTCGGCCCGCTGGATGGTCGCCCGCGCCCGTCCCACGCGGGCGGCGTAGTCGTCGCTCTCCAGGCGGGCGATCACGTCCCCGGCGCGCACCCGGCTGCCTTCCTCGACCTTGAGCTCCGCCAGCCGCCCCTGGATCTTGGCCGAGACCACCGCCTTGCGGCGCGGCACCACGTACCCCGAGGCCGACAGGATGGGAGCGCCCCCTGCGGGCGCCTGACCGGCCGCGGCGACCGTGGCGCGCACGGTCTCGACCTCCACGCCGCCGTACGCCTGACGGGCGCGCAGCAGGAGCCCCGCCGCGACCGCCAGCACCGCCCCGGCGACGACCCACCAGGGCCAGCGGTAACGACGCGGGGGCGGGCGCTCCCGGTCGATGCGCAGCGACGAGAGTTCCTGGCGCAGCTGTTCGTTCACCGGCTCACGGGAAGAGGCGCAGCACCTCGGCCGGGTGGGTCCTGGCGTCCACCTTCGGGAAGGCGTGCCGGATGATCCCGTCGGGGCCGATCACGTAGGAGATCCGCTTCGGGTACTCGTCGGTCGGCGTGACGCACGCCCCGTAGGCCATGCCGACGGACCGGTCGGTGTCGCACAGGAGCGGGAAGGGGAAGTCGAACTTCGCCGCGAAGTCGGCGTTCTCCCGCACGGTGTCGAACGACGCCCCCAGGACGACCACGTTTTTGTTCTGGAGCTCGGACGTCAGGTCGCGGAACCCGCAACCTTCGCGCGTTCACCCGGGGGTGTCGGCCTTGGGGTAGAACCACAACACCACGTTGCGGCCGCGGTAGTCCGCGAGCCGCACCTCACGACCGAGGTGATCCTTCACCTGGAATTCGGGCGCCTTCGATCCCACCGGCAGCATGGGGCACCTCCCGTCGTTTGTCCGGCTGGCCGGGCAGAGAGTACCACCGGGAGGCGGTCCGCTCAAGCCGTCGGGCGGCCACGGCGCGCGCCAGGTCGTCGAAGACCGAGTAGGCGGCGGGGACGACGAACAGGGTCATGAAGGTGGAGACGATGATCCCGCCGATGACGCCGAGGGCCATCGGGACGCGGGTCTCCGCCCCGGGGCCGATGGCGAGCGCCGAGGGGATCGCCCCCGCGATGGTCGAGACCGTGGTCATCATGATGGGCCGGAGGCGGATCGGACAGGCCTCGAGGAGCGCCCCCATGGCCGGCGTCCCGCGGTCGCGGATCTGGTTGGTGAAATCGACCAGGATGATGGAGTTCTTCTTGGCGATCCCCATCAATAAGATAAGACCGATCATCGAGTAGATGTTGAGCGACTGGTCGAACGCCACGAGGGCGATGAGGGCCCCGGTCACCGAGAACGGCAGCGCCAGGAGGACCGTGAACGGGTGGATGAACGAGTTGAACTGCGACGCCAGCACCATGTAGGCGACCACCAGCCCGAGCACCAGCGCGAAGATCAGCGACTGGAACGATTCCTCGAACACCTGCGCCGAACCCGACAGGACGATCTGGTACCCCTCCGGCAGGACCTCCCGGCCGATGGCGCGCGTGCGCTCCAGGATCGTCGCCTGCGACGCCCCCGGCGCGACGTTGGCGAAGATGCCGATGGCCCGCTGGCGGTCCTGGTGGGTGATCGTCTGCAGCGTCGGCTTCTCGACGATGGTCACGAGATCCCCGAGCTGCATGGTGCGCCCGGACGCGGTGCGCACCAGCAGCCGGCGGATGTCGTCCGGCTGGGAGCGTTGCTCGGCCAGGAGGCGCACCCGGATGTCGTAGCGCCGACCGGCGTCCTTGAAGCGCGCCACCCGCGCGCCGCCGATCAAGGTGTTGACCGTGCCGCCAATGGTCTCCATGCTGATTCCCAGGTCGGCGGCCTTCTGCCGGTCGGGCAGGATCTTCACCTCCGGCATGCCGACCTGGTAGTCGCTGTCGACGTCCACCACCAGCCCGGTCTGCCGCATCCGCTCCATGATCGTGTCGGCGTAGGCGGCGAGGCGGTCCCACTCGGGGCCGCGGATCGAGACCTCGACGGGGAAGCCGCGCGAGGCGCTGAACCCCTGCTGGGACGGGTCCTGCGGGATCGCCTTGAGACCCGGGATGGCGTTGAGCGTGCGGCGGGCGAGGGCCATGAAATCCTGCGCCGACAGCCGCCGGCCGGTTTCGGGGTCGATCGGGCGCTCCCTCGGCGACTTGAGGGTCACGAAGGTCATGGCGGTGTTGACCTCGCCACCGCCGAAGCCGCCGACGACCCCGAAGTACCGCTCCACCTCGGGACGCGACATCAGGAACGCCTCGGCGCGCCGCAGCATCCCGTCGGTGTAGTCGACCGAGGAGCCGACGGGGGTCTGCATCCGCATGAAGAAGCGGCTCTGGTCCTGCGACGGCACGAACTCGCGGCGCATGAAGGGCAGGATGGCGAGCGAGGCCGCGAAGATGACGACCGCGGCGGTCAGCACGCGCCAGCGGTGCCGCAGCGACGGCTCCAGGGCCCCGCGGTAGGCCGCCGCCAGCCGCGCGAACAGCCGGTCCATGGCGGCCCCCACGCGGCCGGTGCGCTCCACCTCGAGGAACTGCGAGCAGCGCATCGGCGTCAGGGTGAGCGCCTCCAGGAGCGACAGGAGGACGGCGATGGAGATGGTCACGCCGAATTCGAAGAAGTAGCGCCCGATGATGCCCTTCATGAAGGCGACCGGCAGGAAGATCGCCACGATCGCCGCGGTCGCGGCCATCGCCGCGAAGGTGATCTCGCGCGCTCCGACGATCGCGGCCTGGAGTCTGGGCTTCCCCGACTCGCGGTGGCGGTAGATGTTCTCCAGGACCATGATCGCGTCGTCGACGACGATGCCGACCGACAGCGACAGCCCGAGCAGGGTGAAGGTGTTCAGGGTGAAGCCGAAAAAGTAGAGACAGATGAAGGTGCCGATGATCGAGGTCGGGATCGCCAGCAGCACGTTGACCGTGGAGGACCAGGACCCGAGGAAGATCCAGCAGACGATCCCGGTCAGGATGGCGGCCAGGATCAGCGCGAACTCGATCTCCCGGACCGCCTCCTCGATGAACACCGTGCCGTCGTAGTTGACCCCGAGCGTGAGCCCCTCCGGGAGGTTGGGGCGGACCTGCTCCATCCTGGCGCGCACCGCCTGGGCCACCTCGACCGCGTTCGAGCCGCGCTGCTTCTTGATGCCGAACCCGAGGGCCGGCCGTCCCATCGAGCGGGCGATGCGGCGCCGGTCCTCCTGGCCGTCCTCCACCACCGCGATATCCTGAAGCCGGACCGGCGCCCCGTCGCGCACCGCCACCACCAGCCGGCCGAACGACGCGATGTCGGGGGCCTCCCCTTCGGCGCGCACGTTCATCTCCCGGTCGGCGGTCTCGATCCGCCCCGCCGGGACCTCGATGTGCTGGCGCTGGATGGCGGCGGTGACGTCCTCCGCGGTCAGGTCGAAGGCCTCCATCCGGCGGCCGTCCAGCCACACGCGAACGTTGCGCTCGAGATAGCCTCCCAGGAACACCTCGCCGACGCCGGGCAGGGTCTGGAACTGGTCCTTGAGGACGTTGCGGACGTAGTCGGCCAGGTCGCGCGGGTCGCGGTCCCCCGACAGGTTCAGCCACATGATCGGCTGATCCTCGGGGTTGGTCTTCCTGATGACCGGCGGGTCGACCTCGCGCGGCAGGTCGCGCGCCGCCTGCGCGACCCGGGTCTGGACGTCCTGCAGCGCCAGGTCGATGTTGCGCTTCAGGTCGAACTCGACGGTGATGCTGGCCCGGCCCTGGCGGCTGGTCGAGGCGATCGAACGGACCCCCTCGATGGTCGTGACCGCGTCCTCCAGCGGCTCGACGACGTCCGACTCGATCACTTCGGGGGAAGCCCCCTCGAGGGTCATCGAGACGTTGATCACCGGGAAATCGACGTCCGGGTTCTGGCTGACGCCGAGACGGCTGAAGCCGATGCCGCCGAAGACGATCAGGGCGGCCATCAGCATCCAGGAGAAGACGTGCTTCTTGATCGCCAGATCGGAAAGGGTCACCGGGTCGCCCCCGCCCCGCCGTCGTCCGCCACGACCTCGACCGGCGAGCCGTCCCTGAGGACGTCGCCGCCGTCGGTCACGACCACGGCGCCGGCTTCGAGACCGGTCAGGATCTCGACCCCGCCGTCGCCGGTCCGCAGACCGAGGCTGACCTGCCGCAGGACGGCGCGACCGTCACGGACCTCGAAGGTGACGAAGCCCCGCTCCGTCGGCTGCACCGCACGCTCGGGGACGACGATGGCGTCCTTGCGGCTCTCCACGTCGGCGTGCACCTCGGCGAAGAACCCGGGCTTGAGCGTCTTCCCGTCCCTCTCGATGCGGGCGAGACACACGACCATGCGGGTCGCGGGGTCGGCGCCGGAGGCGACGTGGAACACCCGCGCGTTGAAGGTGCGGCCCGGGAGGGAGGCGGTGGTGAAGCGCACGGTCGCGCCGCCGCGCAGGCGCGTCGATTCCTGCTCCGAGACCCGGAATCGCAGGTTGAGGCGGCGGGTGTCCACCAGCGTCGCCATCACCGCGCTGTTCTCCACGTGCTGCCCGATGTCGACGGTCCGGCTGTTGATGATTCCCGGGACCAGCGGCCGGACGATGCTGCGCTCCCGGTCGATCCGCGCCAGCTCGAACTGGGCCCGGGCCTCGGCGGCCGCGGCCCGCAGCCGTTCCGCGTCCTGCCGGGCCCGCTGGACGTCCTCCTCGGAAATCAGCGGCGGGGACTCCCGCGACAGGGTCTCGCGCCGCGCCAGGTCGGCCGCCGCCTGCCGGTGCTCCGCCTCGGCCTTCTCGAACGCCGCCCGCGCCCGTTCCGCGACGACGCGGAAGCGGTCCGGGTCGATGGTCGCCAGGACCGTGTCGGGGGTCACCTCGTCCCCCTCGCGGAAGCTGAGGCTGGTGACGATTCCCTCGACGCCGGCGACCACCTGCACCTCCTGCTCCGCCTCGATCGACCCGAGCGCGTCGATGGTGTAGGTGACGGTCCGGACCTGGACCGGCGCGGCGCCGACCCGGAGCAGCCGCCCGCCGGCGCCGGGACCGCCCCCGGTCCCCGGTGTCGTCCCGGCCCCCGGCGTCGTCCCGGCCCCCGGCGCGTCCTTCAGCTCCTTCCCGGCGCTCGTCTGCGCGGAGCAGGCCAGACCCGCCAGGGCGGCGAGCAGGGCGAACGTGGGGAAAAGGCGCATCGGCGCGAATCTCCGAGGGGCAGCGGCCTAGGCCTGTCCGGGTATTGCGTCGGGCCCGACGGAATACCCGGACCGGCTCCTAAGTCTACGGGAGCGCGGCCGGAGCGGCAAGGGCGCGTGGTCGCGCCCGGGACGACCGCGCCGGGAGGGACGCGGGTCTCCTATCCGGCGATCGCCCGCAGCAGGATGACGGTGACGTTGTCGTCGCCGCCGTGCTCGTTGGCGAGATCGACCAGGGTCCTGCAGGCCCTCTCGACGTCGTCGGCGGCGGTCTCCACGGCCCGGAGAATGGTCGCGTCGTCCACCATCGTCGTGAGGCCGTCGGAACACAGCAGGAGGGCGTCACCCGGCTGCAGGTCGTGGACGATCATGTCGGCCTCGACCTCCTCCTGGCTGCCGACGGCGCGGGTCAGGATGTTGCGCGCCGGATGCTGGCGGGCCTCGGCGAGGGTCAGGGTGCCGGCACGCACCTGCTCGCTGACGAAGGTGTGATCGGAGGTCAGCTGGCGGATCGCGCCGCCGCGCACCAGGTACGCGCGGCTGTCGCCGACCGAGCCGACGAAGGCGCGTCCCTCGTGGACGTAGGCGATCACCACCGTGGTCCCCATGCCGCGCTGGCTGGTGTTGCGGCGCACCGCGCGGACGATCTCCTGGTTGGCAAGCCGGATGGCGTTGAGCACCCGGCGCGCCGGCGCCGGCAGCCCCGACTCCTCCGGGCGGGTGGTGCGGAAGGAGGCGGGAATGGTCGGCTCCTTGCGGGGGTCGCTGCCGGAGATGTGACGCTCGATCGACTCGACCGCGAGGCGCGACGCGACCTCGCCGGCGGCGTGGCCGCCCATGCCGTCGGCGACCACGAACAGTCCCAGATCCGAGACGATGGCGAAGGAGTCCTCATTGCCGCTCCGCTTGCGGCCGACGTCGGTCAGCCCGGCGCTCCTTATCCGCAGCCCCTCAGGCACGGGTCTCCCCTCCGACGCGGCTCTTCTCCTTCTTGGGCGCGCTCAGCTCCTCGAGCTTGGTGGCGGCCGCCTGGTTGTTGGGGTCGCGCTGCAGGACGGCGCGAAGCTCCTCGGCGGCGTCCCGCTCCAGACCGGCCTCCGCCAGGGCGAACCCGAGATTGAGGCGCGCGAACGGATATTCGGGGTTGAGCTCGAGGGCCTTGCGGAACGAAGCGATCGCCTCCTCCCACCGGTCGAGCTCGCCGCAGCAGACCCCCAGGTAGTTCTGCACGTCGGCGAAGTTGGGGTTGAACTGGATCGCCAGGCGGAAGTCGTCCGCCGCCTGCTCCATCCGCCCGTCCTTGAGGGCGCCCAGGGCGCGGCGGTAATGGAACGCGAACGACTCCGGCCGGCGCTGGAACGCCTCGCGGAACCAGATTTCGGCCTCCCGCGCCTCGCCGCGCGCCAGGGCGTCGGACGCCTTCCGGAACGGCTCCTCGATCGCCCGGATCGACAGGTCGCGCGCGGCGGAGAGCTCGCGCAGCGCCTCGTCCTTCTGACCCGTCTCCAGCAGCAGGAAGGCGACCCGCACGCGGGCCTCCAGATAATCCGGGTGGATGGCGAGGGCCCGCCGGTAGGCCTCGATCGCCTCCAGACTGAGGGAGAACTTCTCGTACAGCGCCCCGACGCGGAAATGGATGTCGGGGTATTCGGGGGTCAGCTCCAGCGCCGCGCCGTAGGTCTCCACCGCCTTGGCGAGGTCGCGGGCCTCCTCGAAGCGCTCCGCCGCGGCGATGTGCGTCTGGGTCAGGTAGTAGATCGCCATGCGCCGGTCGGCCTCGGTCGAGTCGGGTGCCTGGATGGCGCGGGTGAGGTACTCGATCGCCTGCTTCGATTCGCCGCGATCGTAATGGTACAGCCCCGACTTGAGCTGGTAGTTGCCGAGCACGTTGCGGATCGACTTGAGCAGGCGCATCAGTGCTTCTTGCCCAGTTTTTTCTTGGGTTGCGTGCGGGCCAGGAACAGGTTGCGCGCCTGGCGGCGCACGATCTCCGGCACGTTCTTGTCGCCGGTCACCATCTTGAGGTCGCGGTTCCCCAGGCGGGCCAGGAACTGGACCGACAGCCCGGGGGGCGTCTTGGGATTGCGCACCAGCGCGTGGGCGACGGAGTAGGTCTTGGTCCACTCGCGGTGCGACGCGATCTGCCGCAGGACGTCGTCGGTGACGCTGCGCATCGAGGCGAAACTGACGACTTCCTGATCCGACAGCTTTGGGCTCCTCAACACCTGGTTGGCAACCAGTCTGGCCGGGTCGCGCACCAGGATGGCCCGCTCCTCGGCGTTGCCTTTCATCGCCAGCTGGACCCGCTCGGCGACGTTGAGCTTCATGATCTTGGCGAAGGCGGGGGTCCGTTTGAGGGCCTCCACGTATTGCTGCTCTTCCTCGGCGGACATCGGGGGCAGGATCTCTCCCGCCTCCTCCGGGATCGGCCCGGCCTCCTCCGCCCCGG
>JBOGOE010000072.1:0-2610 GCA_050747445.1 Candidatus Polarisedimenticolia bacterium | reverse complement strand
GGCGCGGGTCGTTCGACCCGCGCACGGGGGTGGCGACGATCCGGGGGACGGCGGAGTGCTCGCAGCCGGCACGGATCGTCGTGCGGGGACGGGTGCAGCAGTCCGGCGCCATCGGAGAATTCGAGACGATCACCGTCTGCGACGGCGCCGCCTCCTGGGTCGCCGAGGTCACCCCGGCTGCCTCCCGGTACCGGCACGGCCGGTTCGCGGCCGGCCCGGCCCGGGTCGTCTTCGAAGCCACCGGTGTTCCCGACGACGATCCGACCGAGACCGCCGGCACGCAGGGCCTGGCGCCGGTATTCCTCGGAGGCGCCGCCCCATCCAGGTAGCGCCGCCCGATTCCACCCCGCTCCGCGGGCCGATCCCTCGCCCGAGGTCGGACCTGAGCCTTGTGTCGCGTCTCCACTCCGCCGGTCGGCGCCTTGTCAGGGTGCGCGGCAGCCGCAACCCCGTTCACAGCGGCGGAAGTCAGGTCCCGTCGCCCTTCACCTGCCGCCCTTCCCCTGCCGCCGCCCCCGCACCTTCGCCATGATCTTCGCGGACAGACCGGGCGGCAGTTCGAACGAGCGGCTGGCGGTGACCAGGGTGACGGTCTTGCGGGTCGAGTCCACGACCACTTCGCAGGGGCGGCAGTCCTTCAGGTGGGCTTCGAGGTCGCGCCGCAGGGGGGCGGCGGCCTCGCCGTCGAGGTAACGATCGATCTCGGCCAGGACCTCTTTACAGGTGAGCACGACCCCCCTCCCGGGTGCGGCGCTGGAAGTGGGGCGCCAGGGCCTCGCGCAGCATGAGGCGGGCCCGCAGGAGCCGCGTCTTGAGGGCGGGGACCTGGAGGCCCAGCGCCGTCGCCGCCTCCTCCGTCGACAATCCGTCCAGATCGCGCAGGACGGCCACGACCCGGTACTTGGCCGGCAGTTTCATGATCGCCTTCTCGACCAGTTCCCGGATCTCCGCCTGCGAGTAGAGCGTCTCGGGGTCGTCGGCCCAGGGGCGGACGTTGGCGGGATGGAAGTCCTCGTTCGCCTCGGGGACGGCGTCGTCGAGGGTCTCGTGGGGACGGCGCCGGCGCAGGACCTCCAGCCCCTCGTTGATGGCGATCCGCGTCAGCCAGGTGGAAAAGCGCGCCGTGCCCTGGAAGGTGTCGAGACGGGTGTGGGCCTTGATGAAGGCGTTCTGCGTCGCATCCTCGGCGTCGGCGGGGTCGCCGGTGATGCCGATGACGGCGCGGTAGACCTTCGCGCCGTGGCGGGCGATCAGCTCCTCGAAGGCGTCGTCGTCGCCGCCCCGCACCCGGGCCACCAGTTCGGCGTCCTCGTCGGGAGTGCCGGCGACTTTGCGGGTCCGCGGGCCGGAAGGCGTCCCGGAACCGGGAGGGGCGCCGCGGGCGGACCAGCCCGCCACGGGGTCCTGCCGGCCGGCCTGGTCCTGAGGGTCCATGCGTCTCCCGGGGACATTATAAGGATGCCGGGGGCGGCGCGGGGGATTCAGACGATTCCGGCCACCGACCGGGGATCGACGGCGGTGCGGTTGCGGCCGGCCTCCTTGGCGCGGTAGAGGGCGGCGTCGGCGGCGCGCAGCAGGTCCTCGGGGGTTTCGATCCGGTCGTTGATCGGGTAGGTGGCGACCCCGGACGACACGGTGATCCGGATGGGGCCGGGCTCGCCGGGGGCGGAGAATTCGTGCTGCTCGGTCTGGCGGCGGATCCGCTCGGCCAGACGCTCGCCGTGGACCGCGGCGGTCTGCGGCAGGAGGATGGAGAACTCCTCGCCGCCGTAGCGGGCGATGAGGTCGGTCTCGCGCGCCGTCTTCACCATGATGCCGCCGAAGTCGCGCAGGACCCGGTCGCCGGCCAGGTGGCCGAATTGGTCGTTGACTCCCTTGAAGTGGTCCAGGTCGAGCATCACCAGGGTCAGGCGGTTGTCGTAGCGGCGGGCCCGCTTGAACTCCTCCACCAGCCGCTCCATGAAGCGGCGGTAGTTGCACAGCCCGGTCTTGTCGTCAAAGTGGACCAGGTGGGCCATCTTCTCGTTGGCCCGGCGCAGCTCCTCGTTGGCCTCCTCGAGGGCGCGGAACACCTCGCGCTTCTTGAGCATGGTGCGGACGCGGCTGTCCACCTCCTCGAAGGTGAACGGCTTGGTGATCAGATCGTCCGCGGGGGTGTCGTCGAAGATGGCCCGGCGGCGCGGGTCGTCCTGGCCGGTCAGGACGATGATCGGCACGGCGGAGAAGCGCCCGTCGCTCTTGAGCTGCCGGGTGACGTCGAGGCCGTCCACCTCGGGCATCACCTTGTCGACCAGGATCAGATCGGGCGGGTCCTGGCGCGCCAGCTCGAGCAGCTCGCGCCCGTCGCGGGCGCAGCGCACGTAATACTCCTGCGAGGACAGCCACTCGCGCAGCAGTCCCAGGTTGTCCTCGCGGTCGTCCGCGACCAGGATCTTGTAATGCCCGTCGTTCGCCATGGCGCCCACCGGCCCGCGCGGCGTCAGTCCATCTGTTTCCTCAGGAACGTCGGCACGTCGAGCGCGTCCTGCATCGCCTGGAGCGACCCGCCGCCCGGGGCCTCGCCGCGCGCGGCCGGGCCGGACGGCGACGTCGGCGCGGCGCGGCGCAGGA
>JBOGOE010000071.1:0-3434 GCA_050747445.1 Candidatus Polarisedimenticolia bacterium | reverse complement strand
GGCCAGGTCGGAGGTGCCGATGACCCGCGGTCCCGCGCCGGCCGGCTCCACGGCGAGGGCCCTGCTGTCGGTCGAGCCCCGCGGCGAGGACCCGGAGCGGACCGTCGTCCTGACCGCCGACGGCGGTCTGCCACACGAGCACTTCGAGCTGAAGAGCCCGGCGCGGCTGGTCATCGACCTGCCCGGCGTGCTCGACCGGACCGGGGTCAAGTCCGTGCCGGTGACCTCGGAGTTCCTGTCCCGCGTGCGGGTCGCGCAGTTCGCCACCCGGCCGCAGCCGGTGGTGCGGGTCGTGTTCGACCTCACGTCGCCGCGCCCGTACGGCATCATCCCGACCGAGAACGGCCTGGTCGTCGACTTCTCCGAGGAAGGGGCGCGGCACGCCCGCGAGCTCCAGGCGGCGCCCCCCGCCCCGGTGGCCTCGAGCCTGGCGGCCGAGACGCCGGACACGGTGTCCGCAGAGGCCCCGGAGCCGGTCGCGGTGACCGAGGCGCCGCTGGCCGCCGCTCCCGCCGCCGGGCCGGCGCCCCGGATCGAGGAACCCAGGCCGGAGCACCCGCTCCTGGCGCGTGGCGAGGCCCGCGTCGAGACGCCTCCCGCGACCCGGACGCTCCTGGGGGAGCCGACCCAGCGCATGATCAGCGATCCCGCGAACCGCTTCGCGCCCCGCGCCATCTCGGACACCGGTCCGAAGTATTCCGGCAAGCGGATCTCCCTGAACTTCAAGGACGCCGACCTCAAGGACGTCTTCCGGCTGTTCCACGAGATCACCGGGTACAACATCGTCCTCGACCCGGCGGTCGGCGGCACCCTGACGATCGTCCTGGAGAACGTGCCCGAGGATCAGGCGCTCGACATCATCCTGAAGAACAACGGTCTCGACAAGGTGTTCGAGAACAACGTCATCCGGATCGCGACCACCCAGAAACTGGCCGCCGAGGCCGCCGCCCGTAAGGCGCTCCTCGAGGCGCAGGAGCTGGAGCAGGAGCCGGTCACCTTCACCCGGAGCCTGTCGTACGCCAAGTCCAAGGACGTCGTGCCGATCCTCAAGAAAATCATGTCGAAGCGCGGGGACGTCATCATGGACGATCGGACCAACACGCTGATCATCAGCGATCTGGCCGATCGTCAGGAGCGGATCAACCGGCTCATCGACGCCCTCGACGAGCAGACGCCCCAGGTCGTCATCGAGGCGCGCATCGTCGAGACCGACCGCGAGTTCGAGCGCGATCTGGGGATCACCTGGGGGCTCGACGCCGAGGCGACCGCGGCCCGCGGCACGCAGACCAACCTGGAGTTCCCGCACACCGGGACCCTGAACGCGGACGTGGGTCTGGCGTCGCCGGCCACCGCCGGCTCGCTGGCCCTCACCTTCGGGAACGTCCTCGACTCGGTGCGTCTCAACATGACCCTGGAGGCGTTCGAGCTGAACGGCGACGTCAAGGTCCTCTCCTCGCCGCGCATCGCGACCCAGAACAACCAGAAGGCGACCATCGAACAGGGCGTCCAGATCCCGGTGGTCAGCACGACGGCGACCCAGATCAACGTCGAGTTCATCTCGGCGTCGCTCAAGCTGGAGGTCACGCCGCAGATCACCAACGAAGGGACGGTCATCATGGACGTCAAGGTCGACAATTCGTCGCCCGACTTCGTCAACCGCGTCGGCGACGTGCCGCCGATCATCACCGAGCGTGCCCAGACGCAGATCCTGGTGTCGGACGGCGGCACCGCGGTCATCGGCGGGATCTTCAAGCTGAACGACGCCGTGACCCAGGCGAGCGTGCCCGGTCTCAGCAAGATCCCCGGTCTCGGCTGGCTGTTCAAGAACAAGACGGTGAACCGCAAGAATACGGAGCTCCTCATCTTCATCACGCCGCGCATCGCCAAAAAGGCGGCGCCGCAGGAGGGCAAGGTATGAAGGACCCGCTGAAGAGCACTCTGCGCGCCGCCTGCGCGGGGGTGGCCCTGCTGCTGGTGGCGCTCCTTCCGGGCTGCAACGACATCGGGGACGACGGGGACATCGCCGAGGCGGTGCCGGTGGTGACCGCGGTGGCGATCACCGGAGCGGGGGCCGCCGACGGCCTCGACACCACGGTGGGGCTGACGGTGTTCCTGAAGGATCGGACCGGCGGCAAGGCCGGCAGCTTCTTCAATGAGGTGATCTTCACCGACTACTCGGTCACCTTCACCCTGCTCTCCGGGGGCGCGGCTCCGGCCAACGCCACCGGTCTCATCAACACCGGCTTCACCGCGGTGGGCAGCAGCGTGGTCCTGGGGCTCGTCGTGGTCCTCTCGGGGAGCGAGCCGGCAGGCTCAACGGTCGCCGCCGATCTCCACGTCACCGGTCACGACGTCAATGGGCGTCCGATCAACCTCGATCACCAGGTCATCATCATCTTCACCTGAGTCAGCGCCGTGCCGGAACCAGGGCCCCCGGAGCACCGGGGGCCTTTTGCTTTGACAACCTTTCGGGAGTTTCCCTATAATCGCCGCCGTCGCTCTCTCTGAACCCCATTAACTCAACCGGATCAAGCACTTAGGCGAATGGCGAAACAGTCCGAGAAGAAAAACCCGCTGATCGAGTCGCTCAAGGAGCGGATGGGGCGCGATCCCCTGTCGCGCGCCTTCCTGCAGCTCGCCGAGGCGTACCGGAAGGAAGGGAACTACGAGGAGGCGGTGCGCGTCTGTCTCGAGGGGCTGGAACGCCACCCGACCTACCACACCGCCCGCATCTCCCTGGGCCGGACCTATCTGGAGGCGGGAAACCTCGAAGCGGCGGGGCGGGCGCTGTCGGACGTGCTGGAGCTCGCGCCGGAGAATCACCTCGCCGGCAAGCTGCTGGCGGAGGTCCAGAGGAAGATGGGGAATCCGTCGGGGGCGGCGGAGACCTATCGGACCATCCTGCGTCACTACCCCGGCGATCGGGAAGTGGAGACGCTCCTGCGGGATCTCCTGAAGCCGGGGGAGACGGCCGCCCCCGCTCCACCCGCGCCCGTTGCGACGGCCGCGCCCGCAGCGTGGCCCGGGGCCGCCGGCCGCCCGCCGGTGCTTCCCCGGCCTGCCGCGCCGCCGCCACCGGCCCGGTCCATGGCGCCCGGCACGCCGCGTCCGGCCGATCCGGTGCCCGATTTCCGCCCCGAAGATCTCGCCCCGGCCGTTTCGGTCGCCGCGCCACCGCCGCTTCCGCCGCGGCGCGCGAACCCGGACCCCGTTGCGGCACCGCCGCGACCGGCCCCGGCCGCGCGTTCCACCGTCGCGGCTCCCGGGGACTCCGGGGTGCTGCAGACCAACACGCTCGCCGAGCTCTACCTGCGCCAGGGGCTCGTCGACCGCGCCATCGAGGTGTATCGCTCGATGCTGGGTGTCGACCCGGCTAACGAACGCGCGCGCCGCCGGCTCGAGGAGCTGCTCCGCGGCATCGCGGCCGCCGCGAC
>JBOGOE010000070.1:0-2257 GCA_050747445.1 Candidatus Polarisedimenticolia bacterium | reverse complement strand
GCCCTCGCGAACCGCGAGCTGCTGTCCCATCTTCGCGATCTGGGGAGCATCACCGGCGGTCCTCCGCCGTTCGGCGCGCGCGATCGCTCGCGGTTCCTCCATCGTCTCGACGAAACCATCCGGGTGGCCCGCCGGAGGAACCCGGGCTAGACGGGTCCCTGCTTCCCTTTTTCTTCGATTCAGTCGGCGCCGCGCTCTAAGCGGCCGGGGTCGCGAGCTGCCGAAGGCCGCGGATCGGCTCTAGGGCGGCCCGTGCCCCGCCCCCCGCGCCAGCCCGCCGCGCCCCTGGGGACGCGGACGCCGTGCCTGAGGGCTGGTAGCTCGGGGCATGGGCCCTGGCTCGGCGTGGGCCCTGGGCCGGCCAGACGCCCCGCCACTGCGATCAGACCAGGCCAGATCGGCGGCGCCCCGGGCGCTCGCCAGGGCCCCCGCCTGCCCGGCCGTCGTCCCGCCGCCGCGTCCGCCCGCACGTTGAATCCTCCGCCCTCCGGCCATCCCCCCGATCCTCCCCTCGATCCCGCGTCCCGGCGCTCGCGGAACGCCTCCCTCACTCGATCATCATCCCCGGTTAACAGCCCTTACCAGACGTACAATTCCGCCCGCTTGGAGTTCCTATCCGCCCAGTACATCACCTTCACCTGCGCCCTGACCAAAGCCTCCGGAAGCGTTCCGTGGGGAGAGGGGGCACGCCGCGGTCGCGTGGGCGAGCCTAGCACGGGGCGCGGGCGGCCACTTACTCCGCGCCCGGCGGCTCGCACTCCTGCGGCTCGCAGCCGCCGGCCGGGCAGCGGGTGGCGGTGAACGCGCCGGAGATCCGACAGGGGAGGCCCCCGCCGCAGTCCCCCTTGCCGCTGATCGCGACAGCGTGCATGCCGGAGATCCCGGTTCTCAGAGCGTTCACCGTCCCGGTGATCTCCGCCTTCAGGCTCAGCAGACAGCGTTCCGAGACGGCGACGGTCCGCCCGTACTCCAGGACCACGGTGGCGTCGTGGAGCGCCGTCCCCTCCCCCTCGGCCAGGGGGGCATCGCACGCCCCCGAGATGGCGAACACGATTTTCGTGTCCGACAGCACGAGGTCGAGTTTCCCTTCTTCGTCGAAGAGGAACGATGCAGCGCCGCACGTATTGGCCGTGGCCGCCGCCTCATAGGCCCAAGCGCCCGCGATCTGCGGCGCCGAGCGACCGGTGCCGGACAGCGTCGGGCTGCCGAGGCCGCTCAGACCCAGGTCGCTGTCGTCGCAGCCGGCGAACGATGCCGCGAGGAGACCCGCCAGGATAACCGCACCCAAGTCCCGTCTTGTGGGATGCAAGGAAATCCCTCCATCCGGTCAGGTACGGCGAAGCCGGCGCCGGCGCAAGGCAAAAGCGCGGCCGCCCGCTTCTCCGGGGTCGGGGTTATTCCGGCCGGGGGCCAGGGAACAGCGGCCGCCGGCCGGCGGGCCGGGGTCGGGGATCGGCGTGGCCTGGGTCTCCACGGCACCGTCGAGACGGAGCGCGTCGATCCACCAGCCGTCGTCGCGCCCGCCCTCCCACGCCGTGCCGAGCTCGTAGTACGACGACGAGCAGCAATCGAACTCCCACGATATGACACAGAAGCTCGCGGATACCCCGCTGCGAAGCGGCGTCGGGGCCGCCGTCGGTGGGGGTCAGGACGCAGTAGGTGGGTGCGAGCCCGAACGACGACTAGATGTAGGACACGTGGTCGTAAACGTTCGCGGAGGGGACCAGCTTGTCCCAGAACCCCCACACATCCGAGGCGGGGTCCGGGTCGGCGTCGATCTGCACGTGGACGTCCCCGAAATCCGAGGCGTGGCCGACGCGGAACCCCGTCAGGTAGTTGTGGTCCATCATGACGGCGATGTGAAAGAACGATAGCTCGAGCTCTCCCGGTAGCGGGAGGGGAGTCAGGTTGACGGGGTTGATCACGAAGGCGGCCAGCTCGCGGAAGTGCACCGAATCCCCGCGGGTCGTGCCCGGGTCGAAATGGGCCCCCCAGTGGAGGGCGTTGTCCCCGTCGAAGGCGAGTGAGCCCCCGGCGGGGGTGCGGTGCAGGGGAGCGTTGGGACATGCGGTGCCGGACGCGCCGGCGGGGCAGTGAAGGTGCCAGTCCATGTCGTGATCCGGATCGATCCGGCAGCCGGGGTCTTCCGGGGGTATCCGGAAGCCGCCGCAGCCGATGCCGTCCAGCACCTCCGGACCACCCGGCGCGGTTCCCACGAACACTCCGATCGTATCGTTGCCGTTGGCGATCCCGGGCA
>JBOGOE010000069.1:0-2411 GCA_050747445.1 Candidatus Polarisedimenticolia bacterium | reverse complement strand
CTCACCCGTTCCTCGTCGTCGATGCCGGCGTCGTCCTCCGGCGCCGGCGGCGGCAGACCGCCCGGCAGCGCCCCGACCGGCATCGCTCCGGGGACCGCTCCCTGCAGGGCCCCCTGCTGACCGGCGGCTCCCGCCTGCTTCCCCGCGGCGGCCTGGCCCATGTTGATCGGGATGACACCGGGCGCGCCTGCGGGGCCGGCGCCGATCGGCGCGTCCGAGCCCCATGCATCCTTCGCCTGCTCCTTGGCCTGGTGCGCCGCCACCGGGTCGTACACCCCCTGCCCGCCCGGCATCAGATAGAGCAGCCCCCACCGGCCGTTCCTGGCGATCGGCTCCTTGTACAGCTTGCGGACGTACCGCAGCCCGCGCGGTCCCGGTTTGTAAAGGTCCTCGAGGTTGAGCGGGAACCGCCCGCCGTTCTCCTTGCGATAGGCCAGGATGGCCTGCACGTACTGCTTCGCCCGGAAGATCAGCTCCTCCTCCTTGTCGCGCCGCAGCTTGACGGAATAGGCCTGCGCCGCGATCCCCAGCCCGATCGTCGTGATGGCGACGAAGACCATGACCAGGATGAGGAACGACCCGCGCTCCCTGCGGCGATCCACGACCTCCTTCGCGCACCCCATGTTCATCCTCACGCTCCGCGGACCCCCGCTACGGCACGTTGTCGGTGATGGTCACGATGGTGCTGTTCGTACCGCCGGCACGCGCCCGGACCTGGCCGGTGCAGGACTTGGCCACACAGAGGCTGTTGCACGACGCGTTCGAGAACGACAGGGTCGTCTCCAGAACGCCCGCCGCGTCGGTCCGTGCCGACGCGGGGTTGAAGCCGACGGAGACGTCGGTCATCGGCGTCGATGTCGCGACCTGCTCGAACTGCACCAGGATGCTCGCGCAGGCGTCCCCGCCGCTGTCGGTCGCCTCGGCCGTCAGTGTAAAGGTGTCGTTGCAGGTCTCGAGCAGGATCGGGGAGGGGTTCAGGGTGAGCGTCGAGAGGTTGCAGGTCGCCGTGCGGATCTGGAGCATCTCCGAAATCGTCCCCGACTGGGCGGTGATGGTCACGTCCTGGGTCGCCGCGGTCTGCACGGTCGTGGCGTTGCCGGACGCATCGGTTTCGATCGGGGTCAGGGCGGGGGGTGTGAGCGATCCGATCGAAGTCGTGAACCTCACCGACTGTCCCGGCAGCGGCACCCCCAGCTTGTTGGTCACGAAGGCGGTCACGTCGACCGGGGAGACCTGGATCCCGCCCGACAGGACGATGACCGCGGGAATGGCGCTCAGCTGGATTTCCGATTCCTCCGGGGCGACGACCTCGGAGCTCTGGCAGCCGGCCAGCGCCAGGACGAGCGCGGCGGCCGCGGTGGTGCGGTTCAGGTGTCTTTCAAGCCTCGTCATCACGGGGACTCCTTCGTCTTATATACGCCCCTCCGGGGGCGGGGACAATGACGGATTCTGGTCACCACTCGTTGTAGCGGCTGCCGTCGAGGGCCGTGCCGTCCGAGCCGCTGTGGACGTCGATGACGCCGCCCGCGGCGTCCGGGTCCTCGTCGGTGGCCTCGGCGAGGTCGGTCTGCCAGGTGTCGGCCGATTCGGTGAACGGGTCCATCGGCAGCTTCCTGAGGTACCCATCCTCCACCAGCGTTTCCAGCGACTCGGGGTACTTCCCCTTGTCGGCGAAGTACTGGTCGATGACGTCGCGCAGCACGAACAGGTCGTGCTTGAGGGCCGCCTCCTTGGCCTTGATCGGCGTCTGGCGGAGCTGCACCGCGGCGATCGCCGACAGGATGCCGATGATCGCCATGACGATCAGCAGCTCGATCAGGGTGAACCCGCGTTGGCGCCGCATCACCAGTCCTTGTACTCCGTTCCGTCGAGGGCCTTGCCCCGGGACGTGGTGTAGATGTCGTACACGTTCTCCCGTCCCCAGGAGTCGGAGTCCGGCTCGTCCTGATAGGAGCGCAGGCCCCATTCGGTCGACTTGATCATCGGGTCGTAGGGGATGCGCCTGAGGAACTTGATCTTCTGCCCCAGCGCCCCGACCTTCTCCACCCCGTCGACCAGCGTCTCCAGCTCGGGCGGGTAGCATTCCGAATCGACGTTCTCCTTCTGGATCACACCCGTGTCGCAGAACTTCTTGTACTCGTCGATCGCGGTCCGGACGATCCGGAGGGCGCGCCGCAGCTCGAGCTCCTTCTCCCGCTTCACCGCGAACTTCGCCACCGGCATGATCGCCGCGGCCAGCACCAGGATGATGGCGATCGACACCAGGAGCTCGACCAGCGTCACCCCGGCGCAGCCGCCGGTGCGACGCGCCGCGGAGGCCGGAACGGGCCGGTTCGGCGCCACGCCGCCCGAACCCGCAGGGCGCCGGGGGGTGGCGCGGCCGCTGCGGCGTCGCGCGTCGTCGACGAGGG
>JBOGOE010000068.1:0-3552 GCA_050747445.1 Candidatus Polarisedimenticolia bacterium | reverse complement strand
GCCCTCAGCGGCGGGCGCCGCCCCGGAGCCGATCGAGCCGGCGCCTCAGTCTCGACCCGAGGGCGTGGAGGAAGCCCCGGTCGGGGAGCGGCCGATCCTCCCCGGGAAGGAAGAGGCGCCGCAGCTTGGCGGCGGCCCGCCGATCGGCGCGGCACATCTGCCGGAACAGCCAGGCGAGGAGCGGATCGGGCGCGCGGCCCGCGGCGAGAGCGGTGGAAAAATCGACCACGTACGGCCGGCCGTCCTCGCCGCGGATGACGTCGTGGCGGTGCAGGTCGCCGTGCGCCACGCCGCGCGCGTGGACCTCGACCAGGACCCGCTCCAGTGCGTCGAAGAAGGCGGCGTCGATCTCGCCGCGACCGCAGGCCGCCAGCGGTCGCCCGGCGACGTGGTCCAGCGCGATCGCCTGGCGATCGAGGCGGCCCAGGAACGACGGGATCCCCGGCGCGCCCCGCAGCAGCGCGTAGGCGCGCTCCTCGCGATCGAGGTGCCAGGGTCCCAGCAGCAGCCGGATCGGCCACGGACGCGGCGCATAGTCCTTCACGACCACGGCGCGCCCCGCGTCGTCGAACCGGTCGATCACGGCTTTGGTGCGGTTGCGTCCCGCGTGGATCCGCGTGCGGGGCAGGCGGGACAGGCGATCGCGTGTGATAATATGCGCCTTCCTCGCGACGCGCGACTATAGCACGGGAGACGGGACGTGGCGGAGCCGCTGGACGCGGCGGTCACACGGGCGCCGGGACGGACCCTGCACCTGGTCCGCGTCATCCGCACCGGCGGTCCCTTCAAGGCCGACATCACCAGGGTCATCCTCGACGGCGTGCCCGCCGTGCTCAAGGATTTCTCCGCCAAGCCGTGGGCGGCGCGCCTGCTGGGGCGGCGCCAGGTGGCGCGCGAATGGCGCGCCCTCGAGCGGCTGCGGGGCGTGCCGGGCGTGCCCGCCTGCCACGGCGCGATCCACGGGGGGCTGGCGCTTCTCCTGGAGCGGATGGACGGCGAACGGATCACCCGCTTCTGTCAGGAACACCCGGACCGGATCGCGCCGATGTTCGCGCGGCTGGAGCGTCTCGTGGCGTTGCTGCACGAACGCGGCGTGGTGCACAATGACCTGCGCAAGCGGGACAACATTCTGGTGGCGCCCGACGGAACGCCGTGCGTCATCGACTTCAATGCCTCGTTCTGCCTGCGTCCGGATCGGGGACCGGGACGATGGCTCCTCGGAGTGCTCCGCCGCGTGGACGAGGGGGCGATCCTCAAGTGGAAGGCGCGTCTCGCCCCCGCGCTCCTGTCGGCCGTCGAAGCGCGCCGGCACCGCCTCATGACCCGCCTCCGCCGACTGTGGTTCTTCAACTGACGTCGGGACCGGCCGCGATGGATGCGGCGTGGACCGCGGCTCCGGCCCTGTCGCTGGTGATCCCCGTCTACAACGAGCGCGACAGCCTCGCGCCGCTCCTGGGCGAGATCCAGGCGGCGCTCGGGGCGCGCGGGGACCGCGGGTACGAAATCCTCTTCGTGGACGACGGCAGCACCGACGGCAGCGATCGGGTGCTCGCCGGCCTGCGCCGTTCCGATCGCCGCGTGCGGGTCGTGACCCTGCGGGCGAACGCCGGACAATCCGCGGCGCTCGAGGCCGGCTTCCGGCGCGCGCGTGGCGCCGTGGTCGTCACCCTGGATGCCGACCTGCAGAACGATCCGGCCGACATCCCGCGGCTCCTGGAGGCGCTCGAGAGCTGCGACGCGGTCGTCGGGACGCGGGTCAGGAGGCGCGACGGGTTGCTGCGGCGGCTGTCGTCCCGCGTCGCCAACTACGTGCGCAACCGCCTGAGCGACGAGAGCATCGCCGACACCGGGTGCTCGCTCAAGGCGTTCCGCCGGGAGGCGCTGCTCCGACTGCGCCTGTACGACGGCATGCACCGTTTCCTGCCGACGCTGATGCGGATGGAGGGTTTCCGGGTGCGGGAGATCGGCGTCGGTCACCGGCCGCGGCGCCACGGCAGGTCGCGGTACGGGTTCGGCCATCGCGTGGTCCCGGCATTCCTGGATTTGCTCGCGGTCCGGTGGATGAAGCGCCGCCGGTTGCGCTACGAGGTGAAGGATGACGCCTGAGGGGCTGATGCACGTCGACGCCTGGGTCCTGTTCGGCCTGCTGGGCCAGAGTCTGTTCGCCACCCGGTTCGTCGTGCAGTGGCTGGCGTCGGAGCGCCGGGGGCGGAGCGTCGTGCCGACCGCGTTCTGGTACCTGAGCCTGGCCGGAGGGGCCATCCTGTTCGCGTACGCCCTGTTCCACCGGCACGATCCGGTGTTCACCGTGGGACAGTCGGCGGGGATGATCGTCTACGTGCGCAATCTTCTGCTGATCCGCAGGTCCCGCGGCGGGTCTCAGGGCGCAGGCGCCGCGGGCGCGTAGTAGCCGCGTCGCGCCTGCACGCGCGCCCCCTCGCGCGCCACCCGCACCTCGATCCGCCGCCACGCCCCGTCCCGGGTCCGGTCGGCCGGGGCGTAGCCGAGCGTGTACTGGTGCTTCAGATCGGCCGCGACCTGTTGGTAGATCCCGGCCAGTCGTCCCGGCCGGTCCGGGTACCAGGAGCGCCCGCCGGTCTCCCGCGCCAGGGTGTCGAGGATCTCCTTGAGGCTCCGGGAGCCGTCGAGCTCCATCTCCGTCTCCAGATGGTGGCCGAGCCCGATCGCGTAGATCGCCACGTCCTGCCGGTGCGCCTCGTGCAGCGCTTCCTCGAACAACCGGAGGCTGCCGGGTTCGTCGGTTTCGAACGCCTGGTCGCGGCCGTCGGAGAGCAGCACCAGGACCCGCCTCCCCTCGAGCCGGGCGAGCAGAGCCGCCGTCCCGTGCAGGGCGTCATAGAGCGCGGTCCCGCCGCCCGCGGTGATCGCCGCGATCGCCTCCTTCGCCCGTCGGCGGTCGGCGACCGCCCCGGTCGCACCATGCAGCGCGTCGTTGAAATGCAGGACCAGCAACCGGTCGTCGGACCCGACGGTCTCGATGAACGCCTCGGCCCCGCGGCGGGCGAGGTCGATCTTCCCTCCCTGGTTCATGCTGTTGCTGGCGTCCAGGAGGAGCGCGACGGCCAGCGGCAGGCGCGCCGGGGCGAAGTGCGTGAGGGTCTGCGGCACGCCGTCCTCGAGGACGGTGAAATCACCGCGCGCCAGGTCCAGGATCGCCCCGCCCCGGCGGTCGCGGACCGTCACGTGCACCGACACCAGCCGCACCTCTTCGTACTGGCCGACCAGCAGGGGGCGCGCCGTGACTTCCGCGGCGGCGCGCCGTCCCAGGGTGTCCACGGCCACGACGCGGATGGTGCGGGTGGTGAACCGGCTGCCGGCGTCGAAGGTGAGGGTGAACGGCGGACGTTCGAGCACCGAGAGGAGCCGGCCGTCGATGTGGATCTCGACCCGCGCGATGGCCGCGCCGGCCGGCGCGGAGGCCTCGGCGGTGATCCGGGTCTCCCCGAGGATGAGGGCCGACGGCGCCGGCTCGACGATCCGGACCAGGACCGGCTCGCCACCGGCGGCCTCCGGCGCCGCGCCGGGCTGACC
>JBOGOE010000067.1:0-6664 GCA_050747445.1 Candidatus Polarisedimenticolia bacterium | reverse complement strand
TGCATCCGCCGCGCCAGCCCCCGGCGCGCGGCCCAACGGAACACCCGGACCGGCTCCTAGCCTCCGCCCACCGGGGGGAAGGCGGCGATCTCCTGCCGGCCGATGACCGGGTCCTGGGGCCGCGCGTAGGCCCGGTCGCGCGCCAGAAGCGGCGCCCCCTGATCCTTGAGACGCGGCGCCCGCTCGACCACCGCCGCCCAGACGCTGGCCAGCGTCGCCCCTTCGGGCACCTCGACCTCCACTGCGGAGGACCCGGCCAGCTCGCGGAAACGCGCGAACAGCAGGACGGTCACCTTCACGGAGTCCCCCCGGCCGGGGCGGGGCCGGCCGCGGCGGCCCGCTCCTCGCGTCCCTTCTCCTCCAGCAACCGGAGCATCTCGGCCACCATCGCCTCGATCCCGGCGCGCACGTCCTGCAGCCGGTTGAACGCCGCGAACCCGGGGGTGTGGACCAGGCGCCGCTCCCGGTCGACGACCGGCGTTCCGGGCCCGGCGGGTGGCGCCGGCGGATCGATCTCCTGGCCGAGGATCATCCGGACCGGGACCTCCCCGAGGCTGATCATGCCGATCGGCTTCCGCCCCTCCAGGAAGTGACCGATGAACTGCGCCACCTCGGGGAGGATCGAGCGCCCGGCGCCGGGGCGGGCGAACCCGGTGGCCAGATTGACCACGGGACCGTACCCACCCGGAATGATCAGCGCCTCGAGGAGCTCGGGGGGATGCTCGGAGAGCGCGCGCACCGGGCTCCGCGACAGACGCGCCGATTCGCGCCGCGCGTCGCGGATCTCCTCCACGGCGTCCCCGGTGAGATGATCGACGGTGCGATCCTGCGCCCCGGACGGCGCGAGCAGCACCGGCTTCTCCCCGGCCGCCTCGAGGGCGAGCAGGGTCAGGACGGCCTCGGCCGCGTCGGTGCCGTCGTAGTGACCGCACCCCGCCAGCAGGACTCCGATGCGCACGTCCCCTCCCTCCGCGCGACGCGGTCGCGACGGCGCGCGACGCCGCGTGACGTCCGACGATTATAGAAACATTCACCGTTGACTGCGCGGCGGTCGCGTGATACTTTTGTCGCGCATTGTGCTAAGACGTTTCGTATAGTGACAAGTAGACACCGGGAAGGCGCCGGCACGGCGGGTGGAACATCCATGCTCCTGCGGCATTTGAGCTTGCGGCCGCGGACCGGCCGACCGGCGGATGCTGTTACGGCTTGGCGGTCCCGATCTTCGTTGCAACCCATTGTTGTTACGCCATTTCAGGAAAAAAAGGGCTTGCGCGGACCGGTACCGTCGACGGACAATTCCGCCAGTGATGCGGCCGTCCGGAATGTGCGGACGGCATATTCTTGACGAATCCGGTTCACCGAGGGCTTCACGGAAGGAAAGGACGCACCGATATGGCTCAGGATGTCGCGACCCAGGGCGGCAAGAAACGAAGTGAGCGGGGCGAGGGGATCGTCACCGGCAACCAGGCGGTGCGCCGGGCGATCATCGTCCTGAAGGCGTTCACCGACGACACCCCCGAGATGGGGGTCACCGAGGTGAGCCGCAAGGTCAGCCTGCACAAGAGCACGGTCTACCGGCTCCTGTCGGCGTTCGAGGGGGAGGGGCTCATCGCCAAGAGCCCGGAGACCGGCAAGTACCGCCTCGGTCCCGAGCTGATCGTCCTGGGGGAGCAGGTCCTGCGGCACACCGACGTGCACCGCGTCGCCCTGCCGTTCCTGCGCGAGCTGGCGGACCGCACCGGGGAGACCGTCGACCTCGAGGTGCTGAGCGGCGGCAACGTGGTCACCATCGAGGAGATCGCCGGTAAGCACGTGGTAGCCGCCGCCGGGGCGATCGGCATGCCGTGGGCGGCGCACGCGACCTCCACCGGCAAGGTGCTGCTGGCGTACCAGCCGTCGGAGAAACAGCGGCAGATCCTGGCACGCTCGCTCAAGAAGTTCACGCCCCGCACCATCGTCGACGCCAAGATCCTGGGGCGGGAGCTGCTCAAGGTGCGCGAGCAGGGGTACGCCATCTCCTACGGCGAGCTCGAGGAGCACCTGATCGCCATCGGCCTGCCGATCCGCAGCCGCAACGGCGATGCCATCGCGGCGGTCAGCGTCTCCGGGCCGGACACGCGCCTGACTCCGGACAAGATCCCGGGTCTCATCCGCGTCGGCATGGATCTCTGCGTCAAGATCTCGGCCCGGCTGGGCTATCACGGTCCCGCCAGCCTGCGCTCGACACAGTCCAAATACATGGCGCCCCGCGCCTTCGCCTGATCTCGGAACCCGGCAGCGAAAGGAGGGATCGACCGTGGCTCATGCGGCACTATTCCAGAAGATGGCGGACTGCATCATCGTCGGCGATGCGGAGACCGCGACCACCCTGGCGAACCAATCGCTGGAGCTGGGCATTCCCCCGCTGGATTCCATCGACGAGGGATTCGTCAAGGGGATCCGCATCGTCGGCGACCGCTTCGGCGCCGGCGAGCTGTTCCTCCCCGAGCTCGTCATGAGCGCCGAGGCGATGAAGGCGGCGCTCGCCATCCTCGAGCCCGAGCTCGCCAGGAGCGCCACCACCCGCGAGTCGATGGGGGTCGTCCTGGCCTGCACGGTGCAGGGGGACATCCACGACATCGGCAAGCGGATCGTCTGCACCATGCTGTCGGCGAACGGCTTCAAGGTCACCGACCTGGGGGTCAACGTCAAGGTCGATCGCTTCCTCGAGGAGATCAAGACGCGCAAGCCCGACATCGTCGCGATGTCGGCGCTCCTCACCACGACCGCCCCCAATCAGGGCAAGGTGATCAAGGGGCTCGTCAAGGAGGGGATCCGCCAGGACTACATCGTCATGGTGGGCGGCGCCCCGACCAGCCTGTCGTGGGCCAAGGAGATCGGCGCCGACGGCTACGGCGAGAACGCCACCGAGGCGGTGCGTGTCGCCAAGGACCTGATGGCGCAGAAGCGCGAGCGGGTCTCTCGTGGGGAGAGCGCCGTCCCGGTCTCCGAAGCCGTCGCGCAGGCGGCCGCCGCCCGGGCCCAGGCCCCCGCCGGCGTTCCGACCGCGCAGGTCTGACGCCGTCCAGGGAGGTCCCGCATGGCCATTCCGGTCCCCGCGAGCGTCCGAACCTTCTTCCACCGCCGTCCACGGCTGTCCCGGGCCGCCGACCGTCTGGTCGCCCCGTTCGAGGCGCTGGTGAAGAAGGCGGTCTTCGGATGCCGCATGTGCGGCGAGTGCATCCTGCACGAGACCGGGCTGACCTGCCCCATGGGATGCCCCAAGACCCTGCGCAACGGCCCCTGCGGCGGCGTCCGGATGGACGGACGCTGCGAGGTCGTCCCGCGGATGATGTGCGTCTGGGTCAAGGCCGAGCGCCGCTCGCGGCGGCTCCCCTGGCGCGGTCTGATCTTCAAGCTGCAGCCGGCCGTCGACTGGAGCCTGAAGGGAACGAGCGCCTGGGTCAACGTGCTGTCGGGTCGGAGCGGCCGCTCCGCCCGCTGAGGGCGTCCCGGTCTTCCCATCGCGCGCCACCGAGGAACGTCATGAGCCATGCCGCCGTCCCCTTCCGTTTCGAGGACGCCCTGCGTTCCCGGCGACCGGTCCTCACCTGCGAGATCGGCGGCAGCGACGGCGCCGACCCGGAAGCGATCCGGCGGCGCGCCCGGCTGGTGCGGGACCACGTCGACGCGGTCAACGTCCCCGACAACACCGCGGGGATGGTGCATCTGTCGGCGATCGCCGCGGGGGCCATCCTGGCGCGCGAGGGGATCGACCCGATCGTGCACGTCACCTGCCGCGATCGGAACCGCCTGGGGCTGCAGAGCGACCTGCTGGGCGCCGCCGCGCTCGGGATCCGCAACCTCCTCTGCCTGACCGGAGACCACATGGTGCACGGCGATCACCCGCAGGCCAAGCCGGTCTTCGATCTCGATTCGATGCAGCTGCTGATGCTGGCGAACCACATGACCCGGGAGGGAACCTACCTGTCCGGACGCCCGCTCCGGCCGAAACCGGACCTGTTCCCGGGGGCCGTCGAGAACCCGTTCGCCCCGCCCTACGACTTCCGGCCGCTGCGGCTGCAGAAGAAGATCGAGGCGGGGGCCCGCTTCATCCAGACGCAGATCATCTACAACGTCGAGCGGTTCGCCGCCTTCATGACGCGGGTCCGCGACCTGGGGCTCGATCGCCGCGTCCCGATCCTGGCCGGAGTCGCGCCCATCCGCTCGTTGAAGGCGGCGCTCCTGATGCGCGATCACGTGCCGGGAATGGAGATCCCCGACGTCCTGATCCGCCGCATGCGGCAGGCGGGGGACGAACGGGCCCGTCGCGAGACGGAGGGGATCCGCATCTGCGTCGAGGTCATCGAGCGTGTCCGGGAGATCCCCGGGATCGCCGGGTTCCATCTGATGCCGATCCACTGGGAGGAGGCGGTGGGCGAGATCGCCCGCCGCGCCGGTCTGGTCCCGGCGCGCGCCGCGGCGGCGCGCGGCGCCGGAAGCCCCTCCGCGATGGCCCTCGGCGCCGTCACCTCCGCCCTCAAGGACTCACGGGAGCATCGCCCATGAAAACCGTCGTCTCGTCCGCCAGCAAGACCGTCGTGATCGGACCCGGCGAGCCCTTCTGCATCGTCGGCGAGCGGCTCAACCCGACCAACCGCAAGAAATTCGCCGAGGAGCTGCGGCGCTTCGACTTCGCCCGGGTGCGGGCCGAGGCGGTCCTCCAGGTCGAAGCCGGCGCCCGGATGCTCGACGTCAACTGCGGCATCCCGGGGGCCGACGAGCCGGGGATGCTGAAGAACGCGGTCCTGACGATCCAGGAGGTCACCGACGCCCCGGTCTCGATCGACTCCTCGACCCCGGAGGCCCTGGAGGCGGCGCTTCCCGTCTACCGCGGCAAGGCGCTGGTCAACTCGGTCACCGGCGAGGACGAGATGCTGGAGCGGATCCTCCCCCTGGTGAAGAAGCATGGCGCCGCGGTCATCGGCATCGCCAACGACGACACCGGCATCAGCAACGACCCGGAGGTCCGCTTCGCGGTGGCGAAGAAGATCGTCGAGCGCTGCGCCGATCACGGCATTCCGGCGGAGGACGTGGTCATCGACCCGCTCTGCATGCCGATCGGCGCCAACCACGAGTTCGGACGGATCACCTTCGAGACCATGCGCCTCATCCGGGAGCGGCTCGGGGTCAACATGTCGGTCGGCGCCGGCAACGTCGGGTTCGGTCTCCCCGACCGGCCGCCCCTCACCGCCTCGTTCCTGCTCCTGGGGATGCAGGTCGGGCTGACGGCGGCGATCACCAACGCCCTGGAGCCGGAGATCTACAAGACGATTCTGGCGGGCGACCTGATGCTCGGGAAGGATCCCTTCGGCAGGAAGTGGAACCAGCATTACCGGAAGATCGCGGCGCGGAAGGCGGGGGGGGCCCCCGGGACGGCGTCCGGACCGCTCCCCGCGCCACCACCCGCCTCCCGCTAGCATGGACCACGCCGGCGCCAGGACGGACAAGCTGAAGGTCACCTTCCGGCCCAAGGAGGTTTCCACCCGGGTGCCGGCGGGGACCACGCTGTTCCACGCCGCCGCCTGGACCGGCCAGCCGATCGAGAGCACCTGCGGCGGCCGCGGCACCTGCGGCAAGTGCAAGGTCCGGATCGTGGACGGCACCGACGCGATCACGCCCGCGGATCGCGAGCATCTGGACGACGGCGAGATTGGCGCCGGCTGGCGCCTCTCCTGCCAGGCGATGGTCCGCGAAGACATGATCGTCGAGGTGCCGCGTCTCCTGACCACCCCGAAGACCGCCATGTTCGGGGTCGGCCGCCAGGTCCTGCTCGATCCGAACGTCCACAAGGTTCATCTGAAGCTGACCGAGCCGGAGCTGCACGATCAGAAGTCCGACGTCGTGCGGCTGAAGGACGCCCTGCGCGCGGCCGGTTTCGCGATGAGCGCCGATCTCGAGGTGCTGCGGACGCTGCCGAAGACGCTGCGCGACGCCGCGTGGGACGTCACCGCGGTCCTGTGCGGCGAGGACCTGCTGGCCATCGAGCCGGGCGACACCACCGCGGCCTGCTTCGGCGTCGCCTTCGACCTCGGCACCACGACCATCGTCGGCACCCTGATGAACCTGGTGAACGGCGCCTCGCTGGGGGTCGCTTCCACCCTCAACGCCCAGGCGATCCACGGCGGCGACGTCCTGTCGCGCATCTCCTACACCATGTCGAAGAAGGAGGGGCTGGAGGAGCTGCAGCACCTGGCCGCCTTCACCATCAACGGCATCCTCGAAAGGCTGGCGGCCGACAGCGCCGTGCCGCCCGATCGGATCTACGAGATCACCATCGCCGGCAACCTGACGATGATGCATCTCCTCCTGGGGATCGATCCCGAGCCGATCTCGGTGACCCCGTTCGTCCCGGCGGTGGCGCACGGTCTGCACCTGAAGGCCGCTCTTCTCGGGCTGAAGATCCACCCGGCCGGCCGGGCCTACCTGTTCCCCGCGATCGGGGCCTACGTCGGCGGCGACATCGTGGCGGGGCTCCTGGCGACCGCCCTGCCGCGCGGCGATCGGCTGCGGTTGTTCGTCGACGTCGGGACCAACGGCGAGATCGCCCTGGGCTCCGAGCAGCGCACCGTGGCGACCGCCGCCCCGGCGGGACCGGCGTTCGAGGGGGCGGAGATCTCCTGCG
>JBOGOE010000066.1:0-1907 GCA_050747445.1 Candidatus Polarisedimenticolia bacterium | reverse complement strand
CCCGAGCCCCGGGCCGCCTGGGCGCGGCCGGTCCCGCTGCCTGCGGGGTTCCTGGACGGGGACGCGCGGCTCCGGCTGCTGCTGCGGCAGGCGCTCGATCCCGCCATCGGCCGCGCCGCCCCGGCGGTGCGCGCCATCGAGGCGACGTTGCACGGCCTGCGGCACGGCTTCGACGCCGGCTGCGAGCGCGAGGCGCACCTGTTCGCGGCGCTGGTGGCCGACGAGCGGCACGGCCGGCGCGGCATCCGCGGATTTCTCGATCGCCGGGAGCCGCCGCCGCTGCCGCCACAGCGCCCGGCCGGTCTGGCGGAGCCCATGACGGAACCGAACGACGGAAGGGACGAAGGGAGGCGAGGACGGTGAAGGCGTTCTTCGACGGGGAGCAGTTCCGCGGTCAGGTGGTGATGATCACCGGCGCCGGGAAGGGGGCCGGCCCCGGCGGCATCGGCTACAACGCGGCGATGGCCTTCGCCCGCGCCGGCGCGCGTCTGGCGATCATCGGGCGCACCGAGGAGACCCTGCGCGGCACGGTTGCGGACATCCGGGCCGAGGGGGGCGAGGTGGTGTGGGCGGCCGGGGACGTCAGCGACCCGGCGGCGATCGAGCGTCTGTTCGAGGCAGTCCGCCGGACCTGGGATCGCCTCGACATCGTAATCAACAACGCCGGCGTGTCGGGCGAAGTGCGGGCCCTCGTCCGCATCCCGGCGCGCGCCTGGCGCTACGCCTTCAACGTCCATCTCCACGCCATGACCACGACCCGCCTGGCGGCCCGCTTCATGCGCGCGCGCGGCATCAAGGGGACCATCCTCGACATCGGCACCTACTTCACCTCGCCGCACCGGCAGATCCTGCGCCCCTATCCATTCCGAACTCCGTACACCGGGGCGCAGGCCTGGAAGCTGGAGCACGCCCGGGTGAGCGCCTGGGAGCTGGCGGACGACGGCATCCGGGTGATGGCGTTGAACCTCGGTCCGGTCGAGGGGGGGCGCATCGACGCGATCGTCTATCCGCTCGGCGCGCTGGAGCGTGGTCTGTGGGGGCGCGACGTCGAGGGGGCCGACATCCGCCGCAAGACCGAGGAGATGCACCCGGGGCGGAAGTTCCTGACCCAGGACGACGCGGCCCGATCGATCGTGGCGCTGGTGTCGCGGGAGCTGCGCGATTCCGCCAACGGCACGGTGGTCGAGCTGGCGGGCGGGATCGATTACCGCGTGCCGCCGCAGGTGGCCCCGCCGCTCCTCGGCGGGCGGCTCCCGGACCTGGCCGGCAGGCGGATCCTGATCCTCGGTCGATCGGGCGCCGGTCAGGCGGCCGGTCTGCTGCTGGGTCTCGCGGCCTGCGGGGCGCGCGTCGTGCTGGCGGCCCCCGGCGCCCCCCGCCTGCTGGCGGAGATCGCCGACGGGCGCGAACCGGCGGCGTACGGCGACGGCCAGCGTTCCCTGCTGGGACGCGCCGTCGCGATCGAACTGGAGCCCGGCGACGAGACGGCGCTGGCGGCCCTGTTCGAGTCGCTGACCGCCGACGGCGAGGGGGGGCTCGACGGAGTGCTCGTCTGCACCGGCGAGCTCGCGGGGATCGCACCGTTCGCCGAGCTGGAGGCGTCGGACGAGACGGCGCTCAAGGAACGCTTCGCCTTCGAGCCGGCCGCCGCGCTGAAGCAGGCGCTGGCGTCGATGCTCCTCCTCGGCAACCGGCGCGCCCGGCTGCAGGACGAGCGTTTCCTGGCTCTCCGCCCCTATCTCGATCTCCTGGAGCGCCAGCGGGGCGTTCCGGCGAAGACCGGCGGCATCCAGCGGATCCAGGGCGGGTTCACGCCGGAGGAGGAACGCGCCCTGCAGGCGGGCGCCCGGCAGGCGCGCGGCAGCGTGGTCGTCGTCGGACCGGCCCTGCCGCGGGCGGCGGGGGAC
>JBOGOE010000065.1:0-3639 GCA_050747445.1 Candidatus Polarisedimenticolia bacterium | reverse complement strand
GGGGGAAGCACCCTCGAACAGCGGAAAGAGTTCCTGCGCGGCTTCGTGGCCGAGATCGGCATCGATCCCGACGCCGGCCGGGGGACGATCGTCTTCTACGAGCTGCCGGTGACGTCTTTAATGATGGTGCCGGGGCCCTGGGTCGAACTATTACAGACGCTTCAGGTGCCATCGGGGCAGAGCCTGCCGCGGGGTCCGCGTCTCGCCCAAGCTGCAAGTTTTGTCGGGGTGTTGAACCGATCGTCAGTGTCAACATAGCCGTTCTCGTTGAACATGAAGTTCGAACCCGTGCCCATCCCGTTCTCACTATCAGCCTTGTCCAACGGCACACCATGCTCAGAGGGCGCGACCGAGTGGCTCGCCCGTGCGCGGCGGCCGCGAGACGCGACGACCAGCGATGCGCGAGCCCGCTTCTCTGGTGCCACCCCAGGCATTGGAACGAGCGCGACTCGCAATCGATCAACGCCGCACAGACAAGAGCCCCGGCAGCGTTGGGCTTCGCAACAAGTGCTGCCGGGGCCGGGAGGTCGACAGGGTCGTGACCCCTCAAGCTGGCGGATCGACACCGCCTCCCCGGCGCCGGTGCAACTCCTCGCTTCACACCTCTCTTCACACATGTCCGTTCGCTTCGTGGCTTCGCGGATCCCACGGAGACGCTCCTCCGTGGTGCGCGCGATGAAATCTCATGGCGTGTATTTTTGAACTCCGACTTCAAATCTGCAGGCCTTTGAGCCGGGGCGGGGCCGCGCCGCGCGCCGCCGCGCCGCCCTCCCGGAACCGCGCCACCGCGTCGAGCAGGTCGGCGACGTCGAGACCGAGATGGGCCGGACGGAAGCGCTCCAGCTTCGCGGCCCCCTTCGCGAGATTCAGCGTCATGCCGCGCGGTTCGCCGCGCTGCCACTTCACGAAGCCGGCGGCGACCTGGATAAGCCCCTGGAGGAACAGCGCGGTGTCGCCCCGCTCCACGCGCCAGGCGTCCTCCCAGGCTTCGTGCGCTTCGAAGAAGCGGCCGTCGTTGAACAGGGCGACGCCGAGCCGCAGGGCGTCCTCGAGACCGACCTGTTTCACCGGGCGCACCATGCGGTCATTCTAATCGTCGCGGTTCCCCGGCGATCGGGTCTGGATTAGAATGGCGGCACCATGCGCCGGTACTTCATCCTGACCGCCATCGGCAAGGACCGTCCCGGGATCGTGGCCGATCTCGCCGAGATGGTGTTCGAGATCGGCTGCAACATGGAGGACAGCAGCATGGTGAACCTGGCGAGCGAGTTCGCCACCATGGTGCTGATCTCCGGCCAGGGGGACGGCGTCGCCGAGCGGCTCCGCATGGCGTGCAAGCACCTGGAGTACGAGACCGGGATGACGATCTTCATCAAGCCGGTGGAGGAGGGGGCCACCCCCGCCTCGCCGCGCGAGGGACGCCCCTTCCGGGTGCACACCATGGGAGAGGACAAGGCCGGGATCGTGGCCCGCATCGCACGGACGGTGGCGGAGGCGGGGGGGAACATCCTCGAGCTGACCTCGCACGTGCGCCGCGCCGCCTCCACCGGAACCCCCCTCTACGAGATGGAGATGCGCTGCGACCTGCCGGCGCGCGCCGACCTCGACGCCCTGAAGAAGAAGCTCGACGCCATCGAGAACGCCCTGCACATCGAGATCACCCTGTCTCCCGCCTGAGGATCGCGGCGTGGTCGGGGAAGGGCGCGCCGTCCGCTGGTCCACCCACGGCTGGAACCGCGATCTCTCCTGGCGCCTGATCCGGGCGATCGTTCCCCGCGTGCCGCCGTTCCTCCGGCCGCCCATCCACCTGGTCACGACCCTGGTGTGCTTCGCCGCCATGCCACGCGAGCGCCGGGCGGCGCGCGCCAACCTCGAGCGGATCACCGGCCGCCGCGGCGCCGCCTCGCTCCGGACCGCGTTTCGGCTCTTCTACAACTTCAGCAAGTTCATGGTCGCGTACACCGACGTCGCGGGGCGCCGGCTGGAGGGCGCGTCCGCGGCGCGGCCGCTCTTCGATCGTCTCCTGGCGCGGCACCGCGGTCTGGTGGTCGTCACCCTCCATCTCGGAAGCTGGGAGGTCGGGCTCGCCCATCTCGCCGCCTGCGGGCGGCCGGTGCACGTCGTCCTGCGGCCGGGCGAGGCGGAAGGGGAACGGCACGCGCGCGCCTTCCGCGATCGCGCCGGGGTCCGGACCGTGCCGGCCGGGGAATCGGCCTGGAGCTCGATCGACCTGCTGCTGGCGCTGCGTCGCGGGGAGGTCGTCGCCCTGCAGGGGGATCGGGCGTTCGGGGCGGCGGTGCGCGAGGTCCCGCTGTGCGGCGCGCCCATGCCGATCCCGGCGGGACCGTTCCTGCTGGCGCAGGCGGCCGGCGCGCCGGTGCTCCTGGTCGCCGTGCCGTTCGTCGGACACCGGCGGGCGCGGCTGATCGCGGAAGGGCCGATCGAGGTCGGTCCCGGGGACGAGGCGCTGCGGAAGGCGATGGCCGATTTCGCCCGCCGGGTCGAGGCGATCGTCAAGCGTCACCCCGATCAGTGGTTCAACTTCTTCAGACTGTGGCCGGGGCCCCGGGACGCGGACGCCGCGCCGGACGGGCGGCTGGACGGGGTCGCGTCTTCGATTGCGAGGTTGCCGCGCTCCTGAGGAGCGCGGGCAGCGCGGCGCGGTCGGTCTTGCCGCGGCCGGTCCTGGGGATCCGCTCGACGAACTCGACGTGCCGCGGAATCTGGAACGGAGCGAGCCGCATGGCGCACTGCTCCAGGACCTTCTCGCGGGTCACCGCCCGGCGGGCGACGAGGCAGGCCGACACCGCCTGGCCCCGGTTCCGGTCGGGGACCGCGAAGACCGCCGCCTCGCGCACGTCCGGGATGCCGCGCAGCACCGCCTCGACTTCCGCCGGGTTCACCTTGCGACCGCCGACGTTGATCATCCGGTCGCTCCGCCCGACCAGCGCGATGCCTCCGCCGGGCGCGATCCGGCCGAGATCGGAGGTCAGGAAGCGGCCCGGTCCGAGATCGCCCCCGCCGGGGACGGGCCAGTAGCCGGCGGCGACCGCCGCGCTCAGGACGGCGATCCGGCCGGCCCCCTGGAGCCCCGGCTCCTCCCGGACCGTGACCCGCACGCCCTCGAGCGGGGTTCCGACGCCGCCATCCGGCAGGATGCCGTCGCGCGACCGATCGTAGCAGATGCCGCCGCATTCGCTCGCGCCGTAGAAGGTCCGCACCGGCCGGCCACAGGCGTCGAGAAAGGCGCGTGACAGCCGCTCCGGGAGCGGCGCGCCGGCCGACAGGCAGAGCCGCAGGCCGCGGAAACGGCGGCGTCCGGCCGCCTGCAGGATCAACTCGCACAGGTACGGCGTGGCCGGCAGGACGATCGGACCGGGACCCGAAAGGGCTTCGAGAAGGAGCGCCGGCAGCGGCTGCTCCACCACGATCGGGCGGGTCCCCTGGAGGATGCAGGACATCAGGACGTGCACGAAACCGTAGGCGTGACCGAGCGGGATCGCCGCGACCATCGAGTCCTCCGGCCCGATGCCCATCGTCGTCGTGATGTTGCGGGCGTCGGCGAGGAGCTGATCGACGGTGACCGCGACCCCCCGCGGCCCGGCGGTGGTGCCGGAGGTGAGACGGACGATGGCGGCG
>JBOGOE010000064.1:0-7717 GCA_050747445.1 Candidatus Polarisedimenticolia bacterium | reverse complement strand
TCGCCGGTGCGGCCCGGACCCGCGGGCGGGCGCACACCGCCGTCGCTCGGGGGCGTGGCTTCCGCCGAGGCCGACGGCACGCGCGCCGGCGTGGCGATCCTGCGCCGCGGCGGCAACGCCATCGATGCCGCGGTCGCGGTCGCCCTGGCGCTCGCCGTGGTCCATCCGCAGGCCGGAAACCTCGGGGGCGGCGGTTTCGCCCTGGTGCGCGCGGAGGACGGGCTTCACGCCCTCGACTTCCGGGAGACGGCGCCCGCGGCCTCCGTGCCCGGCATGTATCTCGACGGCGGGGGAACCCCGGTTCCGGGTGCCTCGATCGTGGGTCCGCTCGCGACCGGGGTCCCCGGCTCCCCCACCGGGTTGTTCGAGCTCCACCGGCGCTTCGGGCGGTTGCCCTGGACGGATGTCGTCGCTCCGTCCATCCGCCTCGCCCGGGACGGGTTCGCCGTCACGCCGCGTCTCAACGAGGCCATCGACTGGGAGAAGGAGCTCCTCGCCCGCTTCCCGGAGACGGCGGCGGTGTTCCTCCCGGGGGGGGCGGCGCCGCCCGCGGGGACGACGCTCCGTCTTCCGGAGCTGGCGTCGACGCTCGAGGCGTACGCCGCGCGCGGGCCCGAGGCGATCATGACCGGCCCGGTGGCCGCGGCCGTGGAACGGGTCTCCCGCGCTCACGGCGGGATCCTCAGCGCGGCCGACCTTGCGACCTACCGCCCGGAGTGGCGGCGGCCCCTGTTGCTGCGCGCCTTCGGATGGGACATCGCCGCGATGCCCCTCCCGGCCTCGGGCGGGTTCATCCTGGGACAGACGCTCGGCATCCTGGAGCGCCGCGGCTACGCGGCCCTGCCGCGCGCCGGCCCGGATCGGCCGCACCTGCTCGTCGAGGCCTGGCGGAGGGCCTATGCGGATCGCGTCCTCCTCGGCGACCCCGCGCGGCTGTCCTTCGACCCGCTCGACCTCCTGGCACCGGGCTGGCTCGACGCCCGCGCCGCCTCCATCGACCCCTTCCATGCGACCCCTTCGACACAGGTGCGTCCCTGGGACGGCGCGGCGGCGGAGCGGGCCGCGACCACCCATCTCTCGGTCGCGGACGCCGAAGGACGATCCGTCGCCCTGACGACGACGATCAACGGGTGGTTCGGGTGCGGTCTCTACGTCCCCGGCGCAGGGTTCCTGCTCAACAACGAGATGGACGACTTCGTGACCGCGCCGGGACGGCCGAACATGTTCGGTCTGGTCCAGGGCGGCGCGAACGCGGTGCGCCCCGGCGCCCGCATGCTCTCCTCGATGACACCGACCATCGCCTGGCGCGCCGGGGAGGTGATCGTGCTCGGCTCCCCCGGGGGTTCGCGCATCCCGACGGCGACCGTCCAGGTGCTGCTGCGGATGATCCTCGAGGACCAGGCGATCCAGCCGGCGATCGATGTCCCGCGCCTGCACCATCAGTGGCTGCCGGACGAGGTCGTCTACGAGGACGGGGCGCTGTCGGAGGGGGATCGCGCGGCGCTCCGGGCGCGCGGTCACGTCCTGAAGGAGGCCTCGTGGCACATCGGCGAGGTGCACGTGGTGCACCGGCGGGCGGACGGTACGTTCGAGGCGGGCGCCGATCGCCGGGGGCCCGGGACCGCCCGGCTCGTCAGCGGGGCTGAAGGAGACTGAGCACGGCCGCGAAGGCCGCGGCGACGCCGCCCCGGATCGAGGGCCCGGGTTCGGGATGGTAGAGCGCCGAGTGGGTGGAGGGAATCGGCCGGCCACCCGGGCGCCGGCTCTCCTCAAGACGCTCGCGGGGCGTGGTCCCAAGCATGAACATGAACGCGGGGATTCCCTCGCGTCCGTAGTACGTGAAGTCCTCCGCCCCCATGATGGGCGGCACTTCGACGATTCGCTCCTCCCCCAGCGCCCGCCGCAGGGCGGGCACGGTGCGCGCCACCAGTCCCGGGTCGTTGACGGTGGCGGGGGTCCCCTCGCTATAGCGGACCTCGGGTTTGCGCGGAGCGTTGGCGCCGGCCGCCTCGGCCAGGACGTTCCGCTCGATCCCCTGCAGCAGGGCCTGGCGGACGGCGTCGCTGTAGGAGCGCACCGTCACCTGAAGGTCGACCCGATCGGCGATGATGTTGTGCTTCGTCCCGCCGTGGATCGAGCCGACGCTGATCACCGCCGGCTCCACCGGGTCGACCTCGCGGGCCACGATGGTCTGCAGCGCCATGACCACGCGCGCCGCGATGACCACGGGATCGACGGTCGTGTGGGGGGCCGATCCGTGCCCGCCGCGTCCGAACAGGGCGATATCGACGCTGTCGACGTTGGCGAACGCCGGACCGGCGCGGAATCCGACCGTTCCCGCCTCCAGGTCCGGCTTGACGTGGAGCCCCATGACGGCGGCGGGACGCGGGAAGCGGGTGAACAGCCCGTCCTCGATCATCGCCCGCGCTCCCTGGACCCGCTCCTCGGCCGGCTGCCCGATGAGCACGACGGTCCCCGACCAGGCGTCCGCGAACTCGCGGAGCGCCTGTGCCAGACCCACCAGGACGCTCATGTGGACGTCATGCCCGCAGGCGTGCATGACCGCCACCTCCCGGCCGGAGTCGTCCCGCGCCACCGCGCGGCTGGCGTACGGGAGCCCGGTCTCCTCGCGCACCGGCAGCGCGTCGAGATCGGAGCGCCACAGGACCACCGGCCCTTCGCCGTTCCTCAGGACGGCGACCACGCCGTGGCCTCCGACACCGGTCGTAACCTGGAAGCCGGCCTGCTTCAATTCGGCCGCCAGGCGCCGCGCGGTCTCCTTCTCCTGAAGGGAGAGCTCGGGATGGGCGTGAAGGTGGCGGTACAGCGAAGCGAGCCCGTCGATGCGGCGATCCAGGAAGGTCTCGACGGCGGCGGGTGGCACGCCCGCCGTCGCGCCGGAGATCGCCAGCCCGACGAGCAGCGCGGCGACCACCGGACGATCGGGACGATGCCGTCGCATCAGAACTGGATGAGGGCCTGGACGTCGAGCCCCGGCAGCCGCGACCGCCCCTCGAGGCGGGTCAGCTCGACCAGGAATCCGGCGCCGACCACCTCGCCGTCGAGACGCTCCACCAGCCGCCGGGTGGCGGCGGCGGTGCCGCCCGTGGCCAGCAGATCGTCGACGATCAGGACCCGCTCTCCCCGCTGCAACGCGTCGACGTGGATCTCCAGTCGATCGGTGCCGTATTCCAGGGCGTAGTCCTCGGCCGCCGTCTCCCAGGGCAGTTTCCCGGGTTTGCGCACGGGGATGAAACCGGCCGACAGGCTGAGGGCGATCGCCGGCGCGAAGATGTAGCCGCGCGATTCGATTCCGACGACCTTGCTGATGCCGCGGTTTCCGAAGCGACGCGACAGATCGTCGAGCGCGGCGCGCAGCGCCGAGGCGTCCTGCAGGAGCGGCGTGATGTCCTTGAAGACGATCCCCTTCCTGGGGAAATCGGGGACATCCCGGATGTAGCGTTTCAGGTCCATGACGGCGGCGGCCTCCGGGCCCGCGACGCGGCGGGTCACTGTCAGTGACGGATCTCGAATTCGCGCACCTCGGGCTCCAGGTCGGTCTCGTCGATGGCGACCCCGTTCACCTTCGCGCCTCCCGGGCCGGTGCGCAGCTGTTCGATGAAATCACGCAGGGAATCCTCCGGACCCGAGGCGACCGCCTCGACCCGGCCGTCCCTGAGGTTCCGCACCCACCCGACGATTCCGAGCGCACGGGCGGCGCGCCGGGTGAAGTACCGGAACCCGACCCCCTGGACAATGCCGCTGATCAACAGGCGTCGTGCGCGCATCGGGAAGCGAATGGTCGGGGCGAGAGGATTTGAACCTCCGACCCCTTGGTCCCGAACCAAGTGCGCTACCAGGCTGCGCTACGCCCCGACCGTTCCGTGCGAGTGAGCGTGCCTTGTAGCACGGCGGTCCGGGATCCGTCAAGCAAGGAGCCGCGCCGCGTCCGGTTCGAGCAGGCCGCGCCGCCAGCGTCGCAGTCCCGGGATCCCCTCCACCCGGTTCAGCCCTTCCATCCCTTCGACCGCCAGGGCCTCGAGCGTCGCCAGCGGGAACAGGACTCCCGGCTCGATCCCGAGGGCGGCGGCCCGCTCGCGGCGCCACTCGCGCAACCGTTCGAGACGATGACGCGCCGCGGCGTTCTTGCGGCGCCCCGCCACGCCGCGTGGCGGCACCGGAAGCGCCTCCTCGGGCAACGTCGCGGCGCGCTCGGCGGCCACCAGGATCTCCGCGCCCAGACGCCGCCGGACCAGCGGCGTCATCCCCTTGAGACCGTTCAGGTCCGCGGGACGCCGTGGCTGTTTCCGGGCCACCAGCAGCAGGGTCTCGTCGGAAGCGATGCGGAAGGGCGGAACATCGGCCTGCGACGCCCGCTCCTCGCGCATGACGTAGAACTCCCGCAGCAGCGCCGCTTCCCGGGGTGGCAGATCCTTCGCCCCCTTGATCCCCCAGAACGCCGCCGGGTCGAAGCCGCGCGGCTCCCAGGCACGCTCCGCGACCAGCTCGAATTCCTCCGCCGCCCATTCCAGCCGGCCGGCCGCCCGGAGCTCGTCGCGGAGCCGTTCCGCCAGTCCCAGGAGATGCCGCACGTCCTCGGTGGCGTAGCGCCTCTGGCGTTCCGACAGCGGCCGCCGCGACCAGTCGTCCCGCTGGCTCGTCTTGTCGAGCCGCACGCCGAAGTACGCCTCCAGGAGCGACGCCAGCCCCACGGCCGGTTTGCCGAGGAGTTGCGCGGCGATCATCGTGTCGAACAGCGGGCGGAGGTGGATGGCGTGATCGCGCCGCAGGTACAGGACGTCCTGTTCCGCCGCGTGCAGGACCTTGAGGATCGCCGGGGATCCCAGCACGCGGCCGAGGGGGGCGAGGTCCTTGAGGGCCAGCGGATCGACCAGCAGGACGTCTTCCCCGCCCGCAATCTGGATGAGACAGCATTTGTGAAAGTAGTGGTAGAAGGAATCGGCCTCGGTATCGAGGGCCAGCGCGGGGACCCCGGCCAGCCCGGCGGCGGCCCGCTCGAGCTCCTCGGCACGATCGACCCAGCGGCCGCCGTCGTTCACGGCAGGGCCCGGAAGCGGTCAAACTGCGGAGACGTCCCGACCGTCACGTGCCGAATCCCTCCCGCCCGACCAGGCGGACGAACGAGCATGGGTCGAAATCCCGCACCTCCGCCCCCCCCGGCGTGCGCACCAGGAGCTTGAGCACCTGACGGACCGCATTTCCGACCGGCACCACCATGCGGCCGCCGGGGACCAGCTGTTGCAGCAGCGCCGGTGGGACCGCGGGAGCGGCGGCGCCGACGACGATGCCCTCGAACGGGGCCTCGGCCGCCCAGCCGAGCGACCCATCCCCGAGACGGGCGTGGATCCCGCCGACCTCCGCCCTCTCCCAGTTGTCCCGCGCCCTGCGCAACAACGCCTCCAGACGCTCGACCGTGTACACCTCCCCGGCGAGCCGCGCCAGGAGCGCCGTCTGGTAACCCGACCCGGTGCCGATCTCCAGGACCCGATCGGACGCCCCCGGGCCGAGCAGGTGCAGCATCCGGGCAACGATGAACGGCTGCGAGAGCGTCTGACCGCATCCGATCGGCAACGCGGCATCGCCGTAGGCGCGTCCCCTCAGGGCTTCGTCGACGAACAGATGCCGCGGCGTCGCGAGGAAGGCCTCGAGCAGGCGGGGTTCGTCCACGCCCCGCGCCAGGAGCTGCCCGCGGACCATGCGCAGGCGCCTCCGGTCGTAGGCCCCCTCGCCGGGCGCGGCCGGCGGTCCGGCAGGTCCGGGGGTCCGACGGAGGCGGCCCGACCTCAGGGTTCGAGGTTCCAGCGCCGCACCTCCTCCAGGACCCGGTGATGGGTGAGATCCACATGCAGGGGGGTGACCGAGATCAGGCCCTCGGACAGGGCGGCCCGGTCGCACTCCGGATCGTCCGCCCACTCCGCCGACTGTGCGCCGATCCAGTAGTAGGTCCGCCCCTTGGGGTCCTGCCGCTCGATGACGCCTCCCGGGTAGAGCCGTTTCCCCTGACGGGTCACCCGGACGCCGCGGGGGGGGACCTCGGGGACATTGACGTTGAGGAGGGTGTCGGGCGGCATCCCCCGGTCCAGGATCTCCGCCGCCATACGGCGCGCGAACCGGCCCGCGGCCGCGAAATCGACCGCCCCGCTCCCGATTTCCTGTGACAGGGCGAAGGCGGGGATGCCGATCAAAGTGGCCTCCAGCGCCGCCGCCACCGTGCCCGAATAGGTCACGTCGTCACCGAGGTTGTACCCGCGGTTGATGCCGCTCGCCACCAGCGCCGGCCGCGTCTCGAGGATCCGGTGGACGCCGAGGTAGACGCAGTCGGTCGGCGTCCCCTGCACCACGAACTGTCGCGGGCCGCGCCGCGCGATCCGGAGCGGATGGTGCAGGGTCAGGGCGTGCCCCTGCCCGCTCTGCTCCCGGTCCGGGGCCACCACCCAGACCGTGCCCAGCGGCGACAGCGCCTCCTCCAGCACCCGGAGGCCGTCGGCGCCGAAGCCGTCATCGTTCGTGACCAGGATGGTGACCGCGTCCATGCGCCATCCGCCGGGGGGCGGCTCCCCCCGGCCGGGTCCGCGGTGCCGGCCGGGGGGCGGCGACGCCCCCACCGCGCGGGTGCGGAGGTGGAATGGAAGGATTGGTCGGGGCGACTGGATTTGAACCAGCGACCACCTGCACCCCAAGCAGGTGCGCTACCAGGCTGCGCTACGCCCCGTGATCTTGTCAGTGTTGCGATATCCGACCCGGCCGCGGGCGGTGAATGTACCACACTCGCCGGGTCGCGCGCGGACCGCGAGGCCCGGGCGGAGAGGTCTTTTAGCACGCTCCCGGATCCCCGTCAATCGCGCCCCGCCCGGACCCGGACGACTTACGCATTCGTCATCGTCGCCACCCGTGCCGACTTGCCCGGCGGCGCCGCGATCCCCATATTCGCAAGCGCCGCACCGGAGATCGGGATGACGGACGTCCGACCCCCTGCACCAGGTCGACCGCGGGTGAACACCGGCCCGTCCCGATCTCCCCTCCGTGCCGCCCTGCTGCTCCTCGCCCTTGCCGCCCCGACGCCGGCCGCGGGTCCGGCGCTGCGCGCCGGCGTAGTGCCGGCCGACCCCGGGTCCCCATCGCTCGAGCTCCAGGTGAAGGCCGCTTTTCTCTACAACTTCGCCAAGTTTGCCGAGTGGCCCGACGACGCCTTCCGCGGCCCCGACGCCCCGCTGCTCATCGGTGTGGTGGGCGGCGACCTGTTCCTGGAGGCGCTGGAGCGCGGCGTTGCGGGCAAGACCGTCGGGGGGCGTCCGTTCGCGGTGCGGCGGGTCCGGGACCCGGTCGCCGATCCCGTGTGCCACATCCTGTTCGTGGCGGCCGGGGAGGCGCGGCGTTTACCGCGGCTCCTGGAACAGCTCGGCGGCGCCCCGGTGCTGCTGGTCGGCGAGACCCCGGGGTTCGCCAGCGAGGGCGGGGTGATCAATTTTTTCATCGAGGAAAACCGCGTCCGTTTCGAGGTGAACCTGACGTCCGCCGAGCGCGCCCGCCTGCGCCTGAGCAGCAAGCTCCTGTCACTCGCCCGTCTCGTCGGGGCGCGACCCGCCGCCGCGACCGGTCCGGTCCCGCTGGAGGAACGCCCGTGATCGGTCCCCCTTCCCGACCCGTTTCGACGCGGGAACGCGAGGGGTCCGCGCCGGCCGCGGGCGGCGCGTCC
>JBOGOE010000063.1:0-4496 GCA_050747445.1 Candidatus Polarisedimenticolia bacterium | reverse complement strand
GTGCAGCCCCGTGCGCCCGCCCTGCGCCCCCGCCGCGGCGTGCCTTGCATCGGGGGCGGCGGTGTGTTAGTTTGCCGGCCGGTCCGATATGAGCAAAGAGCAGGTGCGGTTTCTCGTCTCCGGCGTCCTGTTCGGCTTCCTCGTGGGCTACGTGATCGCCTACGCGGTGCACGAGCCCCGTGTCGTCGCCGAGGCGGCCCCGGTGCCGGCCGCCGGCAACCTCGGCATGGGGGGCGGGCCGGGCGACGGTGGCGGCGCGCCGCCTGCCGGTCTGCCGGACGGGCACCCGCCGATGGGGGGGGCCGGCAACGAAGAACAGATGACCCGGATCTTCGAGCGGTTGAACGAGCTCAAGGCCCGGATCGAGAAGGAGCCGAAGGACGCCGCCGCGCTCGTCGAGCTGGCCGGTCTCTACCACCAGGCCGCCAAGTACGACCAGGCGATCGACCTGTACCGGAGGGCGCTCGAGGTCCGGCCGGCGGACGTCGAGAACCGCACCCACCTCGGGGTCTGTCTGCGCGAGGTCGGCAAGTCCGACGAGGCGATCGCCCAGTTCCGGACCGCCCTGTCGTACGACGCGAAGCACTGGCCCACGTGGCTCAATCTGGGGGTCGTCGCCCTGCTCGACAAGAACGACGTCGAAGAGGCCCGCAGGGCGTTCGCCAAGGTCGAAGAGCTGAACCCCTCGTTCGAAGACCTGCCGATGCTCAAGGAAGAGCTGCGCAAGCGCGCCACCCCGAAATCCTCCTGAGGCCGGCCCCGCCGCTCCATCCGCGGTCTTTCCAAGCCCTTACCGGCGTTTGACTTCGCCCCGCCGGGGCATACATTGAACGGGGTCGGGGGGCCGGTGTGCCGAGGCGTCCCTTTGGATGGGCGCGCAGCGGGGCGAGGGCGTGATCGACGACGAGAAGCTCCAGGAACTACTCACCCAGGCATCCTCTCTCTACAACAACGGAAACTACCAGGGGGCCATCACCTCCTGGCAGGAAGCGCTCTCCGTCGACCCCTCCAATCAGAAGGCCAGAGAGGGAATCCGGATGGCGACCCTCCTCCTCGGGGAGTGGGAGCCGGCGGCGGAGGGAGGGACCGCGCCCGAGACCGGCGAGAGCGCGGACATCGGCGGCGCTCCGGTCGCCTCGCTGCCGCCGGAGGAGGTGGAGGCGCGGCTCGATCTCGGGATGGCGCGCGTCAAGCAGCTCCTGGCGGAGCGCAAGTACCGGGAGGCGGTCGACGGCGCCAGGAACCTGCTGCCGCTGGCCCCCGAGTCCGACGAGCTGCATCGGCTGATCGAAGAGGCGCAGCACGGATTCGAGTCGACCCCCTTCGTCGAGGAACACCTGACGCTGGCCCGCGAGCTCCTCGCGCAGGAGCGTTACGCCGAGGCGGAATCGGAGTGCAGGAAGATCTTCGTCATCGACGCCAGGCACCCCGCCGGGACCGCCCTGATGCGGGAGATCCGGGCACGGGTCCAGGAGAGCCTGCAGCGCGCCGCCAGCCAGATGGGCGGGATGACCGTCAAGCTGTCGCTCCCCGACCTCAAGAATCTGCGCTCCGAAGGGATGCCCCGGGAGGCGGCCAAACCGGAGCCGCCGGAGCCGGAGGCCACAGCGGCGCCGGAGGCCGGACGCTGGCCTCCCTACGCCCCGCCCAGCAAGGAAGAGATCGCCGCCGGTATGGAGCCTCCCTCCCCGGCCGCGTCGGAGTTCGGTGAATCCGGGACGCCCGGGGTCACCGGACCGCCAGGCGCCACGGTGCCGCCCGGCGTCGCGCATCCGCCCGAAACGACCGGGCCGCCGGCCAGCCCCGGCGAACTGGCGCGGGCGCAGGAGGAGGTCCGGGCGCGCGACCTGCTCGACCAGGCGTTCGCCGCCGCGGGTGTCGCCGAACCCACGCCGGAGCCGGCCGAGGGGGAGCCCCCGCAGGTCGCGGCTCCGGAGCCGGTCGAGCCTTCGCCGCCGGCGGCCGGCGGCCTGCCGATCTCGCACGTCGAGGAAACCGAATCCCCCTTCGAGTTGTCGCACGGCGTCGCGGCGCCGCATGCACCGGAGACGGTCGAGGCGAAGACCGTCACGCCGCCGACCGTTCGCAAGGTCCCGGCCGCGAAGGAGGCGGGACCCGGACGCGACAGCGCGCCGCCGCCCCTGCCCGCACCGGCGCCGTCGCTCGAGTTCAAGGGGACCGACGACCCGACGGCCTGGGAAGCGGAGCTGGCCCAGCTCAACCTGAAGGAGGGGGAGCGGGGTCTCCTGGGAAGAAAACCGATGCCGCAGGGGGGCACGCCGCCGGCCGAGGTTCCGGACGTCGACCTGATGTCGTTGCTCGACACCGACATCGGCGGGCCGGCGCCGCCGACGGGCGCCGCCGCCCCGCCCTCGCTTCCGCAGAAGACCGGCGCGAGGCCGGAAAAGGCCGCCGCGGCCAGACCGGCCGCCGCCCCCCGGCCGCCGCGGCCGGCGCCGAAACCGGCCAACGGGGAGCTGCACGAGGCCGCCGAGTCCCTCGAGAGCGTCGCGGAACGTCCCACGAGACCGAGGACCAGGCCCCGGCCGGCCCCGGCCCGATCGTCGTCTCCCGCTCTGTTCGTCTTCCTCGGTCTGCTCCTGGTGGCCGGTGGCGGGGCGGCGTGGTGGTTCTACTTCCAGCCAAGGTTCCTGGAGACCGCCAGCGCCGGGTCGCCGGCGCAGACCAGCGGTCCGCCGCAGGGGGCGCCCGCGCCGCCCGACGCCGGTGGCGGTCCGATCCCGACCCCCATCGGAGGTCCCGCCCGGCCGTCGCAGGAAGGGGGCGCGGCGGAAGCCGCGGCCGTGACCGGTCCGCCCCCGGCGCCGTCGATCGAATCGCAGGGCGGCGAACCACCCGCGGCGGCTGCGGGAGCGCGCGCGCCCGCGGTCGATGCCGGACCGATCAAACCGCAGGCGGTGCCGCGTCTCTCCCCGGAGGAGATGCGCCGCCGGGTCGCCGCGTTCAGCGCCGACGGCCGGCGTCTGATGGGGCTGGGGAAATGGCGCGAAGCGCGCGCCAAGTTCAATGCGGTGCTGGCGCTCGACCCGACCAACTTCGACGTCAAGGAGATGAGCGATCAGGTCCAGGCGAAGATCGACGACGAGCAGCGGTTGATCGACGACATGGACTCGGCGAAGCAGTTGGTCGCGGACAAGGACTACGAGAACGCGCTCCGCAAGCTCTACCGCCTGCCGCGCGACCGCGGGCTGGGAAACATCGACCTGTACATCCGCAACGCCTGGTTCAACTGGGGGGTGGTGCAACTCAAGGCGGGGAACGCCAAGGACGCGCTCGTCAAGCTCTCCGAGGTCCTGGCGCTCGACCCGGACGACGCCGAGGCGCTCAAGCTTCAGGAAATCGCCGAGCGCTACGTCAACAAGGCGAAGGACCGCGTCTTCTACGCCTTCACCGACACCCTCCGCCTGCGCGCCTTCGACCAGAAATAACGCGCCCCGCGCTCAGGGCGCGCCGATCGATTCCCTTCAGTGCCGGAAGTGCCGCGTGCCGGTCAGGAGCATCGCCATGCCGTGCTCGTCGGCCGCGGCAATCACCTCGGCGTCCTTGAGCGAGCCACCGGGCTGGACGATCGCCGTGACCCCCGCGCGCGCCGCCTCGTCCAGGCCGTCGCGGAAGGGGAAGAAGGCATCGGAGGCGAGGACCGCCCCCCTGGGCGGCTGCGCCGATTTCATGACCGCCAGGCGGACCGCGTCGACGCGGCTCATCTGACCGGCCCCGATCCCCACGGTGCGGCCGGGACGGGCCAGGACGATGGCGTTGGATTTCACGTGCCGGGCCACCTTCCACGCGAAGACGAGGGCCTCGATCTCCTCCTCCGCCGGCGCGCGCCGGGTGGCGACCCGGCCGGCCCGTGCGTCCGAGGGGGCCCCGTCCCAATCCTGCACCAGGAGCCCGCCGGTGACCCGGCGCAGGTCGAACCCGGCGTACCTGCCCCCCGGATCGCCGGCCTCGAGGACCCGGAGGTTCTCCTTCACCGCCAGCAGGTCGCGCGCCGGGACCTCGTAGGCGGGTGCGACCACGCACTCGAGGAACAGTCCGGTGAGGGCCGCCGCGGCGGCCCGATCGACCGGGCGGTTGAGGGCGACGATTCCCCCGAAAGCGGAGGCCGGATCGGTCTCACGCGCCCGCCCGAACGCCTCGGTCAGGGACGACCCGGTCGCCACGCCGCAGGGGTTGTTATGCTTCACGATGACCGCCGCCGGGGTCTCGAACTCGGCGGCCAGTCGCCAGGCCGAGTCGAGATCGAGAAGGTTGTTGAACGACAGCTCCTTCCCCTGGAGCTGCCGGGCGCCGGCGATTCCTCCCGGGGCCTCCTCCGGGCCGGCGTAGAGCGCCCCACGCTGGTGCGGGTTCTCGCCGTACCGCAGGGACTGCAGCCGCCGGAACTCCAGCCGCAGGGTCTCGGGGAAGGGAGCCGCCTCCCCGCCGGCGCCGGACGGCCCCGCGGGCGGCGCGGCGGCGGACGGCCGGACGGC
>JBOGOE010000062.1:0-2832 GCA_050747445.1 Candidatus Polarisedimenticolia bacterium | reverse complement strand
AACGCGAGCGGCACCGCTCCGGGAGCCACCGGGATCGCCGGGGGAACCGGCGCCGGCGCCGGCGGCACCGGGGGGCGCGCCGACGAATACACCTTCTACCTGTCGCTGGTCGAACGCAAGATCAAGGGCGCCTGGCGGCGCCCTCCTCCAAATCCCCTGCTTGCCGGCAAGCGGGAGACCAAGGTGCGTCTGACGGTCACCGGCAGCGGCCGGGTCACTGCGAACGATCTGGTGGCCCCGAGCGGGTACGATCCGCTCGATCGATCCGCCCTGCGGGCGGTGCAGGACGCCCAGCCGTTTCCGCCCTTTCCCTACCAGATCGGCGTTCCCACCCTGACGGTCGACGTGGTGTTCGACTGGGACCCGGTGGAGGACTGAGATGCGGATTCGCTCCGTGTCCGCCCCGCGCGCCGGCGCCGCCGGCGCCGCGATCGTGATCGCCGGCCTGCTCGTATTCGCCCAGCAGGCCCCGCCCCCGCCACCCGCCACCGGCGAGGCCGGGGTGCCGACCATCCGGATCGAGGGGGCGGCGCGCAAGGTGCCGATCGCGCTCCCCGGTTTCGCCGCGGCTCCCGGGGACGGCCGCGCCTCGGAGGCCGCCCGCCTGCTGCGCGAGGCGGTCCGGGACGACCTCGACTTCTCCGGATTCTTCCAGATCGTGCCGGAGGAGTATCACGCCCTGGTGCGCGGCGGCGGCGAGAAGCGGGTTCCCTACAAGGAATGGCTCGGGGTCGGCGCGGAATCCCTCCTCCTGGGCAAGGTCGGGGCCGAAGCGGCGAGCGTCGTCCTCGAAGGGCTGGTCTATGACACCGCCGAGCAGAAGATGGTCCTGGGCAAGCGCTACCGCGGGGACGCCGAGCAGCAGCGGATCCTGGCCCACAAGCTCGCGAACGAGATCATCCTGCAATACACCGGACAGCCCGGTGTGGCGATGACGCGGATCGCCTACGTCTCGCAGGTGGGCAAGGCGAAGGAGATCCACGTCATGGATTACGACGGGGCGCGCTCCAAACGGGTCACGGCCAACGGGTCGATCAACCTCTCCCCCTCCTGGTCCCCCGACGGACGGATGATCGCCTTCATGTCGTACCGCACCGGGAATCCGGAGCTGCTGCTCCTGACCAGCGACGGCGACCTGCGGCGGGCCTTCCCGCAGCAGGGGGAGCTCAACAGCGCTCCCTCCTGGTCACCCGACGGAAGCCTCCTGGCCTTCTCCAGCACGCGGGACGGCAACGCCGAGATCTACAACCTGCGCGTCGCCGACGGAACCCTGACGCGCCTGACGCGCGACGAATCGATCGATACGTCGCCGACCTGGTCGCCGAACGGCCGCGAGATCGCCTTTACGTCCGACCGATCGGGGTCGCCGCAGATCTACATCATGGACGCCGGCGGGGGAAACGTCCGGCGCCTGAGCCAGGAGCTGGGCTACTGCGACGCCGCGTCGTGGTCCCCCCTGGGCGATCGCATCGCCTTCGCGGCGCGCGCCCCGGGCGGCTTCGACATCTACGTCAAGGAGCTGGCGACCGGCCGGCAGCTGCGGCTCACGGAGAGCAGCAACATCAACGAGTGGCCCCGCTGGTCGCCGGACGGACGGCACCTGGTGTTCGCCTCCAACCGGACCGGCGGCTTCGACATCTACACGATGGACGCCGACGGCGGCCGGGTGCGGCGGCTGACGCGCGGCGGCAATTCGTTCTCCCCGTCGTGGTCGCGGTAGCGCCGCGGGGCGCGTGCTATAATCCGCCCGCTTCGACGCTGTCGCGCGGCGGCGGTCCCGACGCCGCGCAGGCCGGTCGCGATGACCGGCCGACCCCGAACCGCTGAGGAGGTGACCCGATGAATCTTGGTCTGGCGCGTTCCATCCCCGCGGTCCTCGTGGCGCTCGCGAGCGCCGCTCTCGTCACCGGCTGCAAGACCGCCCCAACGCAGGAGCAGCCGGTCACCGCCCCCCCGACCTTCGAGTCGGCGCCCGCTCCCGCCGAGAAGGTGGACGAGACGAGCGGCTTCAGGGAGGCCGCCTCGGACTCCGAATCGGTGCGCGAATCGGACGCCAGCCGCGCCGAGAAGCTGAACGCCCAGGGGGTGCTGAAGCGGGTGCACTTCGATTTCGACAGATACGACCTGAGACCCGACGCGGTCCGGTCGCTCGGCGACAACGCCGCCCGGATCAAGGAGCATGGCGACTTCCGGGTCCGGGTCGAGGGCCACTGCGACGAGCGCGGAACCGTGGAGTACAACCTGGCGCTGGGCGAGAAGCGCGCCCGCGCCGCCCGCGACTACCTGGTGTCCCTCGGGATTCCGGGCCAGCGGCTGCGCATCATCTCCTTCGGCAAGGAGCGACCGCTGGATCCCGGACACAGCGAGGACGCCTGGGCGCTCAACCGCCGTGCCGAGTTCATCTTCCTGGCGGAGTGACGCCGGCGCGGCCGGCGCGCGCCGGCCGCCCGATGGTCCCCGCGCCCGCCGCGGGGCGCTCCTGCCGGCCGTCCTGATCCTGGCGGCCGGGGCAGGGTGCGCCACACCGGGCGGGCGCGCGGCGGCGTCGGAGATCGACGCCATCCAGCAGCAGCTCTGGGCGATCCAGAAGGAGAACGCGGCGCTTCTCGATCAGGTCCGCGCCCTGCGGGAGGCCCGCGCGACCGCCCCGGTGCAGGAGGCGGGCGCCGCGGCCGAGGTGCGGATGCGGCTCGAGGCCCTGGAACGCGATCTTCGGAGCCTGACCGTCCGCACCCAGGAGGCGGAACAGCGCCTGGGGGCGGTCTCGCAGGACCTGCGGGCGACCCGCGAGGCGTTGCAGGCGGCGTTGCAGACCGCCCCGGCGGCCCCGGG
>JBOGOE010000061.1:0-6830 GCA_050747445.1 Candidatus Polarisedimenticolia bacterium | reverse complement strand
CGCCCCCGGCTGCGGCGGGCGCGCCGGGGGCGGCGGCTGCGCCGAACGCCAGCGCCGCGGCGAGGAGGATCGTTGTTCGCATGACGGTATCCCTCCGGAATGCGGCCCGAATCCGGGCCGGTCCTCCTGTGTACCGCGGGAGGGGGCGCCCGTCAACCCCGGAATTGGGGACGGGTCCCCGGGCGCGGTCGAACGCCCCTCAGCAGCAGGTCTCGCCCGGGGCGCAGCAGGAGCCGGCCTGGGAATCGCCGTCCGCCTCCCCCGGTTCGAACACGGCGAAGGCGCCGGCATAGGCGGGGCTGCGGAGCTTGAAGGCGGTGTCGGTGCAGATCTCGACGGGGACGCCGCGCGGGAAGGTGTGCCCCTCCTCGTCGATCACCGCCTTCAGGGGGCCGAGGTAGACCGCCCGCTGCCCGATGAATCGGCAGCCGGCGGTCTTCTCCAGCTTGAAACCGCGCACCGTCACCGAGTGGAACGGATGACCTTCGATCGACTTCCAGTAGGTCTTCTTCAGGAGTTCCACCCCGTAGAACCCCGCCTTCTCGAAGGCGGCGAGAAAGGCCTCCTCGGTCAGGGCGCCCACGGTGCACTCGCCCCAGAGTCCGGGGTTGGTCTTGAGCGACGGCGGGACCTCCCGGGCCGAGACGATGTCGGCGATGACGGCGCGACCGCCGTCCTTGAGGACGCGCCAGATCTCCGCGAACACCCTGGTCTTGTCGGGCGACAGGTTGAGCACGCAGTTGGACGTCACCACGTCGGCCGATTTCGACTCGACGGGCGGCGACTCCAGGAACCCCTCCCGGAACTCGGCGGCGTCGAACCCGAGGCGCGCGGCCACGGCCGGCGCGCTGCCGCGCGCCACCTCCAGCATCCGGCCGGTCATGTCGATACCGATCGCCTTCCCGCCGGGCCCGACCTGCCGCGCGGCGATGAAGACGTCGATCCCGGCGCCGCAACCCAGATCCACGAACGTTTCCCCGGATTGGACCTGCGCGGCGCTCACCGGCGAACCGCACCCATAGAAACGGTCCAGGACGTCCTTCGGGATGTGGGCGATTTCGGCGTCGTCGAACTTCGTCGGGCAGCAGAGGTCGGTCTTCGGAGTTTCGGCCGCCTCTCCATAGTAGGCCCGGACCAGGGCGCGCGGCTTGTCCACGTCGAACGACAGGACGCAGTTGGAGTGCAGGGTGAGGACCGGTCTCTCGGCAAGCGCCCCGTCGGCGGTGCCGCAGGCGATGGAGTTCTCCCCCATGGCGCGCACCACCCCGGGGGCGTCGTAGCCGCTGCGCCGGTTGAGGCGCTCGAGGGCCGAGGCGGTCAGCTCCTCCCAGACCCGCTGGACCAGCGCCCGCTGGACCGGCTCGTACGGGTCGGGCGCCGCAAGGCGGGTGGCGAGTGTTTCGGCCCCGCCGTGTTCGTCCGCGGAGAACATGCAGGCGTGCTCGATGTCCCCGCCGCCGGTCAGGAAGCGCAGGGGCTCGGAGGCGGCGGAGGGGCGCCGGGCGAGGGTCGCCTCGCGGAAGACACGCAGGATCGGGCTGGTCTCCAGGATCTCGCGAAGCGATTGTCCGGGGTAGCGGCCGGCCTCCAGGCCCGGCTCGGCGGCGAGGGCGGCGGACGGGTAGACGCCTCCGTCCGCGTACAGGCAGAGCGAGTCCCAGCCGGCGTTCCCCAGGTCGAACTTCTGGCCGGGCCGGCCGTCCACCCGGCGCCGCACCGCTTCCAGATTGTCGAGCGCGATCCCCTCGTGACGCGCCGCGGCGAGGAGGTCGCCGAGTCGATCGAGGATCCGCTGCGTGGCGGGGAAGAACCCGTTGGATCCCTGAAGCGCCCGGCCGCGATGGTGCGACCACATCAGATGCTGCGCGCCGGCGCCGTGCCGCTTCGCCAGCCGCGCCAGTTGCTGCAGCTCGTCCAGGTTGGACTCGGTGACCACGGTGGTGAGCGAGGTGTCGTAGCCGAAGTGCGACAGGAGGCGCAGCCCTTCGAGCGTCCGGTGGAAGCTCCCCGCCCCGCGGATCGTGTCGTTGGTCTCCGGCGCGGCCCCGTCCAGCGAGACCTGGAATTTGAGGCGCTCGCGCGGGAAGCCGGGGAGCGCCTGCTTCAGGCGCCCGCCGAAGAGGGTGGCGTTGGTGAGGACGATCAGCTCGCCCCCCAGGGACTCGGTGACCAGGTGGATGAGATCGGGGAGGTCGGGCCGGAGGAACGGCTCGCCCCCGGTGAAGTAGAAACGGTGCGCGCCGAGAGCCGCCGCCTCCCGCAGTGCCAGCTCGATCGTGTCCCTGGGCAGGCCCGGGAGACCGCCCGGGCCGGAGGAAACCAGGCAGTGGGAGCAGGTCAGGTTGCAGGAGTTGTTGGTGTGTACCCAGAACTCGGTCAGCCCGGAGGGTGCCCCGAACGCCAGCCGCCCCGGGTACGGCTCGCGGCGGAACGGCTCCTCGGACACCAGGTCCGCCCGGCGCGCCTCGCGCAGGAAGTCATGGACGTGAAGCCACGCTTTGCCGGTCTCCAGGCCGTGCGCCGCCGCGTAGTCCGCGACCAGCCGCCCCACGGGGGCGGCGCCGTCCAGCCGCTCCAGGATCCAGACGCCGCGCGGCTCCACCGCGGCCCAGTTCGGGGCCTCCGGATCGAGAAGCAGGGGGGTTCCGGCGGCCTCGAAACGGACGAAGGGCGGGGCGTTGAAGATGGTGCCATCGGTGATCGGCGTCATGACTCGCTCCCCGGGAGAGGTTCCTCGGCAACCCGCCGGCAGGTCGTCTCGAAATCCGGCTCGAGATTCACGCCCAGCATGAGCACCAGACGATTGACGAAGGAGAAGTAGGCGACGGCAAGCGCCGCGTCGAGAATAGCACGGTCGTCGAACCCCCTGGCGCGAAGGTCTTCGATCATCGCCTGCGTGGCGCCGGCCGGCGCCGCCGCCCCCTGCCGCGCCCAGCGCAGGAGCGACTCCCCTCCCGGATCGAGGGCGTCCGGCCCGAGGCCTGCCGGGATCTCCCCGCGGCCGAGGACCTCGCCGACGACCGGATCGTCGCCCAGGGCCGCAAGGGCCGCCTGATGATGCCTCACGCAGTAGGCGCAGCCGTGGACCGCCGACACCAGGACGCCGATCCTCTCCCGCGCCGCCCGCGACAGGCTGGAGCGCTGGAACATGACGGCGCGGTACAGGGCCAGGTGGGCCCGGAGGGCCCGCGGATTCAGCGACTGGGCGGCGTGGACGTCGGCCACCCCGCCCCGGGCGGAGGCGATGACACGGTACGTGTCGCGCAGTTCTCCAAGCGCGTCCCCTGGGGAGACGGTGGCGATCCAGGTCATCGATCACGTCTCTTTCCGGCGTCCGGCGGGCGGCGCGGCCGCCGGCCCATTCTCCTCCGGATGGCGCCGCAAGGTCGCCGCGGGGTTCCGGGTGGAGCCGGGCGCGCGGCGGCCCTCAGCGACCCTCCATCCCGGCTTCCGCTTCCGGGGTTTTCTCGCGAATCGCCTCGACACCGAGGATGAGCTCGACCTCGTTGCCCACCATCAGCCCGCCCCCCTCGACGAGGTCATTCCAGGAGACCCCGAAATCATGGCGGTTGATCCGGGCGCGCCCCTCGAAACCGGCGCGGTAGCCTCCATATCCGTCCGGCCCCACGCCGAGGATCTCGACCTCCAGGGTCACTGGCTTCGAGGTGCCGCGGATCGTGAGGGTGCCTTCGACCCGAAGACCCTTGTCGCCGGTCTTTCCGACCCGCGTCGATTGGAACGTGATGGCGGGGTGCGTCTCGACGTCGAAGAAGGCGTCGCTTCTGAGATGCTTGTCGCGCGCGGGTTCGTTGGTATCGATGCTGGCCGCGTCGATGGTCACGCTGACGGAGCCCCCGGCGGGCGCGGCGGGATCGAAGACGATGGTCCCCTCGAACTTGTTGAACCTGCCGGAGACCTTGCTGAAGACCAGGTGGCTGACCCTGAAGCCGACGTTCGAGTGCCCGGGATCGATCCGGTAGGTCGCGGTCGACGCCAGCGCCACGCGCGGCGCCGCGGCGATCAGCATGATCGCGGCAAGGACCGCCGCGTTGGAGAGAATGGTGCGCGTTCGGGTCGAGTGTCCTGGTTCGTTCATGTCGGGTCGGCCTCCTTGTGCGGCTCCTGGCCACGGGTCGCGAGGGTACCCGCCCGGCGGACAGCGCCGTGGGCCAGGGGGACCCGTGCGGGCACCCTCGCCCTTGCAGTCCCGGCATGCAGCGATTCGTTACAGCGGGGTCCCGGTTCGACCTACCTCCTCCAGCCGCGCAGGCGGCGCAGGAGCTCCTGGGGAATCTCCAGGGGGACGGGCTCGGGGGGCAGGAGGCCCAGCGCCCGGACGACGGCCCGCATCTGTCGCAGGTAGGTGCGGCAATGCCGGCACATGCCGACGTGCAGGTGAAAGCGCAGACGCCGGGCCAGCGTCAGTCTTCCCTCGAGGAAATCGGTGATCAGATCGCTCGTTTCCCTGCACGTCAACATCGTCGACTAGTCCCCGGCGAAGTGCCTTTCGAGCGCGGTCCTGAGCCTGGCCCGGGCGCGGTGCAGCAGCACTCTCTGGTTGGTCTCGCTGATATCGAGCGCGTTACAGGTGTCGGCGGCCCCCAACCCCTCGAGATCGCGCAGGGTGACGACCGCGCGCATGGTCGGGGGAAGGTCGCGAATCGCCTGTTGCAGGAGGGCCACGGTCTCGCCGCGCAGGAGCAGGCCCTCCGGCGTCTCGCTCCAGGGCCGCGGCGGCTCGATCCACGCGCCCCCGGGCCCGAAGCGATCGGGCGCCACCGCCCGATCGTCCCCGGGATCGGACTCGTGGATCGAGGACAGGGGAATGGACCGCGCCTCGCGCGCGCCTCGAGTGCGCGCCCGGTTGACCAGGATCCTAAAAATCCAGGTCTTCAGCGCGGACCGCCCCTCGAACGCCGCGAGGCCGTTCAGCACCGCCAGCCAGGTCTCCTGAACCACTTCCTCGGCGGTCTCCCGGTCGGCGACGAACACGAGGGCAAGGCGGGTGAGGGCGGCCTGATGGCGGCGGACCAGCGTGGTGAACGCCGCCTCGTCCCCAGCGAGGAGCCGCCCGACCAGGGCGAGCTCCTCCGGGGGGGCGGAACCGCGCGCCTCCGGGGACGCAGGCTCGTGACGGCCGCCCGGAGACCTCTCCCGGGTCGGTGCGGCCTCCGGTCGTTCGCTCGACTGGGTCATCTCATGTGAGGAACCTTTGATGAGATGGACCCGGGGCCGAAAACGATTCGCGCCGATCGGCGGAGGACGGGCGCCGCCGTCCCGCCCGAGGTGTAACGAATGAGCCACCCACGGGACAATACGGGTGATGACCACCACAATCGAAGGAGGGTCCCCATGCCGAAATTCCCCGTGCACGACGTGACGAGCGCCCCCGAGCGATCGAGGCCGATCCTCGAGCAGGCCCGGAGGGCGCTCGGATTCGTTCCGAATCTCTATGGCGTCCTCGCGGAGTCGCCCGCCCTCTTGAAGGGCTACACCACCCTGGCCGCCGGCTTCGAGGGATGCTCGCTGAGCGCCGCCGAGCGTCAGGTCGTATTGCTGACCACCAGCTTCGAGAACGGTTGCGACTACTGCATGGCCGCTCATTCGGCCATCGCCCGGATGCAGCACGTCCCCGAAGGGATCGTCGCCGCGGTCCGGGACGGCGCGACGATCTCCGATCCGAAGCTCGAGGCGCTGCGCGGGTTCACGCGCGAGCTCGTGCGCCGGCGAGGCTGGGTCCCGGCGGCGGACGTGCAGACTTTTCTCGACGTGGGGTACACGACGGAACAGGTGCTCGAGGTGATCGTCGGCGTGGGGCTGAAGACCCTGAGCAACTACGCGAACCACCTCGCCGGAACGCCGCTGGATGCCGCGTTTAAGGGGCATGCCTGGTCGAAGCCGGCACTGGTGGCCGCCCCCTGATCCCGGCGGGGCCGCGGAGTCTTCCGTTCGGGCACGGTGAGTCCGCGTTGAGCGCGCCACGCGGTCCGGCGGACGCGCCGGGTTCACCCTAGGTGCCGACCCCGCAGCCGTTTCGCCCCCGGACGAGGTAATAGACGGCTTCGCCCGAAGGGGGATCGGCGATTGACGGCACAAGGCCACGATACTGTTTGGATTGGCCACGACAGCGCCAGCGCTTGCCACGCAGATCAAGGAATACTTGTCGCGCCTCGTGCTCGTCCGTGAGACAAGTGGTATCCCAACTATTGGTCACGCTCGCACCCAGGAACCACGCCCAACTGAACCTCATGAGCTCCGGTGCGGCCAACGCTCCGGCTAAGCTGCGGCGCGCGTGCGCAACCGTGATTCCGCCACCGACCTCCCGCGCGCCGTCAGCTTCAGCCGGATGTTAGCCCTGCTTGCGATCGCGACCGCCTTCACGTGCCCACGCCCACGACATTCTGCAGCATGGCGCCGATGTAGGTGTCCTTGTCTTCGTCCTGGAACACGATGTGCCGTTTGGCCATCTCGGCCTTCTCGATGCCCCACTGCTTCCGCATCACGTGCGACGGCGTGTTCGAGACGATGAAGGATTCCAGCACGACATCGGGATTGCCGAGACGTAGCTCGATCTCCTTCACGGTCTCGTGGAAGCCGATCTTCGGGTCGCTCAATCCGACGTTGCGGATGCCCTTTGGGTCCACGAAGGCCACCTGCTGCCGATCAGCCATTAGCTGCCAGACAACGAAATCAGGGTGGAAGTTGCCGGCCTCGAAGAACCCAACGCCACGGCCCCTGCTCATGTTGCGCAGAAGGTACAACTCCTTTTCAGCGAAGAAAGTGGGATTCGCGTCGTGGAAGGCCTTGAGGTCCTCGACGAACCGGCGCTC
>JBOGOE010000060.1:0-4565 GCA_050747445.1 Candidatus Polarisedimenticolia bacterium | reverse complement strand
GAATGATGGCGGAGAGGGGGGGATCGGTCGTCTATTTTGACCAGGCGGGCCGCGTCACGACCTGGGACATTTCGCCCATGAGCCCGTTGAGCGCGAGGTTGATCCATTCCGCCGGGGAGTGACGCCGCGGAACCCCTTCTTGACTCAGGCTACCACTGGGGCTACCACTCCAGCCGTAACTTGCCCGGACTCACCGGTACACCCTCCACCCAGGTCGGTGGCCTCGATCCTGCTTCTGTGAAAGGCTTAAAAGCCGCATCGCACACGGCTTAGCCCCGTCGGACACGGGCTTGAAAGGAAGGCTGGCGGAGAGGGGGGGATTCGAACCCCCGGCACCCGTTTTAGCGGGAGCAACTGCTTAGCAGGCAGCCCTGTTCGGCCACTCCAGCACCTCTCCGCACCGGTGAAGTGTCCTGACCGGAAGGTATGCGGGCCGCCGCGGCGCCCATCCTACCACGCGGCACGGGGGCTCAGGCCGCGCCGGACAGCAGGCCGCGGACGCCGTCGGCGATGTACTGGACGGCGAGGGCGGCGAGCAGGACGCCGAGGACGCGGGTCACGACGTTGGTGCCGGTCTGGCCCAGGAGGCGGCCGACCAGGTCGGACATCTCCAGGGCCATGAGGCAGAGGACCAGGACGATCGCGGTCATCAGAAGGACGATCGGGACCCCGAACGGGATCGCCCTGGCCTCGCCGGCCAGGATCAGGACGCTGGCGATCGCCCCGGGACCGGCGATGATCGGGATGGCGAGGGGGAAGACGCTGACGTCCTCGCGGCCGCGCGCCTCGTCGGCCTCCTCGCGGGTCTCGCGCTCGTGGCGCGCCAGGACCATCCGCATGGCGAACAGGAACAGCAGGACGCCGCCGGCGATCCGGAACGCGTGGAGGGTGATGCCGAGCCGGCCGAGGAGCCAGGCGCCGCCCAGGGCGAAGGAGACCAGGATGCCGCCGGCGACCAGCACCGCACGCCGGGCGATGCGCCGGCGCTCGCGCGGCTCCCGGTCCCCCGCCAGCGCCAGGAACATCGGCACCACCCCGATCGGGTCGAGGATGACGAGCATCGTCAGGAAGGTCCGCACCGCCAGGCCGGTCATCGGCGGGGAGACTACCGGGGTCCGCCTCCCGTGTCCAGCGGCGCGAGGCGACGCGGCGTGAAGCGGAGCGGCGTCCCCCGCACCGTCCCACGCCGGCGCCCGGCTCGAATCGTTTCCGCATGGCGCGAATCCATAGACGCGACGGAGGAAACGACGCGACGCATGAAAAGCGGCCGGACCTGGCGGTTGGCGACGCTCACGATGAAGCTGGCTCTGCTCCTGGCCTCCGCCGGCCCGCACGCCGGCGCGGCGGCGATGGCGGCGGCGCCGGTCGCGGCGGACGAGCCGGAGTTGCGGGAGTTCCTGAAGCGGTTCGACGCCGCGCAGGCGGAGGCGACCACCGTGGTGGCGCGCTTCACCGAGACCCGGCGCCTCAGGCTTCTGGCGAAGCCCCTGATCCTCGGCGGCCGATTCACCTTCATGCGCCCGAACCGGGTCCGCTGGGAGTACGACGCTCCCGACCGGCGGGTCTTCGTCCTGACCGAGAACCGCTACGTCGCCTTCTACCCGGACGAGCGGCGGGCGGAGGAGGTCGAGATCAAGAGTTTCGTGGGAAAGCGGCTGTTCCGCTTCCTGGGTGTCGGCCAGTCGAGCGCCGACCTGGCGAAGTATTACGACATGCGGCCGGCGGAGGGGTCCGGGCCGCCCGGGACCCGCCTGCTTCTCCTGACGCCGCGCCGGAAGCGGATCGAGGAGCGGGTCGCGGCGATGAAGATCTGGGTGGACGCGACCACCTTCCTGCCGCGCCAGGTCGCCTACGAGGAGCCCGACGGCGACGGGACGGTCATCTCCTTCGAGGCGGCGCGGACCAACGTGCCCGTGGGTGGGCGGACGTTCGAAGTCGATCTGCCGTCCGGTGTCGTGCGTTCGCAGGTCTTCGGCGGCCTCGCCCGGGGACACTGAGGGAACCGTCCCGCCGCACGCCACGCGCTCCCCGGGTGCCTCAATAAACCGCCGGCTTCGGGCATTTTTGGGCTGGACGGGGCGCGCCCCCCTCCCGTAGAATCGGGCCTCCTCAGGAGGAGGGACCGATGGGCCCGGGTCGCTCGCCGCGCTCCCGACCGGTCACCGGACTGCTGCTGTCGATCGCCACGTTCCTCCCCGCGACGGCCGCCCCCGATCCCCTGGCCACGCCGTCCCGCCCCGCCGATGCGCCCGTGTCCGTCGTGGAGCGCCCGGCCGATCTCTGGAAGACCCTGCGGGTCGGCACCGCCGCCGCGACCCCGGGCCGCAGGAGCCGCGGCCACCTCAAGGTGCTGGAGTCGGCCGACGGCGCCCCCATCGAGGTGCCAATCGCCATCCTCGCCGGCCGCCGCGCCGGGCCGATCGTCTGGGCGATGGCGATGACCCATGGGGACGAATACGGCAGCGCGCGCGCCCTGCAGGAGGTGGTCCGCGGGCTCGACCCGGCGGCGATGTCCGGCACCCTGGTCGCGGTCCTGGTGGCCAATCCGCCCGCGCTCCGGGGCCTGTCGCGCAGCAATCCCAACCTGGACGACCAGGTCGACATGGGGGACGTGTTCGACGGCAGGCCCGACGGCTTCGCCACCGAGCGGATCGCCGCCGCCCTGATGGAGAAGATCCGCGCCTCGGCCGACCATGTCCTCGACATGCACACCGGCGGCGACCGGTTCCGGCAGCACCCGTTCATCCTCTACACCGTCGCCGCCAAGGTCGACGCCGTGAGGATGGACGAGCTGGCGCGCAGCTTCGGCGTGCCCACCCTGTGGCGCGACGGCGCCCGGGTCTTCGCCAAATCGCCGATCACGGTGATCGGCGACGCCGGCATTCCGACCTTCCTGGTGGAGGTCGGCGGCGGGCAGCCCCTCGTGGAGGCGGACCTGCGCCTCCAAGCGGATGCGATCCGATCCTTTCTCCGGGGTGTCGGCGTCACCGGGGGCCAGCCGTCGATCCTGCCGGCCTACACGGTGTTCACCGACTACCACTACGTCACCAATACCCGGGGCGGGTTCTTCGAGGCGTCTGTGAAGCCCGGCGACCGGGTCGAGTCGGGGGCGGCGTTGGGGACAATTCGCGACGTGGACGGCGAGATCGTCGAGACCCTGCGCGCCCCGAAGGGGGCGCAGATCGTCACCGGCGTCAGCACCTACCCCGCCTGGGCCAGCGGCGGCTGGCTGCTGGAGCTCGGAGGCGGGGTCGGCGAGATGAAAACCCCCGCGAAAGCGGCCCGGCCCGACGCCGTTCGCCCCGCGCCGCGCCCCGGGGATTGATCCGCCGTTTTATCCGGCGCGCCACCCGGAGCCGCGGCCGCGCCGCGATGCCGTTCCCCGTTCCACCCGCTGCGACGGGGCGGCCTCCCGGCTTGACCGCCGTCCGCCGGCCCGCGTAGGCTCCGACTCCCCCGCCATTCCCGTCCGGAGGACCGCCATGGAGGCCGCCACCCCGCTCCTGAACCTGGACGGCGTCTGGGTCAAGCTCGAGTACCTCAATCCCAGCGGCAGCGTGAAGGACCGGGTCGCCCGCTTCGTCCTCGAAGAGGGGCTGCGCTCCGGACGCCTGACCCGCGGGAGCGAGGTCGTGGAGCCGACCTCGGGGAACGCCGGCATCGCCCTCGCCTACTGGTCCTCCCGCCTGGGTCTCCAGGCGGTGGTCTTCATGCCGGAGAACATGACGGAGGAAAGAAGAACGATGATCCGCGGCCACGGCGCGCGGCTGGTCCTGACCCCCGAGGCCGAAGGGGTGGTCGGCGCCATCCGGCGCGCGCGGGAGTACGCGCAGGAGGGCCCGGGCCGGATGCTGTTCGATCAGTTCGACGACCAGGCGGGGGTCGAGGCGCAGGCGCTCCTGGGGCGGGAGACCCACGCCCAGGCGCGCGCCGCCGGAGTGGGCGGCTTCGACGACGTCGTGGCCGGCGTGGGGACCGGCGGCACCCTGGTGGGGGCCGGCGGCTGGCTGAAGACGCGGGGATTCGCGAAGCGGTTGATCGCCGTCGAGCCGGAGGCGAGCCCCCTGGTCTGCAAGCAGCTGTTCGCGCGCACCACTCCCGATCCCTCGTCGGGGACGTTGTTCGAGTACCCGCTCGCGGTCTGCCATCTCCAGGAAGGGATCGGCGACGGCCTGGTCCCCGGGATCGTGCGCCGCCACCGGCACCTGCTGGACGACTCGGTCCTGGTCGCCGACGCCGACGCGGTCGAGGAGGCGCGGCGCCTCAACCGGTCGGGGCACCCCGTCGGGCCCAGCAGCGGGACCAACATGACGGTCGCGAAGCGGCTCGCGCGGGAGGGGCGGGTCGTCCTGACGTTCCTCTGCGATCGGATCGACCGCTACCGGAGCCTGCCCGAGTTCGCCGACTTCTGACCCCCGTCGAGCGCGGCTTCGATCGCGGCCCGGACCCCGTCGTCGGTCTCGCCGGCGCGCGCCCGTTCAAGGAGCGCGCGGCGCCGGGTTCCCCCGGCGCGGCCGGCGGCGATCCAGCGGCGCACGAACGCCGCGTGATCGGAGGGTCCGACC
>JBOGOE010000059.1:0-4673 GCA_050747445.1 Candidatus Polarisedimenticolia bacterium | reverse complement strand
GGTCGATCACGTGGCGCGCCGCCAGCGCCGTCCAGCCGGTCTGATGGCTCGCCCCCAGCCCGCGGCCGGTGTCGCCGTGGAAGTACTCGTGGAACAGGACCAGATCGCGCCAGTGGGGGTCGCGCGCGAAACGGGTCTCGTCGCCGTGACAGGGACGCCGGCCGGAAGCGTCCGGCAGGAACAGCCGGGTCAGCCGGCCCGCGATCTCGCGCGCCACTTCGTTCAGGTTCATCATCCGTCCGGACCCGGTCGGGCACTCGACCCGGAGCGAGTCGCCGTAGAAGTGATGGTAGCGCTCCAGCGCCTCCACGAGGAGGTAATTGATCGGGAACCAGATCGGTCCGCGCCAGTTGGAGTTCCCGCCGAACAGACCGGTGTCCGACTCCCCCGGGACGTACGACACCCGGTACTCCCGCCCGCCGGCATGGAACAGGTACGGCCGCTCATGGTGGACGCGCGACACCGAGCGCAACCCGTAGGGAGACAGGAACTCGTTCTCGTCGAGCATGGTGCGCAGCACCCGCACCAGGCGCTCCCGCGAAGGGATGGCGAGCAGCCGGTGGCCGTCGCTGTGGCCGTCGTCGGCCGCCATCCAGGTGATCTGTCCCGCCAGGTCCTTGCGGTTCTTCAGGAACCAGTCGAGACGCTTTCCGAATCCGGGCAGTCGATCGATCACCTCCTGCTCCAGGATTTCGACCGCGATCAGGGGCATGAGGCCGACGAGCGAGCGGACCCGGAGCGGCACCTCCACGCCGTCGAGGTGCAGGCGGTCGTAGTAGAAGCCGTCCTGCTCGTCCCACAACCCCGTGCCGCCGAGGCTGTTCATGGCGTCGGCGATGGCGACGAAGTGCTCGAAGAACTTGGACGCCGTGTCCTCGGTCGCCGGATTGTCGCGCGCCAGCTCCAGCGCGATCGACATCATGGTGGCGGAGTAGAACGCCATCCAGGCGGTGCCGTCGGCCTGCTCGAGATGGCCCCCGGTCGGCAGCGGACGCGAGCGGTCGAAGACGCCGATGTTGTCGAGTCCGAGGAAACCGCCGGAGAACAGGTGCTTCCCCTCGGCGTCCTTGCGATTGACCCACCAGGTGAAGTTGATCAGGAGCTTCTGGAACACCCGTGACAGGAACAGCCGGTCGCGCCGCTCGCGCGGCGCGGTCATCTTGTAGACGCGCCAGCAGGCCCAGGCGTGCACCGGCGGGTTGACGTCCGAGAAGGCGAACTCGTAGGCCGGGATCTGGCCGCTGGGGTGCATGTACCACTCGCGCAGCATCAGCACCAGCTGGTCCTTGGCGAACTGCGGGTCGAGCCGGGCGAACGGGATCATGTGGAACGCCAGGTCCCAGGCGGCGTACCAGGGGTACTCCCATTTATCGGGCATCGAGATGATGTCGCGGTTGAACAGATGGCCCCAGTCGCCGTTGCGCCCGCTCCGGCGGTCCTCCGGCGCCGGCGGCTGCGCCGGGTCGCCGTCGAGCCAGTCGCGCACCACGTAGTGGAAGAACTGCTTCGACCAGAGGAGCCCGGCGTGCGCCTGGCGGACGACGCGCCGCTCCTCCTCCGGCAGCGCCGCCGGCAGGATCGCGTCCTCGTGCTGCCGGGCCTCGCGGCGGCGCGCTTCGAACAGCCGATCGAACGCGGCGCCGAACGGCTGCCGGGGCGCCTCGGCCCCGGCGTAGAGGCGGCAGCGCAGCACCACCTCCCCTCCCGCCGGCACCTCGAACCGGTAGCGCGCGGCCGTTTTGGTCCCGGTGCGGCCCGGATTGACCGCCGCCGCGCGGCCTTCCACGACGTAGTCGTGAAAGGCGTCCTTGACGTGCGGCTCCTGATTGGGGACACCGAACAGCCGGGCGGCGTTGGTCTCGTTTCCGGTGAACAGGAACTCCGGACCGCGCCGCCCCGCCGGCTCCGCGGCGAAACGGAACGACCCCAGCGTCGCATGCTCGAGACGCAGCGTCCCGTCCTGCTCCATCCGGATCTCCGGGCGCGGCCAGTACCCTTCACCGGTCCGTCCCCACGACCAGGTGTTGCGGAACCAGACGGTCGGAAGCAGGTGGATGGGGGCCGGCTCCGGACCGCGGTTGGCGAGGGTGATCCGGATCAGGAGGTCGTCGGGGGAGGCCTTGGCGTACTCGGCGACGACGTCGAAGTAGCGGTCCCCGTCGAACACCCCCGTATCGAGGAGCTCGAACTCCGGGTCGCCGAGCCCGCGCCGCCGGTTCTCCTCCAGCAGGCGCCCGTAGGGGAACTCCCGCTGCGGATACTTGTAGAGCGCTTTCATGTACGAATGGGTGGGGGAGGACTCCAGATAGAAGTACTGCTCCTTGACGTCCTCGCCGTGGTTTCCCTGCGGCCCGGTCAGACCGAACAACCGCTCCTTCAGGATCGGGTCGCGGCCGTTCCAGAGCGCCAGCGCGAAGGCGAGCCGGCACTCGCGGTCGGTGATCCCGAGAAGACCGTCCTCCCCCCAGCGGTAGGCACGGCTCCGGGCCTGGTCATGGGAGAAGTAGTCCCAGCACGAGCCGTCGGGGGAGTAGTCCTCGCGCACCGTCCCCCACTGGCGCTCCGACAGGTACGGACCCCAGCGCTTCCAGTTGCGGGCGCGGGCCGCGTCCTCCTCCAGGCGGACCTGCTCGGCGGGCTTCACGGAAGGCTTCATGGCTCCGCCACCTCGCAGTACACCTTGATCGCGCCGTTCGCGTCGGTCAGGTGCCGGAACAGCTCCTTGTAGTTCTCCAGGCCGCGCACCGGGTGGGTCAGGAGGCGCTTCAGCCATCCCGGATACTCCAGCTCGGTCTTCGCCAGATCGGCGACGGCGATCTCGAAATGCTCGCGACTGGCGTTGACGGTGCCGACCATCACCTTGTTCCCCAGGACGAATTCCAGGTTGAGCCGGTCGGCCGGCACTTCCACCATCCGGTTGCCGCCGGTGACGCTCGCCAGGACCAGCAGGCCGTTCTTGGCCAGGAGCTGCATGGCGTCGAACACGATGGGGGAGAAGCCGGTCGCCTCCAGGATCAGATCGTAGGGGCCGTGACGGCGGCCCGCCTCCAGGAGGGGCGTGGCGGTCGTGGAGACGTAGCGGGCGCCGACCTCACCGATCAGCAGGGCATTGAGGCCTTCCGGCGGGTTCCTGCCGAACACCGTGACCTCCAGGCCGCGCGAACGCAGCGCCGCCGCGGCCAGCAGCCCGATGGTCCCCGCTCCCATGATCGCGGCGCGCCGCGGGCGCCAGACCCGGAGCCGCCGCTGGATCTCGTACGCCTGATGGACCCCCTTGGCGACCACGGTCATCGGCTCCAGGAGCACGCCGACCTCGCGCAGGCCGCGCGGCACCTTGACGATGAAATCGGCGTCGTCCACGTAGCGCTCCGTCAGGAACCCGTGCCGCATCGAGATCCCGCGCTCCAGATACGTGTCGTCGGTCGTCATGTCGGGGGTGCCGATCAAATCGTACAGGCTCCGGCCGGGGCGGCGCACGGTGGCCACGACGTAGTCGCCGGGCGCGAGCTCGCCGACGCTCGGACCGACCGCCTCGACCCGCCCGAAGGACTCGTGACCCAGCACCAGGATCGACTGCCCCGGAGGGGCCTGCCCGTACTCGGCGTCGTGGATCTCCCGGTCGGTGCCGTCCACGCCGACCCGCAGGACGCGCACCAGGACGCCCCGCCCGTTCGGGATCTCCGCCAGGTCGGGCGCCGGCAGCTCCGCCAGGTGAGCGCTGTCCTTCTTTCCGGGGATGACCGCAATCGCTTTCATGGAACCGGCCTCCTTCATCTGTGGATGCGGTGAGCCGCAGGGACCCCTCAGGGGGCGCCCGCCAGCAGCAGGGCGTGCCCGTCGGGGTCACGCACCAGGAACCCTTCACGAAACCCGAGGCCCGCCGCCTCCGGGAGCCGGATCGGACCGGGCGAGACGAACCGCGCCCGGGCGGCGCGCAGCGCGGTCGCGGCCGCCGCCGGATCGGCGGTGGCGAGCCGCGTCTGCCAGTGCAGCAGGTCGTTCGCCTTCAGGTCGTCCGGGGCCGGGCGGCCGTCGCCGGGCGCGAGGTACTCCAGGAACTCGATCCCCGGGCCCTCCGCCGCCCGCAGCGCGGTGATCCGCAGCCGCGCCCCGAACACGTTGTTGAGATGCTCCTGTTCGGTCCCGTGATTCTCGCTTTCCCCGGCGACCCGCAGCCCCAGAAGATCGCGGTACAGGCGCAGGCTGGCTTCGGTGTCGCCCACCACGATCGCCGTGTGGTCGATCCCCAGGAACAGCCGGCCCCCCGCCGCCTGCCAGCGTGGATCCCCCTTCCCCGGGGGAAACTGGAGGATCTCCAGGTGGTGCCCGTCGGGGTCCCGGAAGTAGAAGGCCCGGATTCCGCCGGCCCCCCGGTTCCAGGCCGGCAGGGTCTGCGGACCGCTGCTGGCATGGGTCACGCGGTGCCGCCGCAGTCTCTCGTAGGCCCGGTCCATGTCGCTGATGATGATCGCCACGTGCTGGAAGGCTCGATCGTGGCTCCGGAGGTCGGGCGGGATCGGCCGGCCGCGCGGCGCGAGGTACTCGATCAGGTCGAGGGACTCCCGTCCCAGCCGCATTCTGACGACGCGGATCCGGGCCCCGAAGACGCCATGCAACCGCTCGACCGCGTCCCCCCCGGCCTCGCGGTCGGAAATCTTCTCGAAGTCGAGGAC
>JBOGOE010000058.1:0-9904 GCA_050747445.1 Candidatus Polarisedimenticolia bacterium | reverse complement strand
CACCGGGCTGGTCGAGCGGCTGGTCCAGGTGATCAACCCGGCGCTCGACATCCGTCCCGGCTCCTGCCCCAACCGGCTCATCCGCGCCGCACAGGGGGTCCTGCCGGTGGCGGTCCTGGGGACGGACCACTTCGACGTCGATCAGGTTGACCGCTCCACCCTGGCCCTGAGGCGCGCCCTGCCGATGCACGCCTTGAACACCGTGCTCGACGGCGCCCAGGCTTACGGGGGCGCCGGGTCCGGCAGCACCGCGACCGGAAGGGCCGTGGCCACCCTGAACCAGGACACCAACGAGTTCTGCATGGATCTGACGTTCGAGGGCCTGCTCGGGACGCAGACGGTGCAGCACGTCCACGGACCGGCGACCACCTCCCAGGAGACCGGCGTGCTGTTCGGCCTCCCCGGTCCGGGGAACATCACCGGCTTCTGCACCACCGTCAGCGACGAGGCCGAGGCGATCATCCTGGCGGGGCTGGCCTACGTGAACATCCACTCGACCCGCGACCCGTCGGGCGAGATCCGCGGCCAGATCCTGCCCGCGGCCGTCCGCCCGCGCAATCTCCGCCAGGAGGACGCCGGCACCCCCTCCGGAGTCGAGACGTGCGGCTGCAGCGAGGAATCCGAGAGCCCCGACGGCATCGACGACCTGGTGCTGCTCTTCGACAACCAGGAGGTCATCGAAGCCCTCGGTCTGGACGTCGCCGGCAGCGGGGGCACCCAGCTCCTGACCCTCACCGGGAACCGCCGCCCCGACGCCGACCCGTCGATCCACCGCTGGGAGTTCGGCATGGACGGGTTGCAGGAGAACCCGGGGAACACTTCGCTCGGCTCGGGGACCTGCACGGTGACGCTCGACGTGTCGTCGGGCCGCGTCACGGCCGGCTGCAGCTATCAGGGGCTGTCCGGACCGGCGTCCGCGGCGCACATTCACGGCCCGGCGCAGGCCGGCATCAACGCCGGGGTCATCGTTCCGCTCATGGTGTTCGGCGGGACCTCGGGGACGGTGAGCGGTGGCGGGACCCTGAGCCCGGCGCTGGTCCAGGCGATGCTCGACGGCCTGACCTATGTCAACGTCCACACCGCGCTTCATCCCGGTGGCGAGATCCGCGGTCAGGTGGTCGGCGGCGAGGCGTTCTTCGCCGACGACTGTGCGGAGGTGCGCCGGCGCCGGGCGATCCGTTGAGGCGATGAGTCGGGCGGGAATCGCATGATCCGATTTCCCCACCCCCCGGGCGCCGCGGTGGCGGCGGTGTGCGGCGTTCTCGCCGCCACCGCGGCGTATTCCGAGGTCGTGAGCATCCCCGCCCTCAGGGACAACACCCTCTACCAGAGCGCCACCGGCGCGACCAGCAATGGTGCCGGCGACCATTTCTTCGTCGGTCGTACGGAGGTGATCGCCGGCGGCGTCATCCACCGCGGGCTCATCGCCTTCAACGTCGCACAGGCGATCCCCGCCGGGGCGCGCGTCACCCGGGTCGAGCTGACCCTCAACATGTCCCGCACCATCGTCGGGTTGAAGCCGGTGTCGCTGCACCGGTTGCTCGCCAGCTGGGGCGAGGGGACCTCGGACGCCGCCGCGCAGGAGGGGTCCGGCGCGCCGGCGACCACCGGTGACGCGACCTGGCTGCACCGCTTCTTCAACACGGTCTTCTGGAGCGCCGCCGGTGCGGCGGGCGATTTCGTCGCCACCCCGAGCACCACGGTCCAGATCGGGGCGATCGGCTCCTATACCTTACTGTCGACACCCGCCCTGGTCGCCGACGTCCAGGGGTGGCTCGACGACCCCTCCACAAGCTTCGGCTGGATCCTGATCGGCGACGAATCGACGCTCGCGACCTCGAAGCGCTTCGATTCCCGGACCAACCTGATCGCCACGGCGCGGCCCCGTCTGACGATTGAATTCTCGACCGGACCGGGCGGGGCCGGTGCCGTCCCCGACGGGGCCCGGACACCGGGGACGCCCCTGACGGTCGCGCTCGCCGCGGGTGGCGGGATCACGCTCCAGTGGGGCGCCTCCTGCCTGACGACCGACACCGATTTCGCGATCTACGCCGGGGCCGTTCCCGACTTCCGATCCTACGCCCCGAGGTTCTGCACCACCGGTGGCGCCACGACCATGACCTTCACCCCCGGCGCCGGGAGCGAGTTCTACCTGGTCGTTCCGCGCAACGCCTCGCAGGAGGGATCCTACGGCGCGGACGGCACCGGCGCGGATCGCCCTCCCTCCGCCACCGCCTGCCTCGTCCAGGCCGTCTCCGCCTGCCCCTGAGCCGGCAGCCTGGCGGACCAGCCCGCCACTCCCCGGCCGCCACCTCCCTGTAGTACCCTCTGCCGCGCCAAACCGCCCCCAGGAGGCCGACCGATGATCAGCCCGCAGAGGATCGACGCGTACCTGTCCCGCATCAGGCCGACGTTCGAGGAGCGGCTCGGCCTGATGGTCGAGATCCCGACCATCAGCATGGATCCGGCGCGCAAGCCGGACATCGAGCGCGGGGCGCGCGCGGCCGCCGACCTCCTGAAGGAGTGCGGCGCCGCCGCCGAGGTGGTGCCGACCTCCGGCAATCCGGTCGTGGTCGGAAACCTGTCCGCCGGTGCGGGCTGCCCGACCCTGACCATCTACAACCACATGGACGTGCAGCCGGCGCAGGAGCCGGAATGGAAGCAGGAACCGTTCCGCTTCCGCAAGGAGGACGGACGTTACTTCGGGCGCGGCTCGACCGACGACAAGGGGCCGGCGCTGACCGCCCTGTTCGCCGCCCGCTGCGCCGTGGAGAACGGCATCCGGCTCAACATCCGCTTCGTCTGGGAGCTGGAGGAGGAGATCGGCAGCCCGCACTTCGAGGAGTTCGTCACCGCCCGCCTGCCGCAGCTCCGGACCGACTCGGTCCTGGTCTCGGACACCATCTGGCTGTCGCGCGACAAGCCGGCCATCCCCTACGGGCTGCGCGGGCTGAAACCGGCGCGCCTGCGGCTGCGGACCGGCGGCAAGGACGCCCATTCCGGTCTGACCGGCGGCGCCGCACGCAACCCGATCGGCGAGCTGGCGCAGGTGATCAGCGGTCTGTACGACGCCCGGACCGGCAAGGTGAAGATCCCCGGTTTCTACAAGGACGTGGTGAAACCGGGCGCCAGGGAGATCCAGTCCTTCCGCGCCTCCGGCTTCGATCTCAGGAAGTTCACCGGCGCCCACGAGCTGCACTCGCTTCGAACCCGGGACCCGCGCGAAGTGATGCTGCGCATCTGGGCCACCCCGACCTTCGAGGTCCACGGCATCGCCGGCGGCTACACCGGGCCGGGCGTCAAGACCGTCGTCCCGCCGTTCGCCGAAGCCAAGGTCTCGATGCGCCTGGTGCCGAAGCAGAACGAGAAGAAAATCTTCGGTCTCCTGAAGAAGGCCGTCGCCCGCCTCAACAAGGACGTCGAGGTGCACGAGGAATCGGGGCTCGCGCCGTACCTCGGCCCCTTCGCCGGTCCGTATGCCGACGCCGCCCGCGAGGCGGTCCGTTTCGGGTTCGGCGCCACCCCCGCCTTCATCCGCGAAGGGGGCTCCATCGGCGCCGTGGTCACCATGCAGAAGCACCTCAAGGCCCCCATCATGTTCATCGGTCTCTCCCTTCCCGAGCACGGCTACCACGCCCCCAACGAGAACTTCGACTGGGACCAGGCCGCGGGCGGCATCAAGGCGTTCCTGCACTACTTCAACGCTGTGGCGGGGATGAGATAGGCCGGTTGGATCACCGGTCAGGTGATCGACGCCGATGGCGGCGCCTCCGGCACGCCGCCGCCGGGATGGAACACGCCGGCAACGACTCCCCGGAGGCCCCCATGCCCCGCTACATCGATGGTTTCGTCCTGCCCGTGCCGAAGAAGAACGTCCGGGCCTACCGCCGCATCGCGCAGAAGGCCGGCAAGGTCTGGCGGGATCACGGCGCGCTGGAGTACGTGGAGTGCGTCGGCGACGACCTCAAGGTGAAGCTGCCGGTGTCGTTCCCGCGCCGGATCGGGACCCGGCGCGGCGAGACGGTGTGCTTCTCATGGATCGTCTACAAATCGCGCGCGCACCGCGATCGCGTCAACGCCCGGGTCATGAAGGACCCCCGTCTGGCGGAGATGATGGACGCGAAGGCGATGCCGTTCGACGTCAAGCGCATGCTCTACGGCGGCTTCAAGGTCCTGGTGGATGCCTAGGGTCCGGACCGGCCTGACCGCGGGGGCGTTCATCGCCGCCGGCGCGGTGAAGCTGGTCGGCCTGCCGATCCTGATCTGGTCGCTCACGACCCGGGCGGCGTTCCTTGCGGCGGATCCGCCCGACCCGTCGCTGCAGCCGGCCCGGCTCGCCCGGTCGGCCGGCTTCCTGGTCGAGCACCTGCACGTCTTCATGGCCTTCTGGGTGCTCCTGGGCCTTTTCATGGTCGTCGCCGGCGCGGCGTTGCTGCGACGGAGGGTCTGGGCGCGGGTCGGGCTGGAGATCGTCTGCTGGTTCGGTCTTCTCGAGGCCACTTCGGTCGCGGTCTTCATCCAGGCGGTGCGGCGGATGCTGCTCCGCTCGGCGGTGGCCGGAGCGGACACGCTGGCGGCCGCGCTGGTGCCCAGGCACCGGGTCGGTCTGGCGCTGCTTGGTGTATATGTCGTCCTGCTCATCCTGCTGAAGAGGTCGCAAGGAGACGGCCGCAATGGTGAAACTGAAGGTCAATCGCAAGGAACACTCCGTTGACATCAGCCCGGATACCCCGCTCTTGTGGGTGCTGCGGGAGACGCTCGGGCTGACCGGGACGAAGTTCGGGTGCGGGATGGCGCAGTGCGGGGCGTGCACCGTCCACCTGAACGGCGAGGCGGTGCGGTCGTGCGTCACGCCGGTGTCGCGCGCCGCCGGCAAGGAGGTCACCACCATCGAGGGGCTGTCGCACGACCTGAGCCACCCCCTGCAGCGGGCCTGGATCGCCGAGGAGGTGCCGCAGTGCGGTTATTGCCAGTCGGGGCAGATCATGGCGGCCGCCGTCCTGCTGCGCGAGAACCCCCGCCCGACCGACGAGGACATCGACGACGCCATGACCGGGAATCTCTGCCGCTGCGGGACCTACCAGCGGATCCGGCGCGCCATCCACCTGGCGGCCAAGCTGAAGACCGATGGGAGCGCGCCATGAACGGGGTCGTGGTTCTCGGGCGGCGCGATTTTCTCCGGACCGGGGCCCTGGCGGGCGGGGGGCTGGTTCTCGGGCTCTATCTGCCGCCTCTGACGCCGCCCGCCGCGGCGGCGGCGCCCTTCGCTCCCAATGCCTTCCTGAGGATCGGCACCGACGACTCGGTCACGGTGATCGTCAACCATTCCGAGATGGGCCAGGGGGTCTATACCTCGCTGCCGATGATCGTGGCCGAGGAGCTGGACGCCGACTGGAGCAGGGTCCGCATCGAAGCCGCGCCGGTGGACCCGGCCTACAACCACACCGCCTTCGGGATCCAGATGACCGGCGGGAGCAGCAGCACCTGGTCCGAATGGGAGCGGCTGCGGAAGGCGGGGGCCGTGGCGCGGGCGATGCTGGTCGCCGCGGCGGCGGAGACCTGGAAGATCGCCCCCGCCGACTGCCGGACGGAGAGCGGTCACGTCATCCACACTTCGTCGGGAAGGCGGCTGTCGTACGGCCGCCTGGCGGAGAAGGCGTCGGGGATGGCCCTCCCCGAAACCGTCGCCCTGAAGGATCCGAAGGAGTTCACCCTCGTCGGCCAGCCGATGAAGCGGCTGGACACTCCGGAAAAGGTCGACGGCAGGGCGGTCTTCGGTCTGGACGTCACGGTCCCGGGGATGCTGGTCGCCGTCGTGGCCCGCCCGCCGGTGTTCGGCGGCACGGTGAAGAGCCTCGACGCCGCGAAGGCGAAGGGGGTGCCAGGGGTGCGGCACATCGTCCCGATTGAACGCGGGGTCGCGGTCGTGGCCGACGGCTACTGGCCGGCCGCCAGGGGGCGCCGGGCGCTCGAGATCGTCTGGGACGATGGCCCGCTCGCGGGGCTCGACAGCGGCGCGCAACGCGAGGAGTACAGGGAGCTGGCCGGACGGCCGGGGGCGGTGGCCCGGAAGGAAGGGGACGTGACGGCCCTGATGGGACGAAGCGCCCGCACGCTCGAGGCGGACTACGAGCTTCCCTACCTGGCCCACGCGCCGATGGAGCCGCTCAATTGCGTCGCCCATGTGCGCCCCGACGGTTGCGACGTCTGGACCGGCACCCAGTTCCAGACCATCGACCGCGATGCCGCGGCGAAGGACGCCGGGCTGGAGCCCGGGCGGGTGCGGATCCACACCACCCTCCTGGGGGGCGGCTTCGGCCGGCGGGCCGTCATCGACAGCCATTTCGTGCGGGAGGCGGTGCAGCTCTCGAAGGCCACGGGCGTCCCGGTCAAGGTGGTCTGGTCGCGCGAGGACGACATCCGCGGCGGATACTACCGGCCGGCGGTCCATCATTCCATCCGCGCCGGTCTGGGCAAGGACGGCAGACCCACGGTCTGGCGGCAGCGGATCGTCTGCCAGTCGTTCATGGCCGGCACGCCGTTCGAGTCGGTCATGATCAAGGACGGCGTCGACGCCACCGCGGTCGAAGGGGCGGCCGAGCTGGCCTACGAGGTCCCGAATCTCCTGGTGGAATGGCAGGCGGCCCCCGGCGGCGTTCCCACCCTCTGGTGGCGATCGGTGGGGCATTCCCACACCGCCTTCGCGGTGGAGAGCTTCATCGACGAGCTGGCCGCCGCGGCCGGCAAGGATCCGCTCGAGTACCGGCTGGCGCTCCTCGGCAGGCAGCCACGGCACAGGCGCGTCCTGGAGCTGGCCGCCGGCAAGGCCGGATGGGGGAAGCCGGCACCCGGGGGGCGCGGGCGCGGTCTGGCGGTTCACGAATCGTTCGGGAGCTTCATCGCCCAGGCGGCCGAGGTCTCGGTCTCGAAGGAGGGGAAGGTCCGGGTCCACAAGGTCGTCTGCGCCATCGACTGCGGCCCGATCGTGAACCCCGACACCATCCGCGCCCAGATGGAGGGGGCCGTGGTCTTCGGTCTGAGCGCCGCGCTTTTCGGCGAGATCACCCTGGAGAACGGCCGGGTGAAGCAGCGGAACTTCCACGACTATCCTCTCCTGAGGATGAACGAGATGCCCGAGGTCGAGACCCACATCGTCCCGGGCGCGGAGAAGATGGGCGGTGTCGGCGAGCCCGGCGTACCGCCGGTCGCGCCGGCGGTGGCCAACGCGATCTTTGCGGCCACCGGCCGCCGGGTGCGGCGGCTGCCGATCCGCGCCGAAGACCTGAAACCCGCCTGAGCGCCGGGGCGCTCCGCATGCGACTCTTCCTGACCGGCGCGACGGGATTCCTGGGGCAGGAGCTGCTCAAGGAGCTGCACGCGCGCCGGCACCATCTCACCGCACTGGTCCGATCGCCGCAGCGCGCCTCCGGCTTCCCGTCCGGGGTGCGTCTTGTTCCGGGTTCGATCGAGGAACCCGGCTCGTACCGGAGCGCCCTCGCGGGGCACGACGCCTTCGTCCACGTCGCCGCGCTGGTCAAGATGTGGATCCGCGACCGGAAGCAGTTCGATCGGGTCAACGTCGAGGGGACGGAGCAGGCGATCCGCGCCGCCGCCGACGCCGGCGTCCGGAAGTTCGTCTACGTCTCCTCGTTCATCGCCCTGGGCCCCTCCAACGGCGCGCCGCTGACGGAGGACGAGCCGCGCCGCACGGCGGTCTGCCACAACGACTACGAGCGGACCAAGCTCCTGGCCGATCAGGTCGCCCGCCGGTACCTCGAGCAGGGGTATCCACTCCATGTGCTCTACCCGGGCGTCATCTACGGGCCGGGGAACCTGACCGACGGGAACCTGGTCGCGAAGAACCTCATCCCCTTCCTGAACGGCACCATGCCCTTCGGCATCGCCATCAACTCCTGGTCGTACGCCTTCGTCCAGGACGTCGTGGGGGGGCTGGTGAAGGTCATCGAAGGGGAGCCCCCGTCGCGGCGCTACATCCTCGGCGGCGACAACCGTTCGGGGGAGGAGTTCTACCGGGCGATCCAGGAGGTCACCGGCAGGCGGCCGCCCCGCTTCAACATTCCGCTCGGCGTCGCTTCCCTGACCGGCTGGGGGGAGTATCTCCTGGCCGAGCTCTTCGGGCGCGAGCCGAAGATGCTGACGCACGAGGTCGTGCGGGTGTACAAACGGAGCTGGACCTACGACAGCAGCCGGGCGATCCGCGAGCTGGGGTACCGGATCACGCCGCTTCGGGAAGGGCTGGCCCGCCTGGTGGCCTGGCTGAAGCAGACCGGCCGCATCCGGGGATGAGAAGGAGGGGATTCATGCGGACGATCGTCGGACACCGGCAGGGCCGGAAGCCGCGGCTCCCGGCGCCGGTCGCGCTTGTTCTGTCGGTCGCGGCCGCGATCGGCGGTGCCCCTTGCGCCGGGGCGGCAGAGATGGACGAAGCCGCCTCCCGCGCCGCGTTCCTGGCGGCGTACAAGGTCTTCATGCACCCGCGCTGCATGAACTGCCACCCGGCGGGAGACGTGCCGCTCCAGGGGGATGACAGCCGCCCGCACGCGCAGAACGTCGTGCGCGGCGCCGGCGGCAGGGGGCGCTATGCCCTCAAGTGCGGCAACTGCCATCAGAACGCCAATCTTCCCGGGGAGAACATGCCCCCCGGCAACCCGGACTGGCACCTCCCACCGGCCCACACGCCGATGGTGTTCCAGGGGAAAAGCCCCGCCGAGCTGGCGCGCCACCTCAAGGACCCGCGGCAGAACGGCGGCAAGACGCTGGAGTCGCTGCTGCACCACGTCGCGGAGGATTCCCTCGTCCTCTGGGGTTGGAACCCCGGCGACGGCCGCACACCGCCCCCGCTCACGCACGCCGAGTTCGTCCAGGCGATGCGCGACTGGATCGAGCAGGGGGCCGCGATCCCCGAATGATCGCCGGCGGCCGCCGCTGAAAACGGGCCCCCGTCTCCCGGACCCGCCGCACTCCCTCTGGAACTGAGCCATCCTCCGGGGGTCATCCGCGCGCTCCCGGTCGCGGATGGACGCGCGGTGCTGATTGTCAATTGTGAATCAGCACCCCGCAGGATCCGGGCTGTGCCCGCCGGGCGCCCCCAATGGTAGGCTTCCTTCCGGAGGGCCCGCCGTCGGGCGGGTCGTCGATAGCGACATGGGATCGGACCAGTTCCGCGATCACTTTTCGCAGGCGGCGCCGGAGTACGCCGCCTTCCGCCCCCGCTACCCGGCGGCGCTGTTCGAGGCGCTGGCGGCGTGCGTGCCGGGGCGGCGGCTGGCGTGGGACTGCGCGACCGGGAGCGGGCAGGCGGCCATCGGGCTGGCGGAGCATTACGATCGGGTGGTGGCCACCGACGCAAGCGCGGCGCAGATCGGGGCGGCGCTCCCCCACCCGCGTGTCGAGTACCGGGTCGCTCCGGCGGAGCGGAGCGGGCTGCCGGCCGGCTCGGTCGATCTGGTCACCGTGGCGCAGGCGCTCCACTGGCTCGAACGGGGGCCGTTCTACGCCGAGGCAGGGCGCGTGCTGGCGCCGGGAGGAGCGATCGCCGTCTGGTGTTACGCCCTGATGGAGATCGATCCCGTCATCGACGATCTGGTCGGCCGGTTCTATCGCGAGACCGTCGGCGCTTACTGGCCGCCCGGGCGGGCGCTGATCGACACCGGCTATCGCGACGTGGAGTTCCCGTTCGAGGAGGTCCCGCTGCCGCCCCTGCGACTCGAGGGCGCCATGACCATGCCGGCCCTCGCCGGCTATCTCCGAACCTGGTCGGCCGTCCTGCGTTTCCGCCAGGCCACCGGACACGACCCGGTCACCGAACTCGAGGCGGCCATCCGGCCACTCTGGGGCGATCCCGGCCGTCCCCGCGAGGTACGATGGCCCCTCGCCGTGCGGG
>JBOGOE010000057.1:0-2704 GCA_050747445.1 Candidatus Polarisedimenticolia bacterium | reverse complement strand
CGCCGTAGAGCGCGTTGAAGCGCCGCGCGATCTCCCGGCACAGCTCCAGATGGGAGAGCTGATCCTCCCCCACGGGGACGACCTCGGCCCGGTAGATCAGGATGTCGGCCGCCTGGAGCACGGGGTACCCGAGGAACCCGTAGTTGGTCAGATCGCGACCGGCGATCTGCTGCTGCTGCTCCTTGTAGGTGGGGACGCGTTCCAGCCAGCTCAGGGGCACGATCATCGAGAGGAGCAGGTGGAGCTCGGCATGCTCCGGCACGTGCGATTGGACGAACATCGTGCAGCGCCCGGGATCGAGACCGGCCGCCAGCCAGTCGATCGCCATCTCTTCGACCTGCTCGCGCAACGGCCGGGTGTTCTCGTACTCGCTGGTCAGCGCGTGCCAGTCGCAGATCGCGAAAAAGCACTCGTGCGTGTCCTGGAGACGCACCCAGTTGTCCAGCGCCCCGACCAGGTGCCCGATGTGCAGCGGCCCCGTCGGCCGGAACCCCGACAGAACGCGCGGGCGCGGCGCGCTCATCGCGTCGTCCCCGGCGTCATCGCGCCCGGCTCGTCATGGCGGCATTGATGATCTGGAGCGCGGTGGTGATCCGGCTCAGCTTCCGCCCCTTCTTCTGGATGGCCTGGGTGTCGTCGCCCGCCGGTTGTTCCGCGCGGATGTCCTTCTGCACCCTGTCGAGCTCGAAGCCGAGCTGCTTCAGCTCCACGACAGTGTATTTCTTGAAGGTGTTCGCGTTGACCAGGATCAGCCCTTCGGCGATGTCGCGCGACATCGCGTACGCCGACCCACCGATGAAGTTTCCCATCCGGCCTCCCCGCCGCGACCGGTCTCAGAAGTCCCCGAGACCGTAGCGCGGCCATCTGCTGCGGATCGCCTCCAGGGTCTCGGGCGCGTGGCGGATCTCCTCCGGCCACTCGCGGTGGAAGCCCTCCGACGGTCCCTTGCGCGTGGCGTCGATCCCCATGTGCGACCCGTACTGCGGCAGCCGCGAGGCATGATCCAGGACGTCGATCGGCCCCATCACGAACTCCACGTCGCGCTCCGGGTCGATGTGATTGAGGGCCTTCCAGGCGGTCTGACGGAGGTCCTGCACGTCGACGTCGTCGTCGACCACCACGATCACCTTGCTGAACATCGCCTGTCCCATCCCCCAGATGGCGTGCATCACCTTGCGGGCGTGGCCGGGGTACCGCTTGCGGATCGACACCAGGATCAGATTGTGAAAGATCCCCTCGGCCGGCATGTTGATGTCGACGATTTCCGGAAGCTGCCGGCGCATCACCGGGAGGAACACCCGCTCGATCGCCTTGCCGATGTGAGCGTCCTCCATCGGCGGCGCGCCGACGATGGTCGTCTGGTAGATCGGCCGCTCGCGATGGGTCACGCAGGTCAGGTGGAAGACCGGATAGTCGTCCGCCAGGGAATAGTAGCCGGTGTGATCGCCAAACGGCCCCTCACGCCGGCGTTCCCCCGGATCGACGTATCCCTCCAGCACGATTTCGGCGTGCGCCGGCACCTCGACGTCGACGGTCAGACACCGGACCATCCGGACCGGTTCGCGGCGGACGAACCCCGCGAGCAGCATCTCGTCGACGTCGTCCGGCAGCGGCGCCGCCGCGGCGAACGTGACCGCCGGCTCGCAGCCGATGGCGCAGGCCACCTCGAGACGCCGTCCGCGGCCCTCCGCGAGGCGATGATGGTGCGCGCCGTGCTTGTGGATCTGCCAGTGCATGGCGGCGGTCCGATCGTCGAAGACCTGCATCCGGTAGATGCCGCAGTTGCGTTTCCCGCTCCCCGGATCGCGCGTGAACACCAGGGGCAGCGTGATGGTGCGGCCGCCGTCCCCCGGCCAGCAGCGGATCACGGGAAACGGCGCGAGCGACGGACGCTCCCGCTCCACGATCTCCTGACAGGCGGCCTTTTTCACGACCACCGGAAAGAGATCGGCCAGATCCTTCAGCCGCGGGAGCATCCGCAGCTTGTCGATCAACCCTTCCGGCGCCCGGGAGTCGAGGAGCGCGTCGATCCGCGCGCCGAAGTCCTCGAGCGACGCCACCTCGAGCGCCAGCCGCATCCGGCCGCTCGAGCCCAGGGTGTTGATCAGGACCGGCACGTCGTAGCCTTCCGGCCGCTCGAACAGCAGCGCGCGGCCGCCACCGGGCGATTTCGAGACCCGGTCAGTGATCGCGCTGATCTCCAGATCGACGCTCACCGGCTCGCGCACGCGCGCCAGCTCGCCCCGCTCCTCGAGGAGCCGCAGGAAGGCGCGCAGATCGTCGTGGGCCAATGCGCCGCCTCAGGAACGCCGGCCGGCGGCGCCCGACGGGGCATCCGCCACCTTGAAGAGGAGCGACACCATCCCGAGCCCCAGCCGGTCGCCGCTTTTGATCGACATCGGCTTGCCCGCCGTCAGACGCTGGCCGTTGACGAAGGTTCCGTTGAGGGCCCCGACCTCCTCGGCGAGCAGGAAGGCGCTTTCCTCGAGGACGATCCGGGCGTGCCGCCGCGACACCGAGCGGTTGATGTCGACCTGGGTCAGATCGATCTCGGGCCGCGTTCCGGTCACCGGGTCGTAGCGCCCGATCAACGCGGTCGGCGTGGTGATCGGGAAGTGGCGCGACCCTCCCTCCAGGACCAGCAGGGCCAGGGCGCCGGCCGGAACCTCGATCTCGGCAATCGGCTTGGGCGGCGCCTGGACCC
>JBOGOE010000056.1:0-6310 GCA_050747445.1 Candidatus Polarisedimenticolia bacterium | reverse complement strand
GCTCCGCCTCGCGCAGAAGCGCCGTCAGATCGGCCGGCGGGGTCTCCTGCGCCAGGACACCGGCGACCGGGAGGACTGCCGGAAGAAGCAGGCGGACGAACGGTTTCACGTGACACCTCGATGCCCGCTCGCGGCCCGGTCGGGGCCGCCTCGCGGAATGGATCGACGGTCGGAGTCTGTTGGGTGAGCGACGGCCCGGTCGGACCGCGATCAGCGCAGGATCGAGACGTTCAGGAGGTAGAGCGGGACCGGCGCGGCGTCACCCGGGGAGCGGGTGACCCATTCGGTGCGAATCGCCGGGGCCGGAGCAGCAATCGAGGCCGCCGGAGCCATGGCCGCCAGGAGCGGCGCCCCCGCCTGCTTCTGGGTCGTCGGCAGGGAATCGCCGGCCGGACGCGGGGAGGATTTCCCCGGCGCCACGCGGCAGCAACCCGGGGTCTGGAGTCCCTCGGCGCAGGCGCGCCCCTTCTTGCAGCAGGGCATCGACTCTGTCCCCGCGGCCTGGCAGAATGGGACCGCGGCAAACGCGACCCAGGAGGCGAACAACAGGAAGGTGATGGCGTGGCGGAGCTTCAGCACGGAGAGAAGATACCGCAAGGAGGGGATTGGAGCAAGCACCCGGCGCCAGAAACGACGCGGGGCGGCTGCGGCCGCCCCGGGTCTCTGTCGCTCATATTTTGGTGGCGGGGGCGAGATTTGAACTCGCGACCTTTGGGTTATGAGCCCAACGAGCTACCAGGCTGCTCCACCCCGCGTCGAGACTGCGCATTATAAAGAGGTGCGCCACGGGGTGTCAAGGAATGCGTCCGACGGGCGGCGCCGCCGGCGCTCTGGCCGCGTCAGTGGCCGCGCGGGCGGTCGCCCGTGCCTTCGTGAGGGAACAGAAAGAGGATCTCGCCGGGGCGGGTCAGGCCCAGCTCCTCGCGGGCGATCGCCTCGATCCGCCAGGGGTCGGAGCGCAGGGCGCGGATGTCGGCCAAAAGCCGGTCGTTCCGGTCGTGGAGCGTGGCCACCTCCCGCTGCACCCGGGTCAGGTGGCGGCGCTGCCGGAACCCCTGGATGATCCCCATGTCGCCGAACAGGGAGTTGAAGACCAGGGAGACCGTCAGGAACCAGAAGAGGACGAACAGCGTCCGGCGGCGGAACTGGCGGGCGGCCTCGGCGGCGGGGTCGGACCTCATCGGGCCGTCCCGCCGGGAGCGGAGCCGGGCTTCAGAGCGCCGCGACCCGGATACCGGGCGCGGGTCCCCAAGTCCTCCTCGATCCTCAGGAGCTGGTTGTACTTCGCGGTCCGCTCGCCGCGGGACGGGGCGCCCGTCTTGATCTGGCCGCAGTTGAGGGCGACGGCGAGGTCGGCGATGAACGGGTCCTCGGTCTCGCCGGAGCGATGCGACAGGACGGTCCCGTAGCCGGCGTCGCGCGCCGCGCGCACGGCGCGCAGGGTGTCGGTGAGCGTGCCGATCTGGTTCGGCTTGATCAGGATGGCGTTGGCGGCGCGCCGCCTGATCCCCTCCTGCAGGATCGCTACGTTGGTGACGAAGACGTCGTCCCCGACCAGCTGCACCGCGTCGCCGAGCGCCCGGGTCAGCAGCACCCAACCGTCCCAGTCGTCCTCCGCCATGCCGTCCTCAATCGACAGGATCGGCCGGCGGCGGACCAGATCGGCGTAGAAGGCGACCAGATCCCCCGACGATTTGCGCGGCGGCGTCTCGGCCTCCAGCAGGTAGCCGCTCCCGTCGCGCAGCCCGGTGGCGGCGATGTCGAGGGCGATGCCGACCTCCTCGCCGGGGCGGTAGCCGGCGCGGCGGATCGCCTCGACGACCACCTCCACCGCCTCGCCGTTGCTCTTGAGATCCGGGGCCCAGCCCCCCTCGTCCCCCTGACCGGCGCGCAGGCCGCGCTCCTTCAGGATGTCGCGCAGGGCGTGGAACACCTCGGCCCCGGCGCGCAGCGCCTCGCGGAAGGTCGCCGCCCCGACCGGGACGACCATGAATTCCTGGATGTCGACGTTGTTGTCGGCGTGCGCCCCGCCGTTGAGGATGTTGAACTGCGGCACCGGGAGGTCGCGGGCGAAGTCGCCGCCGAGATGACGGTAGAGGGGGAGACGGCGGGCGGCGGCGGCGGCGCGGGCCGACGCGAGGGACACCCCCAGGAGCGCGTTGGCCCCCAGCCGGGAGGCGTCCGGCGTGCCGTCGACCTCCCGCAGCCGGCCGTCGATCGACTCCTGGTCGGCGGGGTCGAGCCCCAGAAGGCGCGGCGCCAGGAGGTCGTTGACGTTCCCGACCGCCTTCAGGACCCCCTTGCCGCGGTAGCGCGCCCGATCTCCGTCGCGCAGCTCGAGGGCCTCGCGCGAGCCGGTGGAGGCGCCGCTCGGCACCGCGGCGCGTCCCTCGGACCCGTCGTCGAGACGGACCTCGGTCTCCACCGTCGGGTTGCCCCGCGAATCGAGAATCTCGCGCGCCCACACCCCGGTGATCCGCGCCATCTGCCGGCCGGTTCCCTCAGCGTCTCACTGCATGAGCGCGCGCGCCGCCGCCAGGAGCGAGTCGAGGTCGCGCGGCACGCGCGCTTCGGCGTAGCAGCGGATGAGCGGCTCGGTCCCGGACGGACGGAGCAGCAGCCATGCCCCGTCCTCGAACACCATCTTGCGGCCGTCGGTCGTGTCGAAACGCACGATGCGGCGTCCGGCCATGGTCGACGGAATCTCCTCCAGCCGGCGGGCCAGCCGGTCGCGCCCGGCCGGGTCGGTATGATAGTCGATGCGCCGGCTGTGGAGCGGCCCGACCTTGCGGAACAGGTCGCGCACCTGATCGCGCAGCGGCTTGCGGCGCACCGCCACCATCTCGGCCGCCAGGAGCCCCGCCAGGATCCCGTCCTTCTCCGGCACGTGACCGGCGACGCTCATCCCGGCGCTCTCCTCGCACGCCAGGAAGGCGCGGCGGCTCAGGAGATGCTCCCCCAGGAACTTGAAACCGACCGGGGTTTCGAACACCGGCCGGCCGTGGTAGGCGCACACCGCGTCGATCAGATGGGTGGTGGCGACCGTCCGCCCGACGCCTCCCTTCACCCGCCGCTCTTCCAGGAGGTAGTCGGCGAGGAGCGCCAGGAACAGGTTCGGGGGAAGGAAATGCCCCCCGCGGTCGACGATCCCGAAGCGATCCCCGTCGCCGTCGGTCGCCAGCCCCAGGTGCAGGCGCGAGCGCCGCACCAGCCGGGCCAGCTCGGCGAGCTGCGTCTCGCCGCAGTCGGGTCCCAGACCGCCGAACTCGGGGTGCGGCCGGTCGTGGATCGGCTTCAGGGAGGACGTCGCATGGCGCAGGATGCCGTCGAGAAAGCCGATGGAGGCGCCATGCCGCAGGTCGCAGGCGATGCGAAGACGCGCGCGGCGGATGGCGCGCAGGCGGACCAGACCGGAGAGCTGCTTGAAATAGGCCTGGCGGATGTCGTGGGTCCGCACCGCGCTCCGGCGCGCCGGTCCGCCCGCGGACGCGTCGGCCGGGACGGCGCCGGGACCGGCGGGATGGGCCGCCAGCTCCTCGATCCGCCTGGTGATCCCGGGTGGAGCCGGGGCGCCCCGATGGGTGGAGAATTTCAACCCGTTCCAGGCGGGCGGATTGTGGCTGGCGGTGATGTTGACCCCGCCGGCGCGCCGGCCCGAGACGATGGCCCAGGCGACCGCCGGGGTCGGCACGGGAGTGGGGGAGAGGACCGCGGGGACGCGGTGGTCCGCCAGCGTCGAGGCGGCGATCGCCGCGAACCGCTCCGACAGGAACCGCGTGTCGTAACCGACGTAGACGCCGCGGCGGGCGGCGCCGGTCTCGTGCAGCCACGCAGCGATGGCGGTGACCGCCCGCCGCACGTTGGCGAAGGTGAACTCCTCCGCGATCCGCGCGCGCCAGCCGGAAGTGCCGAAATGGATCACCACCGCGTCTTGACTCCGCCCCGCCGCGGTCCCATAATCGCCGCATGACCGATCCACCGCAGATCCTCCTGGTCTTCTGCACCGTCTCCACCGAAAAAGAGGGGATCGACATCGCCGAGGCGCTGGTCGAGCGCGAGCAGGCGGCCTGCGTCAATCTCCTGCCGATGATCCGCTCGGTGTACCGGTGGAAGGGAAACGTCATGAAGGAGACGGAGCAGTTCCTGATCATCAAGACGACGCAGGGGCTGCTCGACGAGGTGCAGAAGACGGTCAAGGAGCTGCATTCCTACGAGCTTCCCGAGATCCTGGCGGTCACGGTCGCCGACGGCGACCGCGATGCGATGAAATGGATCGCCAGCACGGTCAAGGGGGGACGCGAGAACTTCTGACCTTCCCGCCGCCCCGACCCGCCGCCCTTCACTGGACGTTGAGACGCTGGTAGGCCCGCAGGAAGCAATCGATCATCGACAGACCCCGGCCGTCCTGGGTCAGATAGATGTTGTACATCTCCCTCAGGTAAACCGACGCCGCGCGCCGCGGCGCGTGTTCCTTGATGAAGCGGGTGACCGACTGCTGCCGTTCGGGGGTCGCGCGCCGATCGGTCGCGATCTCCTGTCGCAGCCGGTCCACCGCCGCCGCCATTCCCGAGACCGCCCCCTCGACGAAACTCTGCCGCTCGCGCGGGGTCATCTCCTGCCAGCGCTGAAAGTCGAGCCGGGCGGACAGGGGAGCGCGTGGCGCCTCCGGCGGCCCCGCGGGGGGCAGGGGGCCGACCGGACCCTTTGGCGGCTCCTCCGCGGGGGCTTCTCCCTGAGGTTCCTCGACCAGGGGCGGCTCCTCGATGAGCGGGGGCTCCTCCTGGGCGGAGGTCGCGGCTCCGAGCGGCGCGCACAGCAGCAGGATCAGGGCGGTGGCAGGCATCTTCATCAGGGCTGTCTCCGGATGGGCGCGGCGGCGCACCGCGCGGGCCGGTCATTGTAGCGGGGCCGCGGGAAGGCAGCAAGGCCCGCAGGCGGAGGCGCCGCCGCGGCCGGCGTGCGGCTCAGCGAAGCGCCTGGTCGAGGTCGGCGAGGATGTCCTCGGCGTCCTCGCAGCCGACCGAGATGCGCGCCAGCGCCGGGGTGATGCCCAGCCGCTCCCGCTCCTCCTCGGGCACGGAGGCGTGCGTCATGCTGCTGGGCTGGCAGACCAGCGTCTCGATCCCGCCGAGGCTTTCCGCGAGGGCGCACAGCCGCAGCCGTTCGAAGAATCGTCCGGCGCGCCCCGGGTCGGCGAGGACGAAGGAGATCATCCCGCCGGAGCCGGTCGCCTGGGCGCGCGCGAGCGCGTGCTGCGGGTGGGAGGGCAGCCCGGGGTAGAGCACCCGCGTCACCGCCTTATGCCCCTCGAGGAAGCGGGCCACCTCCATGCCGTTCCGCTCGTGGGCCCGCATCCGCAACGGCAGCGTCTTGATGCCGCGCAGCACCAGCCAGGAGTCGAAAGGGGAGAGGATCGCTCCCGCCGAGTTCTGGACGAACTGGATCCGTGAGGCGTCCGCGGCGCGCGCCAGCACCACCGCGCCGCCGACGCTGTCGGAATGGCCGTTCAGGTACTTGGTGGTGCTGTGGACGACGACGTCGGCCCCCAGGGCGAGCGGTTTCTGGAAGCAGGGGGTCAGGAAGGTATTGTCCACGACCGTCGTGATCCCGCGCCGGCGGGCCAGCGCGGTGACCGCGGCGATGTCGGTCAGGATCATGATCGGATTGGTGGGCGTCTCGATGTAGAGCATGCGCGTCGCGGGGCGGATGGCCGCCTCCACCTGATCGAGCCGCGAGGTGTCCACGTAGGTGAAGGCGAGGCCGTAGTCCTCGTACACCTTGGCGAACAGCCGGTAGGTGCCGCCGTACACGTTGTGGCTGACGACCACGTGATCGCCGGTCTTCAGGAGGGCCATCACCGCGCTGATCGCCGCCATCCCCGAGGCGAAAGCGTAGGCGGCGTGCCCTCCTTCGAGGACCTTGAGGTTCTCCTCCAGAGCCGAGCGGGTGGGGTTGATGGTCCGGGCGTAGTCGTACCCCTTGCTCTTCCCGAGGGCCTCGTAGGCGTAGGTGGAGGTCAGGTAGACGGGGGTCATGATCGCCCCGGTCGATGGATCGGGACGGACCCCGGCGTGAATGGCGTCGGTGGCGATGCCCATCAGGTCACCTCGTCGTAGATCCCCTGGCTCAGGTAGCGATCGGCCGAATCGGCGAACAGCGTCACGACGCGACGACCCGCGCCCAGCCGTCGCGCCACGGTGGCGGCGGCGAAGGCCGCGGCGCCCGAGGCGCACCCCGCCAGCAGCCCCTCGCGGCGCGCCAGTCGGGCGGCGGTCGCGTAGGCGTCGCGGTCGCCGACCGCGATCACTTC
>JBOGOE010000055.1:0-2580 GCA_050747445.1 Candidatus Polarisedimenticolia bacterium | reverse complement strand
GCTCAGCGCCCCGCGGCGCGGAGCGCCTCCACGCGGGCCGCTTCGAACTCGTCCCCCCGGTTCCAGCGCGGCATGGAGTCCTCCTGCGCCACCCGCCAGCCGATGTAGAGGGCGATGCGGGCGGCCGCCGCCGAGCCTGAGAGATCGAAATACGAAGCATCGAACTCGTCCTTGGGACGGTGGTAGCGTTTCTCTTCGTAGTCCTGCCACATCTTCGCGCCATAGCCCGCGGGCTTGCCGACGAAATCGAGACCCGCGTCGAGGCTGAACGCCGGCACTCCGGCCTTCGCGAAGTTGAACTGGTCCGACCGGTAGAACGACCCCTGTTCGGGGTGCTGATCGGGGACCACCGCGAACCCGAGCAGGCGCGAAGCCTCCTCCACGAGCGTCCTGAGGGTCGAGCGGTCGGCGCCGAGGAAGGTGAAATCGCGCGGCTGCCCCCACACCGGCGTCCCGTCGAGGTTGAGGTTCGCGGCGATCCGGCCGGTCGGCAGGGCCGGGTTGCGGGCGAAATACTCGGAGCCCCGCAGACCGCCCTCCTCGGCGGCGCACAGGAAGAACAGGATTGAGCGGCGGGGCGGCTGCGGCAGGAGGGTGAAGGCGCGCGCCGTCTCCAGGACACTCGCCACGCCCGAAGCGTTGTCGTGCGCCCCGTTGTAGATCTCGTCGCCGTCCTCCGGCGTGCCCCGCCCCAGGTGATCGTAGTGGGCGGTGTAGACCACCGCCTCGTCCCTGAGCTTCGGATCGCTCCCGGGGAGCCGGCCGAGGACGTTCCAGGTGGTGATCGGCCGGACCCGCGTCTTCAACCGGGCGCTCACCCGCGCCCGGAGCGGCACCGGACGGAAGTCGCGGCCCGCCGCGGCGGTGCGCAGGGCGTCGAAGTCCTGACCGGCCGCCTGCAGGATCCGGCGCCCGAAGGCCTCGGTCACCCACGCGGCGAGACGCAGCGGCCGCGGACCCTCCGGTTCGAGCGCGACGTACGGTCGCTCCCGGCCCCAGGAATTGCGCACCACGTTCCAGCCGTAGCCCGCGGAGGCGTCGGTGTGGATCAGGATCGCGCCGGCGGCCCCGGCACGCGCCGCGCTCTCGTACTTGTAGGTCCAGCGCCCGTAGTAGGTCAGCGCCTTGCCGCCGAAATGGGCCGGATCCTCCGACGGCGGGTCGTTCACCAGCAGGACCAGGACCTTGTCCTTGACATCGGTCCCCTTGAAGTCGTCCCACCCGAACTCCGGGGCGACCACCCCGTAGCCGGCGAACACCAGGTCGGCGTCGAGCACGGTCTCCCCGGTCTGGGTCTCGCTGTTGGCGACATGGTCCGCCAGCCATTCGGGGACCAGCACGGTGCCGGAGGCGTCGAACGACACGCGGCTCTCCGGCAGGGTCTCGACACCGACGAGCGGGACCTCCTGCAGGTAGGCCCCGCCGGGAGCGCCGGGTTGCAGACCGAGATGCCGCAGGCGCGCCTCGAGATAGATCGCCGCCAGCCGGCCGCCACGCTGTCCGGTGCCGCGTCCCTCCAGGAGATCGTCCGCCAGGAAGCGGACGTCGGTCTCGATGCGCCGCGCGTCGATGGCATCGAGCGCCCTCTTGACCCCCGCGGGCGGGGCGGCGGGCGCCGCGGCCGTGAGCAGCGCGGCGGTCGCGAGAATCAGGGCGGTGGCGGCGGCGGACAGGGCGCGGGTTCGCGGCATCGGCGTCTCCTCACGATCGGTTGCGGCGCGGCCGGCGAGTATAGCGGGCCCCCTCGGGAGCGGCAAGAGCGGACGGGGCGACCGTCGACGGGCCGCCCGTGCTCCCGGAAGGGACGGCGCCGGCACCCCGCGCCACCGGATCGCCGGGGTACAGGACCTTCTCCAGGAACAGACCGGAGGGGGGCGCGGTCCACTGCGCCGGATCCTCGACGATCTCGCGCAGGAAGCGCGTCACCGACTCCGGTGGCAGCCGGCCGGCGCCGATCTCCACCAGCACCCCGACGACGCGCCGCACCATCCGGGGCAGGAAGTGATCCGCCTCGATGGTGAACGAGGTCAGGAACTCGCCGCGGCGGAAGGCGGCCGAGAAGACCCGCACCCGCGGCTCGGCGATCGGACCGGAACGGTCGGCGAACGAGGTGAAATCATGCCGGCCGGACAGGGCGCGCGCCCCCTCCTCCATCGCCGCCAGGTTCAGCGGATGACGGACCCACCAGATCAGACGCTTGAAGAAGGCCGAGCGCCGCGAGGCGATCTGATAGCGGTAGCGCCGCGCCACCGCGTCGTGCCGGGCATGGAACGACAGCGGCGCCTCCGAGGCCTGGATCACGTTGATGTCGGCAGGCAGCTCGCGGTTCAGGGCGTCGGCGACGGCGTCGGGGGTCTCGCGGGCGCGGGTCTGGAAGTTGGCGACCTGTCCCTCGGCATGCACGCCCTGATCGGTGCGGCCGGCGCCGAACAGCCGGGGGCGGTCGCGCAGCGTCCTATGGATCGCCTCGAGCAGGTCTCCGGCGACCGTCCGCTGGGCCGGTTGGAACTGCCAGCCGGCGTAGCGGGTCCCCTCGTACTCGATCAGGAGCCGGATATTGCGGAGCGGGCGGCCCGCATC
>JBOGOE010000054.1:0-7513 GCA_050747445.1 Candidatus Polarisedimenticolia bacterium | reverse complement strand
CGGGCGGCGGGAGCGGCGGCCGCGTCGCGCCGGCGCCGGTAGGCGCGCACCCGCTCGATGAAACGCCGCCGCGCGCCGGTGTCGTGCAGCCGTTCCCCCTCCTCCAGCGGCAGGCGGGGGAAGCGCTTCCTGAGGGCGGCCGCGAACAGTCCGGAGCCGGCGCGCCGCGCCGGACCTCCGCGGGCCCGATGCACCGGCACCCGCTCCAGGCCGCACGAGGGGGAATCCCGCTTGAGGACGAAGCCGCACAGGTCGGCCGCTTCGAGCGCTTCGAGCCGGCGGCGCGACCAGTCGCGCATCATCCGGGTGATCTCCTCGCGGCTCTCGACGAACATCAGACGCGGCGCGCGGGGATCCCCCTCCAGGCGCAGGGGCGGCCGCGGCGTGCCGAGCCCCAACTCCACCTCAGGGCAGACCGGCACCCATTCGAAGACGCGGCCGAGGTTCGCGAGGAGACCGGGATCCCGCTTGTGACCGCCGTCGTAACGCACCTTCTGCCCCAGGAGGCAGGCGCTGATCCCGACGCGGATCGGCCTGGGATCGGCGCTTCGGGCGTTCGGTGGCATCGACTCGCTCGCTCCCGGAATCGGCAGAGGATACTACGGCGGCGGCCCGGGCTTCAGATCCTCGGGAACCGCCTCGCCGACCCGCGCCGCCAGCGCGTCGAGCCGTCCGGCGAAGTTGTGGGCGGCCTCCTTGACCACCGAGACCCGCGCGCCGCCCGGCAGGAGGGCGGCGAAGGTCAGCATCAATCCGGCCGGGGCGAACGGATCGACCTCCCCCTGGACGATCGCCAGCGGCTTGCGGCACTCGCGCAGGAAGGCGAAATCGAGCATGGTGAGCGGCACGCCGATCCCGATCAGCGCCGCGGCGCGCGCGTCGCCGCACCCGACCCGCAGCGCCACCCAGGCGCCGAAGGAATAGCCGGCGAGCAGCAGCGGCAGCCCCGGAAATCGCCCGCCCAGATGATCGAGGAGGAAAAGCAGGTCGTCCTGCTCCCCCCGGCCGCCGTCGTGCCGTCCGCCGCTTCCCCCGACGCCGCGGAAATTGAAACGCAGCACCGGCAGCCCGGCCGCAACCAGCGCCTCCGCCGCGGCGTGGACGACCTTGTTGTGCATGGTGCCGCCGAACAGCGGGTGGGGATGGCAGATCACCGCGGCGCCCCGCGCCCGCGCCGTGCCGCCGTCCGCCGCCATCGGACGCTTCAGCAGGCATTCGATCCGCCCGGCCGGCCCCTCGATGAAGAAGGCTTCGATGCGTCGCACGGTGTCAATGTACCATTGCCGGAACATGCACCTCCTCGAAGATCCCTACCTGCGGCTCCTGGGTCTGATCGCCCTGTTGTTCTTTCTGCCCAAGGTCCTGTTGCGACTGGGTCTACCGTCCCCGGTGACCGAGCTCTGTCTCGGCGCGCTCTGCGGGCCTCTGGGTATGGGGCTGGTCGAGCACAGCGAGCTCCTGCAGGGCCTGGCGGGGATCGGGATCTCGGCGTTGTTCCTGTTTGCCGGGATCGAGGTCGAGGTCCCCGAGCTGCTGCTGCGGCGGCGCATCATCCTGCAGCACCTGGCGATCCAGGCCGGACTCCTGGCCCTCGCCACCGCGGCCGGGGTGGCCGGCGGCCTGTCCCTCCCGGTGGCCGCGCTCCTCGCGGCGGCGGTCATGTCGCCGTCGGCGGGTTTCATCGTGCCGGCGCTCGACACCCTGGGTCTGCCGCCGGCGATGGCCTCCTGGATCAAGCAGAAGGCGATCGGCACCGAGCTGATGGCGATCGCGGCGGTCCTGGTCTTCTCCAACAGCGGGTCGCAGCGCGACCTGCTGATCGGACTGGGCGGGATGCTGGCGCTCCTGCTGTTCCTGCCGGCGACGTTCGTCCTGTTCCACCGCGCCATCCTGCGCTGGGCGCCGAGAACCGAGTTCTCGTTCGTGATGATCGTGGCGCTTCTGGCCGCCTATGTGACGCACCACCTGGGAGTGCACTACCTGGTCGGGGCGTTCGTGGTCGGTCTGGCGGCGCGGCGGTACCTCGACTGGTGCTCCGCCCGGATGGTGCAGGTGGCGCCGGTGCGCCAGGCGATCCATTCGTTCCGCTTCTTCTCGGCGTTCTTCGTGCCGTTCTATTTCTTCGGCGTCGGGCTGCTCCTGCCGGTCGGCGCCCTCACGCCGGCGGCGTTCCTGTTCGCCGCCGCGCTCGTGGCCATGGCGGTGCCGCTGCGGATCGCCTCGGTCGCGGTGCATCGCCGCTTCGGTCTCGGCGAGCCGTGGCGCGACGCGCTCGGAGTCGGATTCCTTCTGGGTCCGACGACGGTCTTCAGCCTGGCGGTCGCCGAGATCCTCCGCGCCCGGTTCGGCGTCGCCGACTGGATCTTCGGCGGCATCGTCCTGTACGGCGCCGCCACCAGCCTCGTGCCGCTCCTGTCCCGCCGCCGCGTCTCCACCGAGTACGAAGATCTGCTCCCGGCCGCGCCCGCGCCGACGTAGTCGTGCCGCCCGGTCCTCCGGCGCGGCCGCTGCTCCCGGGCCGGCGTTCCGCGGTACTATCCCCGCCCCGGCCGCCCTTCCGGCCGGTGGAGGAGGGATGGCGGTCACACCGGATCGGTTCCGCGACGCGCTGCGGTTCTGGGCCAGCGGCGTGACGGTGCTCACCACCCGGCGCACCGGGGGGATCCAGGGGATCACCGTCTCCTCGTTCGCGTCGCTGTCGCTCGAGCCGCCGCTGGTCCTGGCGTGCATCGCCCGCAAGGCCGTCAGCCACGATCGGATCGGCGCGGAGCGCGCCTTCGCGGTCAACATCCTGGCCGACACCCAGAGGGTCCTCGCCGACCTGGCCGCCGGTCGCTCGGGGGCCGAGGGGAACCGACTTGAGGGGATCCCCTGGCACGCGGAGAAGACCGGCGCCCCGGTGCTCGACGGCTGTCTTGCGTGGGTCGATTGCACCCTCCAGGAAGCGCTCCCGGGGGGCGATCATGCCATCTTCGTCGGCCGCGTGGAGGCTGCCGGACAGAGGGAGGGAAAACCGCTCCTGTGGTTCGGGAGCGGCTACCGGAGCATCGGCCGCCGCGTCCCCTGACGCCCCGCTCAGCGCCCGCCGGCGGTCTCCAGGGCCCAGACGCGGCCGTCGGCGGCGATGAAGTCGTCGGCGACGGACGGTCCCCAGGAACCGGCGGCGTACGGCGCGGGCGGGGGCGAACCGGGATCCTCGTGGTGGCGCGTGAGCGGGTCGATGAACGCCCAGGCCCGCTCGATCTCGTCGGTGCGCATGAACAGGGAGGCGTCCCCCTCGAGGGCATCGAGCAGCAGCCGCTCGTAGGCCTCCGGGATCGACGCCGACTGGTCGTGGAAATGGAACACCAGCGTCGAGGCGCGCACTTCCATCTCGGTGTCGGGGACCTTGGTCTCGAAGCGGATGTGCACCCCCTCGTCCGGCTGGATCCCCAGTCTGATCCGGTTGGCGTCGGGCGGCGCGCCCACGGGAAGGCCGAAGATGTTGTGCGGCGGGCGGGAGAGCTGGATCAACACCTCGCTGACCCGCTGCGCCAGCCCCTTCCCGGATCGCAGATAAAAGGGGACTCCCTGCCAGCGCCAGTTGTCGATGTGCAGGCGCAGCGCCGCGTAGGTCGGCGTGCGCGAGCCCTGACGCACGCCGTGCTCCTTCCCGTAGCCCTCGTACTGACCGGTCACCAGGTGGCGGCCGGCCTCGGCGGCGGTGATCGGCCGGAGCGCGTCGAGGAGCTTGACCTTCTCGTTGCGCAGCGCGCCGGCCTCGTAGCGCGACGGTGCCTCCATCGCCACCAGGGTCAGGAGCTGCAGCAGGTGGTTCTGGAACATGTCGCGCAGCACGCCGGCGCCGTCATAGTACTCGCCCCGGGTCCCGACGCGATCCGCCTCGGCGACGGTGATCTGCACGTGGTCCACGAAGTTCCGGTTCCACACCGGCTCGAACAGCACGTTGGCGAAGCGGAACACCAGGATGTTCTGCACCGTCTCCTTTCCAAGCCAGTGGTCGATGCGGAACACCTGGGACTCGTCGAAGGTCGAGAGGACGGCGCGATTGAGGGCCTGCGCCGACGGCAGATCGTTGCCGAACGGTTTCTCGATGACCAGCCGCCGCCAGTGCGGGTCCCCCGGTCCGGCAAGACCGGCCTCCTTGAGGCTGGCGAGCGCGTGGGGATAGAGCCAGGGAGCGAGCGCCAGGTAGTACAACAGCCCACCGCCGGCGTGACGCTTGAGGGCGGTCCGGAGACCCGCGAGACCGGCCGCCTCCGACACGTCGGCGCGGACGAAGTGGAGCCGGCGCGCGAACCCCCCCCATCCGGCGGGGTCGGGCGCGCCGCGCCGGGAGCGCAGCGCCGCGAGGACCTGATCGCGGTAGGCGTCGTCGCCGAGATCGCGCCGGGCGGCCCCGAAGATCTTCAGATCGGGGGGCAGCCATCCCTTGAGATGCAGGTTGAAGAGGGCCGGGATCAGCTTCCCGGCGGTGAGGCTGCCGGTGGCGCCGAAGATCACCAGGGCCGGCGCCGGGACGGCGGCGCGGCCGCCATCCGGTTCACCGGGGCTCACCCGTCCGACCTCTTCACGGCGTGCCCGCCGAACTGGTCGCGGAGGGCCGCCAGCAGCCGGTCGGCGTAGGAGTCCTTGAGGCGGCTGCGGAAGCGGGACATCAGCGACAGGGCAATGACCGGCGTCGGCACCGCGCGTTCGATCCCCTCCTGCACGGTCCAGCGTCCCTCGCCGGAGTCCTCCACCCAGGGCTCGATCCCCTCGAGACGCGGGTTGTCGGCGAACGCCCGCTCCAGGAGATCCAGGAGCCACGAGCGGACCACGCTGCCGTGCCGCCACAGACCGGCGACGCGGCCGGGATCGACGCGGAAGTCCGGATGGGCCTGCAGGAGGGCGAACCCCTCGGCGTAGGCCTGCATCATCCCGTACTCGATGCCGTTGTGGATCATCTTGACGAAGTGACCGGCGCCCACCGGACCGACGCGGGCCCAGCCGCGATCGGGCGCCGGGGCCAGGGTCCGGAACGCCGGCTCGAGCCGCCGCACCGCCTCCTCATCGCCGCCGATCATCAGGCAGTACCCTTCGGCCAGGCCCCAGACGCCGCCGCTCGTCCCCTGGTCGAGATAGTGCAGGCCGCGCGGTGCCAGGGCGGCGGCGCGCCGCAGGTCGTCCTTGTAGTACGTGTTGCCGCCGTCGATGAGGGCGTCGCCCGGGGCGAGACGCCGCCCGAGCTCCGCGACCGCCTCCTCCGTCGGGGCGCCGGCCGGAAGCATCACCCAGACGGCGCGCGGCGGCCGCAGCCGCGTCACCAGATCCTCGAGGGTCGCGGCGACCGCCATCCCTTCGCGGGCGAGTGGGGCCGCGGTCGCGCCGCTCCGGGTCCAGCCGACGACGGTGTGACCGCCCCGCATGAAGCGGCGCGCCATGTTCCCCCCCATGCGTCCCAGACCGGCCAGCCCGATCTCCATCTCAGCCCCCTTCGAGCGCCAGGAGCTTGCGCAGCCGCCGCGCGTGACGCTCCTCGCCCGAGAAACGCGCCCCGACGAAGGCGCCGACGATCTCCCGCGCCAGGGCCTCGCCGATCACCCGCGCCCCGACGCACAGGACGTTGATGTCGTCGTGCTCGACCCCCTGATGCGCGCTGTAGGTGTCGTGGCACAGCCCGGCGCGCACGCCCTTGATCTTGTTGGCCGCGACCGAAGCCCCGACGCCGCTGCCGCACACGATCAGACCGCGCTCGGCGCCGCCGCCGGCGACCGCCCGGCCGACCGCCGCCGCGGCGTCCGGGTAGTCGTCCTGCGGGTCGTGGACCGGCGTCAGATCCCGGACTTCGTGCCCCTGCGCGCGCAGCGCCGCCGCCAGGACGTTCTTCAGCTCGAAACCGGCGTGGTCGGACCCGACCGCGACTTTCATCGTGGCACCTCGAAGGTGAGGGCGGCCCAGAACGATTCCCAGTCGGCCTTCGGATCCCCCTGGAGCCGCCGCATTCGAGTAATCCGGAGAAGCTGCAGCCCGGGGGCGCGCACCGGAACCACCGCCCGTCCCTCGCCGTCGAGCCGGTCGCACCAGGCGTAGGCGTCGTGCTCCTTCGAATACCCGTCGTGCGTGGCGCACAGGGTGCCGCCGGCGTACGGGGCCTCCTCGAACAGCACCTGCACCTCGAGACGCCCTCCGGGACGGAGCGTCCCCGGATCGGACAGCGGCACGATCTCGATCGGCAGGCCCAGCGGCCGGGCCGCCGGCGCCCCATCCGCTCCGCCGCCGGCCGGCTTTCCGGCGGGTCGCCGGTCCGCGGGACCCTCCGACCCCCGCACCAGGGTCTTGACGAAGCGGGTGTAGCGCTCGCGACCCGGCCGCCCGTCGTCGCCGCCGGCGCGCCGGGCGCGCCGGACCTCGTCGTGCCCCTCGTGCTTCAGATAGCCGGCGAAATCGTCCGGCGCGAGCTCGATGTACGAGGGGTTCGTCACCAGGGCGATCCAGGCTGTCCCCGGAGAGCGCAGCGTCACCCGGGCGCGCGGCGGGTCGCCGGCGACCGCCGGCGATGGGAGCTGGAGGCGTCCGCCGCCGTCCGCGAGAAAAAGACGGTGCACCCGTTCCGGACGCCAGGGGGATGGCTCGCCGGGGAAAGTGTCGCTCACGTGCATGGCGATCTCCACCGTGCGTCCCGCCGCCCCGTCCGCCGCGCGGGGGACGAGGAAGAAATCGTGCGCCAGGGCGGAGGACGATCCGCACAGCAGGATCGCCGCCGCGAGTCGGGGAACATTCATCGCGCCTCTCCCTGCGCCGCCGCCGGCCGGACAGGATACCACCCGACGGCCGCGGCCACGGTCTCCGCCGCCCGCTCGCCGCCCCGCACGCAGTCGGGGAGACCGACCCCGCGCAGGCCGTTGCCGGCCAGCAGGAGACCCGGGTGATCCGCGAGACGCGTCTCGGTGGCGGCGAGCCGCGCGCCGTGCCCCACGGCGTAGCGCGGCATCGCTCCCCGCCAGACCCGGACCTGCGCGATCCGGGGGGCGGCGGTGATGCCCAGCAGGCGGGCCAGTGCGGCGTGGGTCTCCCGCTCCAGCGCCGCGGCGTCGGAGCCATCGCCGGCGGCCGCGAACGCCCGCAGCAGCACCCCGTCGGCGGGGGCCCGCCCCTCGAACTTGACGCTCGAGAAGGTGCAGGCGACGAGCGTCCCGCCTTCCGACCGCGGCACGACGAACCCCAGACCGTCGAGCGGGTGGGTGATGGCGCTGCGCGCATAAGCCAGGTTCACCGTCGCCACGCTGCCATAGGGGATGGCCGCGAGCTGGTCCGCGAGCCCGGGATCGAGTTCCCGCAGGAGGCGCGCCGAGGCGGCTGCGGGAAGGGCGAGGACGACGGCGGCGGCGCGGAGGGTGTCGCCGGATCCGGTGCGCACCACCCAGGGCTCGGGACCCGGGCCCGATCGCGTGACGGCGGCGGCCGTGGTGCCGGTGCGCAGGACGCCGGCCGGCAGGCTCCCGGCCAGCCGATCGACCAGCCGGCCCAGGCC
>JBOGOE010000053.1:0-12911 GCA_050747445.1 Candidatus Polarisedimenticolia bacterium | reverse complement strand
GGCGGGGGCCGGCTCGAGCGGCGCGAGGTCGGCGGCGGGCTCCGTCTCGGCCGGCGCGCCTTCCGCGGCCCTCCCCGGCTCCTGGGTCCCGGCGGGCGGGAGCTCGGCGGACAGCGGCTCCAGCGGCGCGCCTTCCGCCGAGGTTCCGGCCATCAACGTCTCCGCACCGGTCGCGCTCCCCTCCACGGCGTCGGCCGCGGCGATCACGGAAGGATCGGGCGCTCCCGCTTCACCCAGGGCCGGGAAGTCCACGATCAGGTCGTTCCCTTCGAGACGGATGGCATGCTGCGCCGCCAGGACGTTCCGGAACTCAAAGCGGGCGATGGTTCCGCCGTCGACGCTCTCCACGGTCGAGACCTGCACCCCCTCGACCTGCGGACTGCTGATCGGCACCTCCGGCGACAGATTCTGGACCTGCACATCGAGCAGCTCGAGGACGAGCGTCTTCGGGTCGGGCTGGTAGGAGGTGTAGCTGAACGGGTAGTTGCCGTGCAGCACGACCTCGGTCCCCGCCGGCGTCGCCGCATGGTCGATGCCGTTGATGACCACCGCGGACGGCGCGCCCAGCACCGCCTGACCCGGCTCGCTGACGGGCGGGTTGCCCGAGCAACGCAGGGCGGCCGCGGCGATCGCGAGCAGAAGCGCGACCTTCCCGTACCTCATAAGCTGTCCTCCTCCGCTGTCGTCAGCCTCTTGGTCACGTCCCGGTACGGCTTGATGCTCCGGGGATCGTTGATGTCCTGCCGGAACACCACGGTCCCGGTCCTGCGGTCGATGCGGACGATCTTCCCGTCATAGAGGGCGTCCCCCACCCTGAGGAAGTAACCCTTGTTGTCGCTGCCGTTGAAAAACGCGATCGATCCCTTCCCCTTGGCCACGATCCCCACCAGGTCGACCTCGGAGATCAGCATGCCGGCGATGCCCCGCGGCCGCGGCCCTTTGCCGATGGTGTTGGCGGCGTCGACCAGAGACCGGAACGGGTCGCGCCGGCCCGCCGGGTCGTAGGTGAACCCCCGGCCCGCCAGCATCGCCTCGTTGTCCTGCATGATCCGGTTGATGGTGTCGGCGTCACCGGGGGCGCCACCGGACGGCGCCTGACCGGGGTCCTGCGGCGGCGAGGCGGGCGCCGCCTCCTGGGCGGCGGCCGCCGGCAGGAGGAGCAGACCGGCAACGGCGAGCGCGAGGGCGCGCAGCACCAGGGCGCGGGTCACCGGGCGTTCTCCCCCTTGTCGTCGTAGACGAAGGTCGTCGCGGTGAAGGTCGAGTTGATCGACCCGCGCGCCCCCGCGGCGCCCCGGATGCTGACGCTGCTGACGTTGATGATCCGCGAGTACTTGCTGATGCGGTCGAAGAACACGCCCAGGTCGTGGTAGTCCCCGTTGATGTCCATGGTGATCGGGAACTCCTTGTAGAACTCCACGGGACGGAGCTGGCCGGGGACGAACTGCTTGAGCTCCAGGTTCGACTGGTCGGCCAGGTTCTTCACCCACTTCAGGAGCTCGCCGGTCTCCGGCTCGGTCGGCAGGATCGCGAGCAGGTCGCTCAGCTTGGCCTGGAGGTTTTCGATCTCGCGCTCGAACTCCGGCAGCTTCGCCTCGATCGCCTGACCCTTGCGGATCTCCGCCTGCAGCCCTTCGAGGAGCGTCTCGTTCTCCTGGTTCATGCGGGCCATTTCGCCGAAATTCGGGTAGGCCATCCAGGCGACGCCGATGAGCGTCGCCGACAGGGCGGCGACGATGGCGAACTGGCCGGCGAAGGGCAGCTTCTTGAAGTCCATCGGGCCTCCCGCCTAGCCTCCCGTCACCGCGTCGCCCTCGGCCGGCGTGCCGGCCGGATGCGGCAGGAAGTGACAGGTGAGGGAGAAGGTCACGCCGACCGGGATCGCCGAGATCGGTCCCATGGTCACGCTCTGGAAGTACCGGGATCCGGCCAGGTTGTTGTAGAAGTTGGAGACCGCGTTGTAGGTGGTCGCCTTCCCCTGGATCTGGATGTTGAAGCCGCTCTCCGTGAGGGCGTCCAGCCAGAGGAAATCCGGCAGCTGCTTGCTGACCTCGTCGAGCAGATGGACCGGCCCGCTCTGGTTGCGCTTCAGCTGGGTGATCAGCGTGATCTTGCGCTCCAGGAGCTCCTTCTTGGCCTTGTAGTCCTCCCCCTTCTTGATGATCGCCTGGAGACGCTGCTTCTCCGCCTCCGCCTTGGAGATCTCGCGGGCCAGGTAGCTGTGGTGGCTCGCGAGGCTGTACCAGCGCCAGGCGATGAACAGCAGCGCCAGCACGACGACCCCCGCCATCAGCGCCGACTGGCCCAGGTTGCCGAACTCCATCCGGGGGGCCTTGGCGACCTTGGACTTGCCCGGCGCGGTACCCGACAGGAGGTTGATCTTGATCATCGATTGTCCCCCGCCCGGCGCGCCGCCAGACCGACGGCGATCGACATGCTGGAACCGACCTCCTCGACGAGCTCCGGCGGGATCCCCTTGCCGACGTTGACCCGGTTGAAGGGATTGAGCGGCTCGACCGGCACGCCGAAGCGCTCCCCGAGCGCCTCGCGCAGGTGCGGGACCCGCGAGGACCCCCCGGCGACGACGATCCGCTCGATGTTCTCCCCCGGGGTCGTGTTCTTGAAGAAGTCGAGCGTCTTCTGGATCTCGGCTCCGAGAAAGTCGTTGACCGAGGCCATGATCGGCGTGACGTTCTCGACCGGGATCCCGTCGACCTCCTCGCCGCGCTTGAGGGCCTCCGCCTGCTCGAAACTGAGGTTCAGCTCCTTGCGGATCGCGTCGTTGTAGTGGTTGCCGCCCACCGAGATGTCGCGCCAGAAGATCGAGGTGGTCCCCTTGAGGATCGCGACGTTGGTCGTCGAGGCGCCGATGTTGATGAGGGCGACGGCCATCATCGGGTCGGTGTCGTAGTTCATCTCGAAGCAGTTCTGCAGCGCGAACACGTCGACATCGACCACGACCGGGTTCTTCCCCGACTGGCTGACCACGGAGGTGTAATCGTTGATCTTGTCCTTCTTGGCGGCGACCAGGAGGACGTCCATGTTCCCTTCACCGGCGGTCGCTCCCTTGAGGACCTGGTAAGCGAGATTGACGTCCTGCACGTCGAACGGGATGTACTGCTCGGCTTCCCACGGAATGACCTCCGCGAGCTCCTCCTCGGAGGTGGCCGGGATGGCGATCTTCTTGATGATGACGCTGTGACCGGACAGCGCGATGGCGACGTCGGACGCCTTGATCTTGCGCGCCGCGAAGGCGCGTTGGACGGTGTCGATCACCAGACCGGCGTCCATGATGGCGCCGTCGACGATGGCCTCGGGCGACAGCCGCTCGAGAGCGACGTTGAGGAGCTGGTAGCCCTTCCCTTTCCCCAGCTCTTTCAGCTCGACGATCTTGACGGCGCTCGAACCGATGTCGAGGCCCACCAGGTTCCTGCTCCGGGAGAAGAACACGCTCGAACCTCCCTAACTCGCGGCTCTCCGGGTACTTGCGAACGTCGCCGCCGACTTCTTTTTCACGCTGGCTCAATATATTCCCCGAGTCCAATTTTGCAAGGCGGGTGTCTATGAAGGCAGGTTCGCATCCGGACATACAGATATGTGCTTCTAAATCATCGACATATGTAATTGTTCCGGTGGAGGGGGGGAGCGGCGGGCTGGTGGCGTCCCCCGCGCCCGCGGCAGGGCCGCGGAGGGCGCCGTTGATCCGGGCGTCGACGTTGTGCTAGAGTGCGCCGTTCCTCAGCGAGGCGTGGATCCTATATGGCGCGTTCGTGCGACGTGTGCGGGAAGAAACCGGTGTTCGGCAACCAGGTGAGCCACGCCCACAACGTGTCGTCGCGGCGCTGGTATCCCAACATCCAGCGGGTGCGCGCCATCGTCGGGAAAACCCGCCGCCGCCTGAAGGTCTGCACCCGCTGCCTGCGCTCCGGACTGGTCGCCAAAGCCGCGTCCTGACCACCCGTCCCGACGGCGCTCCTCCGGCACCGACTCCCCTTCCGGCAGGGCCGCGCCCTCAACCGATGGCGGCGATCGCGTCGATCTCGACGCGCGCCCCGCGCGGCAGCGCCGCGACCTGGACCGTGGCGCGCGCCGGACGGCTGTCGCCGAAGTACCGCGCGTACGCTTCGTTCATCGCCCCGAAGTCGGCGAGATCGGTGAGATAGACGGTGGTGCGCACGACCCGGTCGAACCCCGAGCCGCCCGCCGCCAGGACCGCCTTGAGGTTCTCCAGGACCCGACCCACCTCCTCCTGGATGGTCCCGCGGACCAGCTCTCCGGTCGCGGGGTGGAGCGGCACCTGCCCGGAGAGGAACAGGAATCCGCCGCAGGCCACCGCCTGCGCGTAGGGACCGATCGCCTTGGGCGCCCGGTCGGTCGCGATGCCGCGCATCTCCATGTCTCCTCCTAGGCAACCTGACGTTCGACCCGGTAGACGCCGTCGATGCCCTTGACCTTCTCCAGGATGGTCTTCAGATGCGCCATGTCCTGGATGTCCAGGATGAGGGTGATCTCCCCGCGACGATCCTCGAAGGTGCGGGCCTCGACGTTCTTGATGTTCGACTTCGCATCGGCAATCACCGAAGTGATCTTGGCGAGCATCCCCGGCCGGTCCTCCGACAGGACCGTGATCCGGACCTCGAACCGGGACGCGTCGGCGTCCTCCCAGGCGACCTCGATGCGGCGCTCCGGGTCGTACAGGAGCTTTTCGAGGTTGGGGCACCGCTCGGAGTGGACGGTCACGCCCCGCCCGCGCGTGATGTAGCCGACGATCGGTTCCCCCCGGATGGGATGGCAGCAGCGCGCCAGGGCGATGAGGGCGTCGTCCAGACCGCGCACCCGGACCTTCTTTTCCCCCATCCCCAGCGCCTTCCGGACGGCGTGCGCGATCGGTCCCTCCGCGTCGTGGGGCTTCGCCTGGGGGTCGAGCTTCTCGATCAGCGCCTTCGGGGCGACCTTGCCGTACCCGACCGCCGCGTAGAAATCCTCCAACGACGGGACCCCCAGCTCCTTCAACGACTGGGCCAGCCGCCCGCCCTCGGACTGGTGCTTCTTCAGATTGAGCCGGTAGCGCTTGAACTCCCGGTCGCTGACCGTCTTGCCGAGCTCGATGCTGCGGTTCCGGCGGTCGACATTGAGCCACTGGCGGATCTTCGAGCGGGCCCGTGGCGTCTTGGCGATGGTCATCCAGTCCTGGCTCGGGCGGTGATTGGGGGAGGTGAGGATCTCGACGATGTCGCCGTTCTGGAGATCGGTCCGGAGCGGCACGAGCTTCCCGTTGATGCGCGCCCCCACGCACCGGTGGCCGACCTCGGTGTGCACCGAGTACGCGAAGTCGACCGGCGTGGCGCCGCGCGGGAAGGAGCGGACCTCGCCCTTGGGGGTGAAGCAGTAGACCTCCTCCGGGTAGAGATCCACCTTGACCATGTTGAGGAACTCGCGCGGGTCCTTGAGCTCCTGCTGCCATTCCATGATCTGGCGGAGCCACTCGACGTTGGCGTCCTTCTCCTTGGCGTCCTTCCCCTCCTTGTACTTCCAGTGGGCGGCGATCCCCTCCTCCGCGATCCGGTGCATGTCGTGGGTGCGGATCTGGATCTCGAACGGCTGTCCGCGGTCGCTGATCACCGAGGTGTGGAGGGACCGGTACATGTTCGGCTTCGGCATCGCGATGAAGTCCTTGATCCGGCCGGGGACCGGCCGCCACAGGCCGTGCACGATCCCCAGGGTGCCGTAGCAGTCCTTGATCGAGTGCGTGAGGATCCGGAAGGCGATGTAGTCGTAGACCTCGGCCACCTCGATGCCCTGCCGCTGGATCTTCCGGTAGATGCCGTAGAGGTGCTTGCGGCGCCCGTAGATGTCGCAGACGATGCCGGACTTCTGCAACTCGCCCTGGAGGGTGTCCTGGATCTCGCGGATGAACCCCCCGGTCACCTTGCCCCGCTCGTCGAGGGCCTTCGCCAGCGCCTGATACGCCGCCGGATCGAGGAACCGGAAGGCGAGGTCCTCCAGCTCGTTCTTGACCTTCGCCATGCCCAGCCGGTTCGCGATGGGCGCGTAGATTTCGACGGTCTCCCGCGCAATCCGCTCCCGCTGCCGCGGCGACAGGTGCTCCAGGGTGCGCATGTTGTGGAGCCGGTCCGCCAGCTTGACCAGGATGACCCGGATGTCGTCGACCATGGCGAGCATCATCTTGCGGAAGCTCTCCGCCTGCTGCTGCTCCTTCGAGTTGAAGGAGATGCGCGCGATCTTCGTCAGCCCCTCGACGACGTGCGCGATGTCCTTCCCGAAGTGGGTCTCCAGGGCCTCGCGGCTCGTCAAGGTGTCTTCGAGGACATCGTGCAGGAGCCCGGCGACGATACAGGTGAGATCGAGCTTGAGGTCGGCGAGGATGGCGGCGACCGACAGCGGGTGCGTCAGATACGGCTCGCCCGACGACCGCGTCTGCCCCTTGTGCTCCTTGGCGGAGAACACGTAGGCCTTGCGGAGCAGACCGAGGTCCGCGTCCGGCATGTAGGACTCGACCTTCTCCTGGATGTCTTCGAACCGAATCATCGCCGAGCCGTCGAGGGGGCCCGCGGCCGCGCCGCGGCGACGGGCTCGTCCGGCCGGGGCGTCCCACGGGACGCGCGCGGGGGGCGCTCGGCGCAGTCTAACACAGGGTTTTTGCGACCGGCAATCGCCGGGCCGGCCCCGCGGTCCGATCAGGCCTTGACGTACCGGGGTCCGAGGCGGCGGTAGGCGATGACGAGGAGCGCCGAGGCGACGAAGATCGTCGAGTAGGAGCCGGCGACCACGCCGACCAGCAGGCAGAAGGACAGGGGGTTCAGCTTGTCGCCGCCGTACATGAGGAGCGCCGTGACCGCGATGAAGACGGTGAACGAGGTCAGGACGCTGCGCGACAGGGTCTGGTTGACCGAGGCATTGACCACTTCCTCGAAGTCGTGTTCGCGATACAGCCTCAGGTTCTCGCGGATGCGGTCGAAGATGACGATGGTGTCGTTGATCGAGTAGCCTAGGATGGTGAGCAGGGCCGCGACCACCGGGAGGGAGAACTCCTTGCCGGTGAGGGCCATGGCGCCCGCGGCGATGGTGACGTCGTGGACCAGGGCGGCGATGGCCGCGAGACCCCAGGTCCATCGATGGAAGCGGACCCAGACGTACGCGAGAATCCCCAGCACCGAGCCGAGGATGGCGTAGCCGGTGTTCCGCAGCAGCTCCCGTCCGGCGGTGGGACCGACGAACTCGACCCCGCGCAGCGCGTAGCTCCCGAGGTGCGCCCGATCGCGGAGCAGGGCGGCGGCCTCCGGGCTCACCCCGGGGGCGTCCGTCACCTGCCCGATCCCGGTGAACACGCCGCCGCGCTCCGAGCGCGCCCGCACCACGGCCGCGGCGACGGTCGCCGGTGACGCGTCCCCCGCGCCCCCCCCGGGCGGATTCGCCAGGAGCCATGCGGCCAGGGACGCCTCCGAAGCGGCGTTCAGATCCACGCGCCCCGCCTGCAGGGCGGCGCGATCGTCGTCCGAGCGCAGCGCCTCGAGGATGGCCGCGCTCACGCCGCCTCCCTCACCGCCCTCCGCCGCGGCCCCTTTCTCCTGCTCCACGCGGATCAGGACCTCGTAATCCTCCGGCTCGCCGATCGCCTGGATGTTCACGTCCCCCAGATGCCGCCCCTCCAGCGCGGCCCGCACCGACTCCACCCGCGGGGCGTCCCGGAACTTGACCTGCACCGCGGTTCCGCCGGCGAAGTCGATGCCGTAGTTGAATCCGCGCGCGCCGATCGCCCAGCCCGAGATCAGGAGACCTGCGGCCGACAGGATCATGAAGATCCATTTCGTGCCCCACATGAACCGGAAGTTGGCGTTGGCGAAGACCTGCAGCACGCGGCCCTCAGATGCTCAGGCGCTCGAGGCGCGGATGGAGCGACAGGACGGAGTCGAACAGGGTGCGCGACATGAAGACGGCGGTGAACAGGTTCGCCACGATCCCGACGTTCAGCGTGACGGCGAACCCCTTGACCGGCCCGGTGCCATAGGCGTAGAGGAACAGCCCGGCGATCAGGGTCGTCAGGTTGCTGTCGAGGATGGTGGTGATCGCCCGGTCGAAGCCGGCGTGGATCGCCGCCTTGACGGTGCGGCCGAGCCGCAGCTCCTCCCGGATTCGTTCGAACACCAGGACGTTGGCGTCGACCGCCATGCCGATGGTCAGGGCGATCCCGGCAATCCCCGGGAGCGTCAGGGTCGACTCGACGTAGGCCATGGCGGCGAGCAGGATGAGGAAGTTCGCCAGGAGCGCCGCCACCGCGTTGAACCCCGACAGGCGGTAGTAGACCAGCATGAAGAGGATGACCACGCTGGAGCCGAGGACCGAGGCGACCACCCCCTTGCGGACCGAGTCGGCGCCCAGCGACGGTCCGACCGTCCGCTCCTCCAGGATCTCCAGCCCCGCGGGCAGGGCGCCGGATCGGAGCTTGAGCGCGAGGTCCTCGGCGCTCTCCACCGTGAAGTTGCCGCCCTCGATGATCCCCTGGTCCGCGATGATGGCGTTGATGCGCGGGGCCGAGATCACCTTGCGATCGAGGACGATCGCCAGGAGCTGACCCTGGTTCTTGCGGGTCAGCTCCTGAAACCGCTTGCCGGCGTCGGCGGTGAGGAGGAAATTGACCGCCGCGCCGCCGAATCGGTCCATGTCGCGGCGGGCGTTCTTCAGATCGTTGCCGGTGAGCGGGGAGGTGCGGGTCACGGGCCAGAAAAGCTGCACGACGGCTCCGTCGGTCCCCCGGATCTCCTGGGGCAGCGCCTCGACGTCGTCCGGAAGCCGTTCCCCGAACATCCGGCTTAGCGCGTCGGGGTTGTCGGGCGGCCGGAACTGCTCGGCGACCACCCCCGGCGGCACGCGGACCAGCTTCCATTCCAGGAAGGCCGGCGACCCGATCAGGTCCTTGACGCGCTCCGGATCCTCGACCCCCGGCAGCTGGATCAGGATCCGGTCGGCGCGCGGGCCGACTCCCTGTCTCTGGATGGTCGGCTCGGCGACCCCGAACTTGTCGACGCGCGTCCGGATCGTCTCCAGGGCCTGGCGCACCGCGGAGTCGCGGATGGTCGACTCCTCCTCGGGGCGCAGCGTGAGCCGCAGCCGGCCCGGCCCGTCGGAGGCCGATTGGAACTGCGGGAACTGGGCGCGCAGGAGATCGCGCGCCTCGTCCATCCGCGCCTCGTCGAGCCCCGCCAGGACGAGGGCGTTCCGACCCGCCCGGGCCATCTCGGCCGGCGCCAGCCCCTTTTCGCCCAGGGCGGAGCGGATGCGCTCCTGGCTCAGATCGAGATCGGCGCGGACGGCGTCGTCGGTCCGCACCTGCATGACCATGTGGATGCCGCCCTTGAGATCGAGCCCGAGGCGGATGGTCCGTTGCGGCGGCCAGGCGAGAAATCCGCAGAGCGCGAGGGCGCCCAGGACCACCAGCAGCCGCGTTCTCAGTGTCAGAAAGTCCATCGTGTGATGCGGGGTGCCGGGCGCCGTCCGCGACGGCGGGGCGACTCCGCCCTCAGGACTCCGCCGGAGAGGCCGTGGAGGAGCCCGGTTCCTGGAGACCGACGATGCTGCTCTTGGTGACGTCGATCCGGACCTTGTCCGCAATCCGGAGCTGCACGACGCCGCGGTCGACGGCGACGACCGTCCCGAGGAGCCCGCCCGAGGTGACCACCCGGTCACCCGATTTCAGGGCGTCCAGCATCTGCTGGACCTCCTTCTGCCGCTTCCGGGCCGGCCGGATCAGGAGGAAGTAGAAAATGACGAAGATGAGGACGAGCGGGACGAACTGCATCCACGCTCCCGCCGGGGACTGACCCGGAGAGGGAGCCATCAGCCCGAGCACGTGCATCGCACCTCCGCCGCGAAAGGCGGAAGATTGCCCCAAGCGTCCGGCCTTGTCAAGGCGCCTCTCGGGAGGGGTCGCACTTGCGCCGGCGCGGCGGCCCCGTTACAGTGCGGGGCATGAACCCGGAGCGGCACATCGCCGGCAGCGCAGGGACGCGGCGTCTCGGCGCCGGCGCGATGCATCGGTTCGAGATGCCGCTCCTGGCCGCCGTTCCGGGGCTGGCGCACTTTTTCACGGCGCGCGAGGGCGATCCAGGGATCCTCCTGCGGGCGGCGGCGGGACGGGACCTGCCGATCCACGCGCTGCGGCAGGTGCACGGGGCGACGGTCCGGATCGTCGGCGCCGGCACCGGCGCGACGGCGTCCCCGCCGGCGGAGGGGGACGCCCTGGCGACCCGCGCCACCGGCATCGCCCTCTCGGTGCGGGTCGCGGACTGCGTCCCCGTCCTGCTGGCCGATCCCCGGAGCGGCGCGATCGCGGCGGTGCACGCCGGATGGCGCGGCACCGTGCAGGGCGTCCTCCGTGAAACCATCCGCGTCCTCCGCGGCACCCTCCGGACGCACCCCGGGGATCTGCAGGTCGGGATCGGACCGTGCATCGGCCCCTGCTGCTTCGAAGTCGGCGAGGAGGTGGTGGACGCCCTGCTGCGGTTCGATCCGGAGGCGGGCGGCTGCGTCCGCTCGGGGGCGCGTTCCCGCATGGATCTGGTGGAAGCCAACCGGCGCCAGGCGCTGGCGGAGGGGGTCCGGCCCGGGAACCTCGGGGCCGCCGGGCTGTGCACCCGCTGCACCCCCGAGCTGGCCTCCTTCCGCAGGGACGGGGCCGGCGCCGGCCGCACCACCGCGCTCATCGCGTGGATGCCGTGAGCGGGTCATCACCGGGCGCCCCCCGCTCGTCGGCGGCGCCGGTCTGGAGGACGGGACGATGACCGGACGAACCAAGGACGTTGCGGACGTCGCGGATCGCATCCGCGGACTCTACCGCGACCACGCCGACGCCGCGGAGTCGTTCTTCGCCGCCGGGATCCCCGCGGTCACCGCCGTCGCGGCGGCGTTCGTGACGGCGCTCCGCGCCGGACGCAACCTCCTGTTCTTCGGCAACGGCGGCAGCGCCGCCGACGCGCAGCACCTCGCCGCGGAGTTCGTGAACCGGTTCGCGGGCGACCGTCCGGCGCTCCCCTCCATCGCGCTGACCACCGACACCTCGGTCATCACGAGCATCGGCAACGACAGCGCGTTCAGCCGGATCTTCGCGCGGCAGGTGGAGGCCCTGGGGCGCGCGGGGGACGTCGCCGTCGGTCTCTCCACGTCCGGACGATCGCCGAACGTCCTCGAGGGACTGCGGACCGCGAAGGAGCGGGGGCTCGTGACCGTCGGGTTCGGCGGCGGCGACGGAGGGGGGATGGCCGGTCTCTGCCGTCACCTCATCCTGGTGCCGAGCCGATCGACGCCGCGCATCCAGGAGGTTCACATCCTCGCGGGGCACGTCATCTGCCAGCTGGTCGAGGACGCGCTCTATCCGTCCGGCGCGTGACGGCGGCGACCGGGGCTACCTGAGGAGGGCGATGCTCTCCTCGATCTGCTTCGCGTCGGATGCCTTCGGGTTGAGCCGCAGGTACTCCTGGAAGTGCTTGAGCGCCCCTTTGAAGTCCTGCTGCCGCATCAGCGCGTAGCCCAGCTCGCGATGCGCCAGGGCGTACTGCGGGTCGAGCTGCGCGGCCCTGCCGAAATACTGGACCGCGTCCTTGGTGCGGTTCTCGTTCCAGGCGATGACGCCGATGTTGTAAAGGGACTCCGCGGCACGGGACGGATCGGCGGCGCTGAACTTCTGGTACATCTCCTCCGCCTTCGCCGTGTCCTTCCGCTTCTCGTACCCTGCCGCCATCTTCAGATAGGCCTCCGAGCGCTGCGGGTTGAGCAGCACCGCCTGTTCGAACGCCGCGAGAGCCTGGTCGTCCCGACCCGCCTTCAGAAGGGCGAGCCCGAGGTGATAGTGGACGGTGTCGTTGTCGGGGGTCAGCTCCAGCTCCTTGCCGAACTCCTCCGCCGCGCGCGCCGCCTCCGCCTGCTCCTCGACCGGGTCCTCGGACCGCTTGAGGTGGAGGTTGCCCAGGTAGAAATGCACTCCCCTCATGTCGGGCTTCAGGGCCAGCCCCTCCAGAAACGCTTTCTCGGCCGCCTGATCGTCGCCCGCCAGGAACAGGCTCTTGCCCAGGTGGTAGTAGACGGGAGGGTTCCCCTTCGGATCCTTGGCGACGAACTGACGGAACACCTCGACCGCCTCGGCATGCTTTCCGGCGGCGACCAGCCCCTGGGCGCGCTCCAGCAGGTCCTTCCCGCCGGCCACCGCCGCCGGAGCCGCGGGCACCGGCGTGGCGGTCCCGGTTGCGGCGGCGCCCGGCGTGGCGGCCGTGCCGCCCTCGCGCTTGCTCCGCTCGGCCTGCACCGCCGCGGCGTACTCCGCGTCCTTGGCCACGAAGAAATCGACGATGTTCCGGCCGACGTCGCCGACCGGGGCGAACTCGAGCACCGGGAACTCCTGCTTGGTCCCGACGATGTAGCCGTCGTTCTTGGCGCGCTCCTTCCTTTCGGAGTCGACAATCTCGAACGCGATCTTCACGACCTTGTAGCCGGGGAGCTCGGGATAGACGTGCCACTTCTTGGCCACCGACCTATCGAGCGTGGCGATGATGTAATTGCCGTCCTTGTTGGTCCGGACCGGCCCCACCTTCTTCTTGATGTCCACCCCCTCGAACCAGATCGACACCTTGGGCATCGGTTTGCCGGTCATGTCGACCACGCGACCCTTGACCCGGACGATCGCGTCCGCGAAGATCGGAGACGCCTGGATCGCGGCCAGCGCCAGCGTTCCGGCGGCGGCGAGCAGCAGCCGTGTCGCACGCTTCATCGTCATTGCCCCTCCCGAACGGCGCGCTCATCCCCCGGTGTCGCGCCGGACGACCGATACTACACCGCGATCTTCGGGCCAATCAAGCCGCGGCGCGGTCCGTCCCCGCGGCCGCCGCCCCCCCCGCCGGCGC
>JBOGOE010000052.1:0-3249 GCA_050747445.1 Candidatus Polarisedimenticolia bacterium | reverse complement strand
GAGCAAGACGGCGAACTCGTCGGCAAAGACGCTCTTCGCGTCCTCGAACGACACACCATGCTTGCGCCGATTCTCGGCCGCCTTCTTCCGGTCCCACTCGAACCGCAGCTCGGACATGCATACAATGTAACTACAAAGTAGGTCCGAGTCAACACTGCGCGCCTGTGCGCCTAACGCTCCGGCTAAGCTGCGGCGCGCGTACGCCGCAGCGACTCCGCCACCGACCTCCCGCGCGCCGTCAGCTTGAGCTGATGTTAGACAGCAGGCCTCTTGCCTGAATCATCAAAGTGCGCTCGCTCTTGGGTACACAACGTTGGGATCGTAACAAGGCCGACCATCGAAAGAGAATTCGCACGCGCAGCGGTTGCAGCGAACTAGTAGTCTGCTCCCCAGTCGGACTCTAAGGCGTCGGCGGCACTGAGGACAGGGAACGACTTGGGTCGGACTTGGTAGGGCGTAGTGTATGGGTGATGGCGCGTCCCCAAACCGTAACCACCGAGCGGACCAGCGCCTTAAGGCGATAGTAGACATAGCTTGGCGGACGCGCTTCGACGCCCCGGGCATCAGGTGCCGGAGCGCCGCCCGGCGACGTACTCGGAGCTGGCTACACATGAGAGCGTAGGCATAGCAAATCGCAGGTCCCCCGAGATAGCCGAATGATCTCCTGAACTGAGTCCCCCACGGGTAATTATCGAAGAGGACCCCGTTCACCATCAACTTACCTAGACCTCCCACAATCGCGATCAAGTCGACATGCCGATCATCGTCAAGGTGCCCCACCTCTGGCAGCCTGTGCTGCCACGCCTTGAGGTGGGAGCACTCGTGAGCGAGTATCGCGCCAGTGGCGAAGTAATCACGCTTGAATTGTCGGTTGACCTTGATCTCGAATCGAGGCCTTCCGGATCGGACAGCGTGGATTCGGGCGTCGACGCCGCGGCGCAGCGGGCGGCATCGAAACCCCTGCTCCGAAGAAGCGCCCCCACGTCGCCGGCCACCACGTCGAAACGCGTCCCCGGGCCGGCCACCGGGCCCAGGCTCTGCCACTCCACCTCCAGGCCGTCGTCAGACGCTGGATCGAAGCCGACTCTCACGTCGGGCACCCTGGGCGGCGTCGAAGTGACGGACGGATCGCCGGCGTCGCAGTCGACGTACCACCGCGAGGCGCGCGTCGATCGTGCTCCAGAAGGTGGAGTTCATCGCCGGATCGGCGACGCGATGCGCGTCCCAGCCTCCCTGCGCGCCGTTGACCACGACGACAAGGGTCCGGACTTCCCGGCAGGGGGCCCTCCGTCCGTCTCGGAGCGCCAGGAGGGTTGCGACGTCTTCGAGGCGAACCGTGGCGGTCCGTCGAACGGGGCATCGGGGTAAGATGCGCCACCTGGTGGGAGGGGAATGACGATCCTCCTGATGCTGGCGGCGCTGTCCGCGGCGTACGCCAACGGCGCCAACGACAACTTCAAGGGGGTGGCGACGCTTCTCGGAAGCGGCTCGCTGCGCTACCGCGGCGCGCTGCTCTACGCCACCCTCGCGACCGCGCTCGGCTCGGTCCCGGCGATCGTGGCGGGGGGCGCCCTGGCGCGGAGCTTCTCCGGGCGGGGCCTGGTGCCCGACGCGCTGGCCGCGGAGCCTCACTTCGTGACGGCGGTCGGCGGCGGGGCGGCGCTCACGGTGCTGCTCGCCGCGCGCCTGGGGATGCCGATCTCCACCACCCACGCCCTGCTGGGCGGGCTGATCGGCTCGGGGCTGGCCTCCGGCGCGCCTCTCGAAGGCGGCGCCCTGAGGAGCTCGTTCGTCTACCCGCTGCTCCTGTCGCCCTGGGTCGCGCTCCTGCTGACGGTCGGGCTCCACCCGCCCCTGCGTGCCGCGGCGCGCCGTCTCGCGCGGACGCCCGCGCTGTGCGTCTGTGTCGGGCGCGCCGAAGCCATCGCGGTCCCGGGGCCGGGCGGAGCCGTCCTCGCCCGGAGCGGCAGCGATCTCACCACGGGCGCGCTCGAGACCTGCCGGGCGCACGGCGCCCGCGCCCTTCTGGCGATCCGGGCGCCGGCGCTTCTCGGGCCGCTGCACCTCCTGTCGGCGGGGACCGTCTCCTTCGCGCGGGGTCTCAATGACACTCCGAAGATCGCCGGCCTGATCGCCTTCGGGTCGCTCGGTCTGGGGACCGTGGGATCGTCGCTCGCGGTCGGCGCCGCGATGGCGATCGGGGGCCTGATGGCCGCGCGCCGCGTGGCCGAGACGATGAGCCACGGAATCACCGGAATGACCAGGGGCCAGGGCTTGAGCGCCAATCTCGCGACGTCGATCCTGGTCGTCGGGGCCTCGGTGCTGGGGTTGCCGGTGTCGACGACCCACGTGAGCGTTGGCGCGCTGTTCGGAATCGGACTGACCGGCGGCCGGGCGCGCCCCGCGGCGATCCTGGAGATTCTCCTGGCCTGGGTCGTCACCCTTCCCTGCGCCGCCCTCTTCGCCGCCATCCTGCATCTGCTCGTGCGCCGCGTCGCCTGAGGCGCCGGCGCGCGGTCCACCCGTCGTTTCACCGGCTGCCTTGAGGGGACAGGCGCGGCGCGCGCGCCGCAGGAGCGTCCGACCACGGGAACCGGCCGGCCGGGAGCGGCCGTATATACTCCGCATCTTCGCAGGGGGACTCCTGGACCGCAATATGGAACGCTGCTCCTGGGCCGTCAGGGAACCGAGCCTGAGCTATCACGACACCGAGTGGGGCGTGCCGCTGCACGACGACCGGCGGCTGTTCGAGTTCCTGGTCCTGGAGGGGGCCCAGGCGGGGCTCTCCTGGGAAATCATCCTGAAGAAACGGGATGCCTACCGCCGGGCGTTCGACCGGTTCGATCCGCGCAAGGTGACGCGCTACGGCGCGCGTCGGGTGGCGGCGTTGCTGCGCGATGCGGGGATCGTCCGCAACCGGTTGAAGATCGAGGCGGCGATCGGCAACGCGCGCGCCTTCCTCAAGGTCCGGGAAGCCTCCGGCTCGTTCGATGCCTGGGTCTGGTCGTTCGTCGGCGGGCGGCCGATCGTCAACCGCCGGCGCCGGGGCGGCAGGGTGCCGGCCCGCACCCCGGTGTCGGACGCGCTCAGCCGGGCCCTCAAGGCGCGCGGGTTCCGGTTCGTCGGCTCGACCATCTGCTACGCCTTCATGCAGGCCGTGGGGATGGTGAACGACCATGCGGTGACCTGTTTCCGCCACGCGCCGCTGGCGCGGGCCGCCGCCCCGCGGCGCGGCGGCCGGCGGCCTGC
>JBOGOE010000051.1:0-18500 GCA_050747445.1 Candidatus Polarisedimenticolia bacterium | reverse complement strand
ATGGTACTGCGCTGGCAACGGCGTGGAAGAGTAGGACATCGCCGGGATAAAACCAAAGAGGCCCGCGGGTCGTTCCCGCGGGCCTCTTTCTTCGATCCCCCTCTATGATAAACTCCGCCCTCTCGGGGTAACGGGACATGTCCGGACATTCGAAGTGGCACACCATCAAGCACAAGAAGGCCGCGGCGGACGCCAAGCGCGGGCGCGTCTTCACGCAATTGATCAAGGAGATCACCGTGGCGGCCCGGATTGGGGGAGGGGACCCCGAGGGGAATCCGCGGCTGAGGACCGTGCTCGGGGCGGCCCGGGCCGCCAACATGCCCAAGGACAACATCGAGAAGGCGATCAAGAAGGGCACCGGCGAGCTGCCGGGCGTGGACTACGAGGAAGTCTCCTACGAGGGGTACGGCCCGGGAGGCGTGGCCCTCTTCGTGATGGCGGTCACCGACAACCGGAACCGGACGCTGCCCGAGATACGCCACCTGTTCTCGAAATACGGCGGCAACCTCGGCGAGAGCAACTGCGTCTCCTGGATGTTCGAGAAGAAGGGGTACCTCGTGGTGCCGAAGGAGAAGTCCGCGGAGGAGACGCTCCTCGAGGTGGTGCTGGAAGCCGGCGGGGACGATGTCCGGGAAGACGGCGACAATTGGGAAATCCTCACGCCACCCGACCGTCTCGAGACCGTCAAGGACGGTATCGCCGCCCGGGGGATCCCGGTGACCAGCGCGGAGATCTCCATGGTCCCAAAGACCCTGGTCAAGGTCCAGGGGAGGCAGGCCCAGCAGCTCCTGTCGATGATGGAGGCGATCGAGGAGCACGAGGACGTACAGAACGTCTGGGCCAACTTCGACATGGACGAGTCGGAAATCACCGAGCAGCGGGCCGCCTCCTGATCCATGCGGATCCTCGGGCTCGATCCCGGATCGCGGGCGACCGGCTACGGGATCGTCGAGAGCCGGGGAGGCAGGCTTCTTCCGTGTTGCTTCGGCACCATCGTCCCCCCACGCGGTCTTGATCTCCTCGCGCGGTTGCCCCACATCACCCGGTCGATCGAATCCCTGGTGGCCCGGGAAAAGCCGGATGTCGCCGCGGTCGAGGACATTTTCCTCGCGCGCAACACCCGGGTCGCCCTGCAACTGGGTCATGTGCGCGGCGCCGCCCTGCTGCCCCTCCTGCGTGCGGGCACGCCGGTGCGGGCCTACCCGGCGCGGGCGGTCAAGAAGGCGGTGACCGGATACGGGGCGGCGGAGAAGGAGCAGGTCCAGCGGATGGTCCGGTTGCTCCTCGGCCTGCGCGTGGAACCGCTCACGCTGGACGCCTCCGACGCCCTTGCCGTGGCCATCTGTCATGCCCACTCGGATACCTTTCTGCAGCTCCGGGCGGCGCCCGGGGCCTGATCGGCCGGTCCGGTCCCCGCGGGAACGGCCGAACCCCGGTCCGGCACGATTGTGAGGCGCTCCCTGGGCGTCGCGATCGGCGCCCTCAGCGGCCTCGGCGCCGCCGCGCTGGCCATCACCGCCTGCACGGTCCTCGTCCCCCGCGGTGGAGTCGCGATTCGCTCGTGGTCCGGCGGGGGCACGCCCTCCCTGCTCCAGCCCGGCCCGAGGTTGCGTGTGCCGGTCCTGCAACGGGTGGAGGTCTTCCCGCAAGGATCGATCGAAACCGATCTCAGGGTTGCGGTGGCCTCGCGCGAGGGGTCGGAGATCACGCTACCCGTCCGGGCCCGGCTCCGGCCTTCCCCGCAGGATCTTCTGACGCTCTACCGGGAAGGCGGAGAGGGAGGAGCGCATGGCGCCCTGGCTTCGGCGGTGGAGACGGAAGTCCGTCGGGCGGGGGCATCGATCGGAACCTACGACCTCGCGTCGGGGAGCGCGCGCCCGACGTTGGAGGCCGGCCTGACCCGGACGCTCGAGGAGCGATTCGGACCGGGGGCGGCGAACGTCACGTTCGGCGCACCGGAGGTCCCCGCCGTGGTGCGCGCCTCGTTCGAGAAGGAGGCCATCTACGGGAGGCGGCGCGATACCGGGCTGAAGGTCCTCCTCCTCGGGATCGACGGCGCCGATTGGGACGTCATCAACCCGATGATCGCCCGCGGCGAGCTACCGGCGCTCGCCAGGCTGAAAAAGTCCGGAGTCTTCGCCTCCCTCCGGTCGAGCATTCCGACCCTTTCACCGCTGCTCTGGACCACCGTCGCCACGGGAAAATCGCCCGACCGCCACGGAATCAACGACTTCCTGGTGGCCGACCCGCGCACCGGTCGTCGGGTGCCGATCAACGCGTCGTTCCGGACCGCGAAGGCGCTCTGGACCATCCTTTCGGAGGCCGGGCTGCGCTCCGATGTCATGGCCTGGTGGGCCACCTGGCCGGCCGAGGCGATTCGCGGCCATCTGGTCTCGGATCGGGTGGCCTACTCGACCTTCCGTGTCGCGGGGCCGGCGGGAAGCCGCGGTCTGGTCCATCCTGCCGATTATCTGGACATCGTGGCCCGTCTCAGCGTCGCGGAGGAGGACATCACGCCCGAGCGGGTCGGCCGGTTCCTGCACGTCGATCCGACCGAGCTGGCCGGTGCCCGGGCGGCGGCGCGGTCGGGCGCGGCCACGGAAGCCCAGGAGTCCATGAACCTGTTCGTCCGGGTCCTGGCGGCGAGCGAGACCTATCGCCGCATCGCTCTCGACCTCCTGTCGCGGCGGAAGGGTCCGGGGGGGCCGCAGCGTTTCGCGGCGTTCTACTTCCAGGGCGTGGACGAGGTGGGGCACCGGTTCGCGCACTGCGCCCCGCCGCGAATCCCATTGTGCGGCGACCAGGACCGACGCCGATTTGAAGACGCGGTGGCCGCGTTCTACCGTTACCAGGACGGCATCGTGGGGGAGCTGCTGCGGGCCGCCGGTCCCGGGTGGACGGTTCTGGTCGTCTCCGACCATGGCTTCGCCAGCGGCAGCGGACGCCCCAAGGACGAGAAGCCGTTCATCGAGGGGCGCCCGGGACTGTGGCACGATCTCCACGGCGTGTTCATCGCCGCGGGGCCCGCCATCGGGCGGAGCGAGATTCCCACGGTGACGCTCTACGACATCGCCCCCACGGTCCTCCACCTCCTGGGTCTCCCCGCCGCCGACGACATGCCCGGGAACGTGCTGGAAGGGGCGCTGACCGATGCTTTCCGGTCCGCCCACCCCGTGGAGCGGGTCCCCTCGTACGAGGGGCTTGGAGCGCCTGCGGAAGCGCTCCAGGCGGTTCTCGAGGACGAGAGCGCGGACGCCCTCGTGGCCCAGCTCCGGCAGCTGGGATATGTCGGTGGAGAGGGGGACGCGACCGCCGTGACGGGGGTGGCGCGGGATCCGGCGGGCGCTTCGACCGGAGGCGCGGGTGCGGCGCCCGGCGAGGGGTCGCCGGGTGGGGCACGTCCCCCGGTGGCCGGGGCCGTTCCGACGCTGCTCTACCACACGAACCTCGGGGCCGTTCACCTGGGGAGGCGGCAGTACGACCTGGCCGAGGCCGAGTTCCGCAAGGCCCTGCAAATCGACCCCACCTCGACCCAGGCGCTCTCGGGGATGGCGCTGCTCCATGAGTCGCGCGGGGAGCCGGAGAAGGCGCTCGAAGCCCTCCTGCGGCTGCTGCGCAACGCCGAGGCCGACGAGCACGCCACCCTGGTCAAGGTTGCCGAGCTTTTCGTCAGGATGGATCGCGCGGCGGACGGCCTGGCGTTCATGCGGGCCCACCGGCCCCGATCGGAGACCGGTGGCCGCGGCGGCCTCGGCCGGGAGATCGGCCTCGGCCTGCTATACTCCGCCGCCGGCAACCCGCAGCAGGCCGAGGCGTCGCTGCTGCAAGCGCTGCGGCTCGAACCGGCGTCCATCCTGGCGATGCAGGAGCTCTTCGCCCTCTTCGACCGGCAGGGCCGCAGCGCGGCGCTGGAGCCGAGGCTTCGCGAGGCCCTGCGGGCCGAACCACGGTCGGCGATGCATCACAATTGGCTGGGGCTCGTGCTGCGCCGTCGCGGGGATCTCGAGGGAGCGGAGACGGAATTCCGCCGCACACTCGAGGCGTCTCCGGATCTGACGGGCGCGATGGCCAACCTGGGCTCCCTGTACCTCCAGCAGCAGCGGACCGCGGAAGCCGTGGAGATCCTCCGGAAGGCGATCGAAAAGGACCCCCGCAACGTGGAGTCGCGCACCAACCTGATCGTGGCGCTCGGGATGAGCCGTGACTTGGAGGGTGCCCGCCGGATCGTCGAGGAAGCCGAGTCGGCCGGACAGCGCGTCCCCCTCTATTACAACGCGATGGCCTACGCTCTGCACGTCAACGGACGCGATGACGAGGCCCTCTCCGAGATCCGCCGCTCCCTCCAGCTCGACCCGCGGCAGCCGGACGCTCTTCGCCTCCAGGCGGAGATCGAAGGAGGGAGCCCCGCACGGGGCCTCCCGTATCCTTGAGGAACCGATGATCGCGCGTCTGGCCGGGACGCTCCTCGAGAAGACCCCGAACGCCGTCGTGGTGGATGTCGCCGGCGTCGGCTATCGGGTGACCATCCCGTTGTCCACCTACTATGGCCTCGGCGAGCCCGGGAGCCGCGTGGAACTGCACGTCCACACCCACGTACGGGAGGACACGCTCGCCCTGTTCGGGTTCGGCTCCGCGGAGGAGAGGGACCTCTTCGGCCGGCTCATCGGGATCAGCGGCGTCGGGCCGAAAACCGCGATCGCCGTCCTGTCGGGTCTGGGGATCGGCGATCTGATCACGGCGGCGCGCGAGCGCGACGCCGGGCGGCTGGCCTCAATCCCGGGAATCGGCCGCAAGACCGCCGAGCGGATCCTGCTCGATCTGGCGGACCGCCTGGAATCGTTCGACGCGGGGCCCATACCCGCCGGCGGCCCCGGCGGCGCCGCCGTCCGGCGCGACCTCGTATCGGCGCTGGTGAACCTCGGCTACAATCCGCGTGTCGCCTCGGACGCGGCGGGCCGGGTGCTGCGGGGCGCCGGACCCGGAGCCGGGTTCGACGGATTGCTGAGGGAATCCCTGAGGATGCTCTCCCGATGAATCCTGACGACCGAGCGGTGCCGGCCGCCGAAGACCGGGTGCCGCCGGCCACCGATCCCCTGGCCCGCGGCAGTGGCCTCCTGGACGGGGGCCCGCTCCCCGAGGAGAGGGCGGCGGACCTCAGGCTCCGTCCCCGATCGCTCGATGAGTACATCGGGCAGGACGGCGTCAAGGCCAACCTGAAGGTCTTCATCCAGGCGGCCCTCGAGAGGGGGGAGCCGCTCGATCACGTCCTTCTCTACGGCCCCCCGGGGCTCGGCAAGACGACCCTGGCCCATATCCTGTCGCAGGAGATGCGGGCGACCCACAGGGCCACCTCCGGCCCGGCGATCGAGAAGGCGGGGGACCTCGCAGCGATCCTGACCAGCCTGGAGGGGATCGGGGTGCTGTTCATCGACGAGATCCACCGCCTGCATCCGGCCCTCGAGGAAATCCTCTACCAGGCGATGGAGGACTTTCAGATCGACATCGTGATCGGGCAGGGACCGACCGCCCGCACGGTGAAGATCGACCTGCCGCGGTTCACCCTGATCGGCGCGACCACGCGGGTCGGGTTGCTGACCGGTCCGCTCAGGGACCGCTTCGGAATCGTGCACCACCTGGATTTCTACCCCATCCAGGATCTGGTCCGGATCGTCGAGCGATCCGCGCGCATCCTGGGGATCCGCGTCGCCGACGGCGGCGCCGAAGAGATCGCCCGCCGGTCGCGTGGCACGCCCCGGATCGCCAACCGGCTCCTGCGCCGGGTCCGCGATTTCGCCCAGGTGGAGGCGGACGGTCGCATCGACGGAAGCACGGCCGAGACCTATCTCGAGCGCCTCGAAGTGGACCGTTATGGCCTGGACCGGCTCGACCGGAGGATCCTCCTGACCATCCACGACAAGTTCGACGACGGTCCCGTCGGGATCGCCACCATCGCCGCGGCGCTCGGGGAGGAGCGGGACACCCTGGAAGAGATCTACGAACCCTACCTGATGCAGATCGGCTTTCTCGACCGCACGCCCCGGGGCCGCCGCATCACGCCGCGGGCGCTGCAGCATTTGAAAGTCGTGTTGAAGGGAAACCAGAGCCGCCTCTGGGACTGACGCCATAGCGGCGCGCAGAGTGTTGCCTGACTGCAGGCGCGGGTGTCGCCGCGGGTGCGCGGGCGTGACGCCTGTGGGACGCCAGGTGGGGCGTCCGCAGCTCGCGGTGATGGAGCTCCATCAACTTCCTCTCGCACCTCGACCCGACGTGCGGCCGCGCCTCCACGGAGCGGCGGCAGGAGTGACAGCGGAAGCGGGGCACCACGTCCGCGACGGACACCTCCCTGCCCCACACTCTCGGCGCCACTGGGGAAAAAAAGAGGGGGCCCCGAAGGGCCCCCTCGATGGTCCGGACGATTGCGCGGCTACGGGCAGCTCACCGGCGCAATCTGGACCGTTCCGTTGGAAGCACGCCCGATGGCTATCCGTGCGCCGGCCGTCGGGCTGCTGTGACCGACCAGGTACAGGGAGACCGACCCGACCGCCGGGGTCGATGTGTCGTTGATCGTGATCTGGTTGCCGATCGTGGTCTGAGGCACGTCGGTGGCGAAGCAGGTCATGCCCCCGACCCCGGCGTTGGTACCGGCTGCGGTGCCACGGAACAGATCGTAGCCCGCCAGCGGAGAGGCTTGCGGCCGCGCCAGCCAGCGCAGCGACGTCGTGCCGGTGGTCCGGTCGTGCGTCGCGGTGAGGCTGATGTCGGTCGAGTCCCCCTTGTAGACGGCGACCGTGGCCGTCTGGCCGGTCTGGCTGGTGCAGGCGAAGTCGGAGCTGCAGCGCACCAGAACGGTGTAGGAGGCGTCGGCCTCCGGAGCGTCCTGATAGAAGGCCTTGGCGCTCCAATCCTGCGCCAGGACGCCGTTCTTCAGGAAGCGGAACTGGACGGAGCCGTTGGGGCATCCGCCGAGGATGGCGGAGCCTACGGCGCTGATCCGGAGTCCCTGGCCCGCCACCGCCACGTTGCCGCCGGCGATCGTGGCGTCGGCGAGGTCGGTGACGCGCAGCGCAACGCTGGTGCCGCGGTCCCCGACGGCAGTGTTGCAACCGGTCGGGCAGCTCCCCACCGGCGGGGTCTTGCCGTCGAGCTCGGGCAGGGTCTGGGTGGTGATGGCGCCGGTGATGCTGATGTTGTCCAGATACCATCCGTCATCACGCGTCGTGGCACCGAACCCGCCGCCGATCTCGAAATAGGACGAAGAGTTGAGATCGAAGACCCAGGAGTTGGCGATCCAGCGAATGCGGACCCGCTGGCCGAGGAAGGCCGCCAGATTGAACTTGGTCTCGACCCAGACGCCGATCCCCGTCGGATCGAGCTCCCCCGGGCCCAGGCACTGCCGGGTGGTGAACGGCGAGGTCGCGCGGACGTCGCCGCAGCTTGACCAGGCCCCCTGCGGGAAGCACATCGTTTCGTGCACCCCGCGTGGCGCCGGCGGGGCGGTCCCCACCCCCTGGCCATCCGCGGTCAGGCTGTCGCCGGCCGGCGTGAAAATGCAGTACTCCGGTGCGAAGGCGCTGAAGGCGATGACCTTGTGGTCGTAGACGTTCTGGAACGGCACGAGCTTCTCCCAGTGGCCCCACTCGTCGAGCGCCTGGTCGTCGTTGAGATCGACCTGGACCTGGACGTCGGCGCAGTCGGCGCACTGGCCCTCGTTCCGGCCGCCGCCGACGCCGTTGTTGTCCATGATCTGGGCGATGTGCCACATGGTCATCTGCAGGTCGCCGAGACGCGGCTGCACTGCAAGGTTGATCGGCGTGGAGAGGAAGCCCTGCAGGGCCCGGAGGTGGGTGGTGTCCCCGCGGATGCTGTCCGTGGCGTTGAAGTGCCCCCCCAGGTGCAGGGAGTTGGGCGGGCTGAAGGCCAGTTGGCCGTTGGCCGGGGTGTTGTAGCTGCAGCCGCCGACGCAGGTCGGCGTGGCGCTGTTGTCGCACGGAGGTGTCCCGGGCGCCGGGCTCGGCGAGCAGTGCAGGTGCCAGTCCATCGGGAAATCGGGATCCAGGGTGCACGACGGATTGCCCGCCGCCTCCTCGGTGTAGCCGCCGCAGGCGATCCCGGCGACCACGTTCATGCCGACGCCGGTGTCGCTGCCGCGGATGTAGGCACCATGCTCGACACGCCCCGTCCCCACATCGGTCGTCAGGAAGGTGTCGTTCAGTGAAATCGACCCGTCGCCGTCACGATCGATGTCGAAGTTCTCGAAGACCGTGCCGTCGTCGGCCGTGTTGGGAACGCCGTCCGGTCCCGCGATGAAGGTCTGCAGCACCCCCTGGGGGGCGTCGAGGTCCGCGAGCAGGAAGAAGCAGATCGGCGTGACGGTGCCGATCGCCTCGTTCGAGGTCATGTTGAGACAGAGCTCGACCCGGGCCGGGTTCGAGGGCGAGGCGCTGTGGAGGGCGTCGCTCGCCTTGAACGAGAATCCCGGCTGCCCCGGATCCAGGCTGCCGAGCACGACCTCGGCCCTCGATGGGATCGAGCCGGCGGCCAGCGTCGGCGTGAGGATGCAGGCGACGTCGGGGTCGGTGCTGGTCAGGGTGAACGAGACCCCGGTCAGGGAAGCCCCGAGGTTCTGGGCCACGACCTGGACGCGCCCCGACTCGCCGGTATCCGGGAACCCGTCGTGATCGCCGTCCATGTCCTGGTAAAGGGAGGTGATCACCACGAACTGCCCGAGCGGCACGACCCGGCAGGAGATCGAGCCGGCGAAAGTCACCAGGTCGTCCGGCACGCCGTCGAAGTCGTCGTCGAAGGTGGCGGCCGGGTCGCACGCGTCCCCCAGGCCGTCCCGGTCGCTGTCGAGCTGCCGGAAGGTGCCGGGGATGATCGGCGGATTCGAGATCGCCGCGCAGGTGTCGATGGAATCGCTCACGCCGTCGGCGTCGGCGTCGTCGTCGACCGTGGAACAATCGGCGTTCGCCGCGTTGCTCACGATCGACTGGCAGGTGCCGGGAGTCCCTCCGCACTGGGCGTCGGTGGTGCAGGGAGTGGCGGGAGCGTTGTTGCAGACCCGGGTGGGGGCGGCGCCGGCGCAGTCGCCGTCGCACCGGTCACCGAGACCGTCAACGTCGGAGTCGCGCTGATTGCCGTTGGGCACCAGGACGCAGTTGTCTACGGTGTCATCGTGGCCGTCCCCGTCCCGATCGCTGGCCAGATCGCAGGCGTCCCCCTTGTCGTCGGCGTCGGCATTCTCCTGTCCCGGGTTGTAGACGTCCTTGCAGTTGTCGGTGGCGTTGTCGGTCCCGTCGCCGTCGATGTCGTCGAACTCGCAGGCGTCACCGACGTCGTCGGCGTTGGCGTCTTGCTGGCCCGGGTTGGCGACGGAGACGCAGGTGTCGCACAGGTTACCCACGCCGTCGCCGTCGGCATCCTCTTGTCCCGGGTTGTAGGTGAAGGCGCAGTTGTCGGTGGCGAAAGCCACGTTGTCGCCGTCGAGATTGTCGAAGTCGGACTCGGCCGCCGAGCCGTCGGTGTCGCCGTCGCAGTCGGGATCGACATAGTAGACGATGAACTGCGCGTCAGTCGCCGGGTTCACGAAGACGTTGTCGGGGTTGTCGGACACCGAGGAGAACGGAATGCTGCCGCGGTAGTAACCCGGCTGTCCGGGGACCGCGTCCAAGGTGTGACGCTTGGCGTTCGGCTTCAGGACCGAGAACCGGATCGTGGCGAACTGGATCGAGTCGCTGTCGGTGACCACCATCACTTCAATCGACGGGGCGATGGCGTTCGGGTCGAACACCGCGATCTGGATCGATTCCTCGCACTCGAAGAGCTGGGTGCGGTCGACGCTGATGGTGGCGCACTGCGAACCCGCCGGCTGCCCGACGCCGCCGAATCGCTGGCAGGCCGGCTGGCGGCCCAGCCCGCTTGGGGGCGCCGCCGTCTCGTCCGCGGGATGGTGCTCGTCCCACTCGAAGACCACGTCATCGACGCCGATACCGTAATCGGCGACGAGCGAGCCATTTTCGACGCTGAAGAAGCCGAGTGCGAGCTGCCAGCGGTTCCCAGCGGTACCCGGATTGTAGAAGAAGAACTCCTCCGGCGCCGCGGTCCCCGCCAGGACCTCGTGCGACGAACCTCCCTCGTAGTTGACCAGCGAGGTATCGAAGCTGCGCACCGGTCCAGCCACGGTGTTGTCCGCCAGCCTGCAGGTGCCGCCACCGGCGCAGTCGGTATTCGACTGGCAGGGAGATCCGGGAGCCGTCCCGCCATCACACACGCCCGGAACGGGGGCACCGGGCAGCGGGTAGGGGATGAAGTCGGGGGGCGCCGTCGGCATGGGCGTGCCGTCCTGGGCGAAGCCGCTGAAGCCGGACTCGCCGCCGCCGTTGTTGGGGGCGCCGCCGTTCGGATCGACGAACGGACCGAAGGTCCGCTGGCGCGGCGCGATGCTCCCCGGGTTGATGCCGGTCCCGCTGTCGAAGTACTGGCCGGCGAAGCGGAACACGTTGTACGGCCAGCCGCCGTAGCGACGCACGTAGTACTGATCGAGCTGCTGGCACAGGAGACAGTTGGCGCCGTCGCTGTCGATGTTGTTGTCGAGGTTGATGCCGCCGCCCGCGTAGGCGTCGTGAGTCTGGATGTTGATATTCCAGCCGGAACGCTGGAACTCGACGCCGAATTCGAACCCGCGGCCGTCGAGCGTCTGATGGACCTTGGCGACGATCGGCGACAGCAGGATGTCGAACAGGATCTCGGCGCGGGGGGCCGTCTCCAGGTCCCTGGGCAGGGAGTGGTTGTCGCAGCCGGTTGCCAGGTTGCCGGGCGTTGCCGGGTTGCCGTCTCCCGAATGCCAGATGCCGTAGCCTGCCGCGGTCGTCGTGCCGGTCGAAGTCTGGTAGCCGCAGACGCCGTTCGTCTTGTACTCCCAGACGGGGGCGACCGAGCCACCGGCGGGCGTGCTGCCCGGATGACGGATCGGGACCCAGCCGCCGTTCCCTCCATCGAAGTTCCAGGGAACCTTGTCGCCGGACGTCGGCCCGGCGGGTGAGAACAGGATGCCCCGATCGAGAGTGCCGTTCGGGATGATGTCCTCGCCGGCGTCGAGCACCCCGTCGTTGTCGAGGTCCTCTCCGAGGATGTTGGTCACGCGTCCTGCGGCGTCGCCGGGGACGAACATCGAGACGAAGGTGACGTCCTCATCCGGCACGAAGAACTGCAGGAAGGGGTCGATGGTGTCGGCGCGGTCGATCACCTGGTTGCGGTTGATGTCCCGCACCTGCCGCCCGCCCGCCGGGAAATCGGTGGAGTAATGGAAGGTCTCCCGATCGGCGTTGATGGCATGGTTGAAGGTGTAGCTCTGACGGGCGATCCGCTGATCGCGGCTCGACGAGTCGAGGTTCAGGGTCATGCTGACCTTGCGGTTGGCAAGGGTGAGACCGTTGGCCACCGCCGGATCCACGAACACCTGGAAGAACAGCCCCTGGAAGCCGTTGCCCGGAACCCGGCCGACGTTCAGCGGGGAATTGAGGACCCGGATGGCCGCCGCGCCGGGGCCCGACGGAGTCAGGGTGGCGGTGACGTCGGTGTAATCGTCGGTCCGGGAGCGGTTGTCGATGCCGACCCCGTACGTCAGGGTCTCGCCCGCATCGAAGAACTCGTCGTTGTCGCAGCCGTTGTCGATGGAAAACTGCTCACCGAAGGAGATGCCATCCGCGAAGGCGAAGAAGCCCGGAACCAGGTCGGGCGAGCACTTGACCTGGGCGCTGGCGGTGACCGTCGCCTGACCGGCGGCGGCGTAGGTCGCGGTGATCAGGGACCCGGTATCGGCCTCGAGGACGCCGTTGTTCGGCACCCCCTGGCTCCCGAGCCGCACCGGCAGGCCGGACGAGCGGGAGGCCCCCGGCGCCCCGGCGTTCTCGAACGTCACGCTGGCCTCGTTGTCGATCACGGCGCCGGCCGCGTTCCGGACGGTGAAGGTGGTCGACGAAGAGGCGCGCGCCTCCCCGGCCCCCGCGGTCAGGTCCTGGACGGTGGCCACCGCGGCGTCGGCGCACGAGTACCGGACCCGGTTCAGGTTGATGGTGCTCTGCGGGAACGACGACGGCCCGCCGGCCGGCGGAGCCTCCGCCAGGAACACGGGGCCCGCCACGACCAGGGCGTAGGTCTGGCCGCCGAGATCGAGCAGGCCGTTGGCGTTGGTGTCTTCGCCGGCGTCGAGGCGGCGGTTGCCGGGAGCGAGGTCCTCGTTCGGTCCGTCGATTGTCAGCTGGCCCGGTGTCGCGCCGCCGCCGCCGACCTTGACCGTCGCCCGCCAGGTGCCCAGGAACAGCGGGGAGTCATCGAAGCGGAACGCGTCGTCGGGGACGGTGATGTTGTTGTTGGCGTCGGAGTTCAGGTGGACCGCCTCCTGCGGGTTGCGGCGGTCGTTCACCACGACACCGGTCGCGGCGCGGGGGCGGGACCACTGGTCGGTCACCGCGTTGTTGCGGCCACCGAAATAGACGTTGCCGTCGTAGAACAGGTTGTCGGTCGCGACACCGGCGCCGCACGGGCTGCCGTCGTGCCTGGTATCCCCGTCGAACAGACAGCCGTCGGGACCGGGGCTCTCGACCAGCAGATCGAGGTCGTTGATCAACGTTCCCCCGGAGTCGGCCGGCGACGGCGGGTCGGTCCAGGCGAGCGCGATCCGCAGCTCGCCGCGCTTCACCGCCTGACCGCCCGTCACCCCGACCGGAACGCCGATCCGGCTCTCCACCCGGTTGACGCTGTCCACGCGGAACACGTGCGAGCGGGAGGTGGTGGTGTTGTCGAGGGCCGGCTCGCCGGTGGCGATGTCGTCCCAGACGAGCAGTCCGGCCGCCGGGTATTCGGGAACCGTGCCCGGATTGGCCGCGAACGATTTGGACCAATTGCTGAGCGGCAGCACGCCCGTCAGCAGGACGCGGCCGTACCCCTGCTCGCTGTTGCCGAGGACCCCGACCAGCTCGCCGCTGATGGTTCCCATGTTCATGGCGCGGGTGCGGCGGATATTCCGCGTGGCGTTGGTCTGGCCGCGTGTCGAAACGCCGGCGTTGAACTTGGCGCCGGCGATCAGCGCCGCCTTGACCAGGGCGCCGGAGACGTTAGGAACCCGGTTCGCGTCGACCCGGGTGCCGAGGGGGTAGAACCCCTGCGCGAAGTAGTCGCGCACGATGGCCGCCGCGCCGGTGACGCCGGCGGCGGAGAACGAAGTCCCGAAGTTCGCTTCGTCGATGGCCGCGGTGATCGGCGCCAGGTTGTCGTTGTCGTTGCTCCGGAACACCGCGATCGAGACGGTCTCGGCGGTCTCGATGATGTCGGTGGACGGGGCCGTGAGGATCGGCGCCATCCGGCGCGATTGAGGCGTCGCCGGTCCATGGGAGGAGTAGAGCGCGGTGGCGATCTCGCAGTCGGAGGCGCCGAAATGGGTCACGCAGTCCGCCACCGACGCGCCGACCGCCACGATGTTCTTGGCGGTGGCTGGCGGGGGGATCTGGACCGGCCTGGGGAGGTCCGGGTTGTCGTCGGCCACCGTGCCGTTGAACAGGTCGGGGAGGATCGAGTCCCACAGGGCGACCCTCGACTGGTTGAGCTGCGCGCCGCTGTTGCCGACCGGCGAGAAGATCATGAAATCGCGGTTGTTGTACAGGAAGGTGTCGAGGTCCACCGCCTCCTGCGGATAGGTGCCGTCGCTCAGCTGGAACTGCGTGGTGGAGAAGTTGTCCGGCGCCCCGAACGGCAGGACCGCCAGGTGCACCTGACTGCCGCCGGACGTCAGGATTTCTCCCATGCGGATGGCCAGCGATCCCGGATCGACGTCGCCCCCCTTCTCGAGGAGCGAGTTGATGGTGCAGCGGCCGGAGTCGGCGACGTCCTGCATGATGATGCGGGCGCCCCGCGCCACGCCGTCCAGGTTGGAATTGCGCGGCACGCTCGTGTCACCGAGCCCGTTGGAGGTCCGGTTCGCGAAGAATCCGAGCTGGGTCGGGTAGGCCGCGATGACGCTGGCCACCACGTTGCCGTGCGTCCCGGAGCCCGACAGCACCTGGTCGCAACCGTTGCCGCTGTCGTTCACCGCGATGATGCCGTGCACCTTCCGGTGCAGCGGTCCGATCGGCGCGGTGATCGGGATGAACGGCTGGGTCGCCGTCTGGGAGAACGACGGCGCGTCGTAGCTGATGCCGTTGTCGGTGACCGCCACGATCTGCGGCGGCACGGTGTCCGAGCCGTTGTTGATCCGGCGCCCGTCGCCGTTGGTGTCGATGCCGCCGCCGTCCACCCCCGCCTCGTCATAGGCGCGGATCCCGAGGCCGGCCTCGTAGGAGCCGACCTGGAGGGTGGGGGCGTTCTTGGCGTTCAGGGTCATGAACTCCAGCGCCTCGCGGACCCCAAGCACCTCCCGCTTGCGCGCCAGACCCGGGACCGTCTTCGCATCGGCGATGACCATCAGACCGTTGAGCCCGTGCTCCGCCACTCCGGAGACTCCGCTGATGCCGCGAAGGTCGCGGGCCACCGCCCCGCGGTCGGCCGCCCTGGTGAGATAGACCTCGAGATGGAGGTCGCTGCCCTGGGCGCGCGCCCGGTTGATGAGCGGCCTGAACCCCAGGGTCGTATCGATCTTGAGACCGGGTTCCATCGCCACGAACCGGTCGACGTCCCCCATCTGCTTCAGCGCGCCGAGACCTCTGGGCTCGACGTAGACCAGGCGCCAGCCCTCATCGAGGTATCCTTCCACCAGGATTCCCGGAGTCGACTGGAGCGCCTCGTTCACCGCGGCGCCGCGCCGCGCATCAATGGCGGCGGGGGAGATGCGGACGTAGTTGAACCCGGGCTGCAGCGTGCCCCGGTCGCTGCGGCTGACCTCTTCGGCCCGGAGACGGAGCCCCGGAGGCAGCAGACCGAGAAGCGCTTCCGGCTGGCCGGGATCCAGGTGGCCGAGATTGGTCAGGAGGAGGCCGCGGGCGCCGTCGGACCTGAGCCGCGGGGTCAGCGGCTGGGACCCGAAGGGTGACAGTCCCGCCATGCGCCCGTGGCCCTTTGGGAGGCTCAAGCCGGCGATCTGGCGGGCCTGGTGGGCCTCCAGCTCCAGCAGCGTCGCCTCGAAACCGTCGCCCGACAACAGCTCGACCCGGGACGCCCAGAGCAGCATGGCGGGGCCGGCGAGCAGCAGCACGAGCGCGAAGGCCGTAAGAAAACGAGCGCACTTCGCTTCATTGGTGGAGGGAGACATCATGCGAGTCCTCCTTGGGCAGTGGAGATGGAATTCTTCGCGGAACAACGAACCGCGCACCCCCGGACGGGAACCGGCCAGGTGGTGCAGTCGGCTGAGATCCGTGCGACGTCAGCGATCGGAGCCATCCATCCGTCGGATCAGGGACGATCCGGTATTCGATACCCGCCCGGGCCGTCGTTTCAATTGTGTTTGACCAGCAGTCGGCGAATTAAATACCTACTTGAAACCCGGCCCTCATATACGGTCAAGGCCCGGGGGTGTCAAGAAAAAGTTGCCGGGAGGTAAACGATATGCAAACGTCCCTCAGGGGGGATTCGTTGACAGGAATCGGCGCGCCCCCATAGAATCCATGCAAGCGGAGGACCCTGTGGACTCACCCCGACCATTCCCCGACCGGGCCGGCACCCTCCCCGATCGACTGGAGGCCCTGCGGGGGATCCTGCTCGACATCGGTCCCTGCGTGGTGGCCTTCTCCGGCGGTGTCGACAGCACCCTGCTCCTGAAGGTCGGGCGGGACGTCTTGGGAGACACGGGGGTGCTCGCGGTCACCGCCGCGTCCCCCTCGCTGGCCGCCGCGGAGCGCGAGGAGGCGGTCTCCCTGGCACGCCGGATCGGGGCGCGGCACCGGATCGTCGAGACCTCCGAGCTGGACGATCCCGCCTACGCACGGAACGACGGGAGCCGCTGCTACCACTGCAAAAAGGAGCTGTTCAGGGTCCTCGGCCGGGTCGCCGCCGAAGCGGGGGGGGGAATCATGATTTACGGGGCGATCGTGGACGACCTCGGCGACGATCGCCCGGGCATGCGGGCCGCGGCCGAGATGGGGGCGCGCGCCCCCCTCATCGAGGCCGGGCTGACCAAGGAGACGGTGCGGGGACTGTCGCGCCGGCTTGGCCTGCCCACGTGGGACAAGCCGGCGATGGCCTGCCTGGCGTCCCGCATCCCCCGCTTCACCCCGGTGACCGCCGCCGCCCTGGGCCTGGTGGATCGCGCCGAGGTGGCGGTCCGGAGCCTGGGATACCGGCAGGTGCGGGTCAGGCTGGCCGGCCCCGGCGCGGCCCGGGTCGAGCTGGATGCCGCCGGGCTGCGGCGGAGCGCGGGTACCGAGGCGCATCGGCTCCTGCTTCAGACGGTCCTCGGGGCCGGCTTCACCTCCGCCAGCATCGATCCCCTCGGATACCGGCCGGGGGGCCGGCCACCGGCGCGCCCCGTCCTGGGGACCTGATCCCCGCCGCGACCCCGCGATGAATGCCCCCGAAGAACCGGTCGCCCCGGCCGCACCGCGGACCGACGGCGTCGCTCCTTCCGGAGCCGGCCCCTCCGCGGGGGTGGATCGCCGGTTGCTCTCCAGCCTGATGGAAATCGTGGCGGCGACCGCCGCGGCCGAGGATCTCGACGGCGTGATGGAGACCTGCGCGCGGGCCCTCGGCCGGCTCTTCCCGGTCGACGGCGCCGTGCTCGGTCTGGCGGACGAGGATCAGCTGATCGTCCGCGAGATCCTGCGGGACGGCCAGCCGGTGCGCCGCGACCCGGACCGGCTGCCCGGAGACGGCTCGCACCACCTCTCCTGGGTGGTGCGGCGGGAGCGGCCCCTGTGGCGCAATGATGCGGCGACCGAGCTGCGCTTCGCCGAAAGCCTCCCGGGCCCCGGGCGGGGAAGCGACATGACGATCCCGCTTCGCGCGCGCGGCAGCGTCCTCGGGGCCTTCAGGGTCTCCTGCCGGAAACGACACGCCTTCGAGCTGGAGGACTTCGAGCTCATGCAACGCTGCGCCGATCTGCTGGCGGTGGCGGTCGACACCCAGCAGCTGCTCCTGCACACCCGGCGGCTGGCCGAGACCGACGGGGTGACCGGTCTCTACAATCACCGCTACTTCATCACCGCCCTGCGGCAGGAGCTCGACCGGGCCCGCCGCCTCGACCGGCCGCTCACGGTGCTGATGGCCGACATCGACGACTTCAAGCGGTTCAACGACACCTACGGCCACCAGACGGGCGACGAGGTGCTGCGCCACGTGGCGCAGACGGTGGCGCGGTCGTTGCGACGATCCGACGTGGTCTGCCGCTATGGAGGCGAGGAGTTCGCCGCCGTCCTGCAGGACGCCGACCGCTCCGCCGCGGAGCCGGTGGCCGAGAAGGTCAGGGCGGAGGTGGAGAGAAACGGCCTCCAGCCGACGACCGTTCCGCGACCGCTGCACGTCACCGTGAGCCTCGGCTTCGCCTGCTTTCCCTCCGACGCGCGCACGCCGGCGGAGCTGATCGCGGCCGCCGACGCCGGTCTGTACGACGCCAAGAAGGCGGGCAAGAACCGGGTCCGCCATCGCCCCGGGAGCGGGGCGCCGGGCGGCTGAGGTCACTCCCACCCGGCAGGACGGTGCGGCTCCCGCCCCCATCCCGCGAGCCGCTCTCCCAGGACGCACAGCGACAGCAGGGTCAGGAACAACCCGAGCGAGGGGAAGAGGACCGGCCACCAGGCCACGCCGAGGGTGTGGCGCGACTCCGCCAGCAGCGATCCCCAGGAGGGGACCGGCGGTTCGACCCCGAACCCGATGAATCCCAGCGACGCCTCGAGCACCACGGCGTGCGCCACGCCGAACGCTCCGATCACGGCCAGCGCGGGAAGCAGGAGCGGCATCAGGTGCCGGGCCACCAACCGCGGGCCGGTGCAGCCGGAGGCCCGCGCCGAGACCCAGAGCTCCGAACCGCGCTGTTTGAGGATCTCCCCGCGGACGTAGCGCGCCGCGCCGGCCACGCGGCTCAAGGCGATCCCCGCGATCAGCGGCGGCAGTCCGCCCCGACCCGAGGCGGCGACCCAGGCCAGGGCGAGCACGAACGCGGGGAAGCAGGCCAGGGTATCCACCAGACGCATGATCGCGAGATCCAGGAGCCCGCGGCGCAGCGCGGCCGCGGCCCCGAGCGCGATCCCCGCCAGAAGCCCCGCCGCGCTGGCGGCGAAGCCCACGAGAAGCGCCGGGCGGATGCCGTGGAGGATGCGCGCCAGCAGGTCGCGGCCCAGAGAGTCGGTCCCCATCAGGTGACGTCGATCCGGCGGCCGGAGGGTCTCGTCGAGCCGGATGCCCCGGAAGGAGTAGGGAATCGGCGGCCGCACCAGGGATTCGAGGGAGGCGGGGTCCGGCGCGGACGCGGCGCGCGACGGCGCGAGCCACCGGGCGAGAGGGAGATCGGCGAAGGCGGGGAACACCAGCCGGCCGTCGCGCCGCGCCACCAGCGGGCGATCGGTCGCCAGGATCGGCGC
>JBOGOE010000050.1:0-3162 GCA_050747445.1 Candidatus Polarisedimenticolia bacterium | reverse complement strand
CCCTCCTGGAAGTAGATCTGCTTCTGGAACGAGTCGCTGCGCAGGATGAGAGTGCCGGTCTTCCGCCCCGCCCCGGCCCACTGAAGCAGGTCGGGGAGGGACATCGTCTTGAGGCTGCCGGTGAGACCCTTGCTCGACATGCCGCTCCACGGAGCGCCCGGCCGGCATCGTGTCCGGCCGCGGCTCACGATTCCCCCGCCGGTCGTCAAACGGCTGACGGGGGTGAGGGGACCCCTCCGTCCGGTCCGGGTCAATATAGGGGCCGGGTGTGGAGGCCGCAAATGGGCCCCATCGGGCACCGGTCGAGCGCGATGGTCGCGGTCCATTGACCACGCCGGAAAGCCTGACAGCGCGTGATGAAATCCGGTTGCGGCGCTTCTACGAATCGGACGGATTCAGGAAGCGGCACGATCCACGGCACGCCGGGAACCGCTACCTGTTCGAGAGACGCAGCCGGGCGATCCTGCATGCCTTGAGGGACGCGGGCGGGCTGGGCGCGGGGACCGCCTACCTCGAAGTGGGATGCGAGCGCGGCGCCGTAATGCACGTCGTCGAGGAGGCCTTCGGCGCGGCGGATCGGGTGTTCGGCGTCGATCTGATGCAGGACTGGCTGGCCGACGGGAGACGCGCGCGCCCGGGACTGCGCCTCGCCTGCGCCGATGCCTCGCGGCTGCCATTCGCGGACGGAGCGTTCGACGTCGTCGGGCAGTACATGATGCTGTCCTCGGTCACCGACCGCGAGAAGCGACGCGCCATCGGGCGCGAGCTGCTTCGGGTCGTGCGTCCCCGCGGCACGATCGTGTCGATGGATCTGCGCTACCCGCGGGTCTCTCCGGTCGGTTCGGTGGGCGTGACCCGCATCGAGCTCGGCAGCATCTTTCCCGGCGCCTCCATCCGGTACCGGACCAGCGGGCTCCTGCCGCCGCTGGCGCGGCTGCTGGCCCCCCTGTCGAGCCGTGCGTGCGACCTGCTGGCCCGGCTGACCATCCTGCGGGCCTATCACGTCGCCTCGATCCGGCGCCTCAGCTGAAGGCGGAAAGTCCGGTCAACGCCTCGCCCAGGATGAGGGTGTGGATGTCGTGGGTCCCTTCGTAGGTGTAGACCGCCTCGATGTTGCAGAAGTGCCGTCCCGCCTGGTACTCGTCGGCGATGCCGCTGGCACCGAGCATCTCGCGCGCGAGGCGGGCGCACTCGCGGGCGAGCCAGATGTTGTTCCTTTTTCCCATCGAGATCTGGGCCGGGGTTGCCTTCCCCTCGTCCTTCAGGCGGCCGAGCCGGAGCGCCAGGAGCTGTCCCTTGGTGATCTCGCTCGCCATCCAAACGAGCTTCTCCTGCTGCAGCTGGAAGCCGGCGATCGGGCGGCCGAAGGCGGTGCGCCCCTTGGCGAATTTCAGGGCCTCGTCGAACACCGCCATCGCCGAACCGAGCCCCCCCCAGGCGATCCCGTAGCGCGCCTGGTTCAGGCACATCAGCGGGGAGCGCAGACCGCCGGTGTCCGGCAGCAGGTTCTCTCCCGGCACCTCGCAGTCCTGGAAGGCGAGCTCCGAGGTGACCGAGGCCCGCAGCGAGAACTTGTTGTGATAGTCGCGCGTCGCGAAGCCGGGGGCGCCGCGCTCGACCAGGAAGCCCCGGATGACGTCGTCGTCGCACCGGGCCCAGACGATCGCCACGTGCGCCACGGAGCCGTTGGTGATCCAGGCCTTGGTCCCGTTCAGGACGTAGCGGTCGCCCCGCTTGACGGCGCGGGTGCGCATCCGGCCCGGGTCGCTGCCGGCGTCCGGCTCGGTGAGGCCGAAGCAACCGATCGCCTCCCCCTTCGCCATCGCCGGAAGCCAGCGCTTCTTCTGGGTGTCGGAGCCGAACGCCCGGATCGGGTACATGCAGAGGGCGCCCTGCACCGAGACGAACGAGCGCACGCCGCTGTCGCCCCGTTCCAGCTCCTGCATGATGAGCCCGTAGGCGACGCTGTTGAGGCCGGCGCAGTCGTATCCCTCGAGGTTCGCGCCCAGAAGCCCCATCCGGGCCATCTCGGGGACGATTTCGGACGGAAAGGTTCCGTCGCGAAAGTGGCGCTCGATGATCGGCAGGACCTTCGCGGTGATGAAATCGCGGACCGTGTCGCGGGTCAGCCGCTCTTCTTCGGAGAGCAGCTCGTCCAGGGCGTAAAAGTCTAGGGCTTGAAAGGGGCGGGACATGGCCGCCTCAGTTCCCGACCGGCTCCAGCAACAGGGCGATCCCCAGCCCCCCGCTGATGCACAACGTCGCCACGCCGCGGCGGGCTCGGCGCCGACGCATCTCGTGGATCAGCGTGGTGGTGATGCGCGCGCCGGTCGCGCCAATCGGATGGCCGATCGCGATCGCCCCGCCGTTGACGTTGACCCGCTCGAGGTCGAACCCCAGGTCCCGTTGGCAGGCGAGGACCTGCGCCGCGAACGCCTCGTTGAGCTCGATCAGATCGATGTCGCTTATCGACAGCTTCGTCTTTTCCAGGAGCGCCCGCATCGCCGGGACCGGACCGACTCCCATGATGGCGGGATCGACCCCGGCGGTGGTGTAGGCGACCACGCGCGCCATCGGCTTCGCGTTCAGCCGGCGCGCGGCATCGGCGGAGAGGACCACCATCGCCGAGGCGCCGTCCACCAGGCCCGAGGACGATCCGGCGTGCACCGTCCCGTCCTTCCTGAAGACCGGCGGCAGCTTCGCGAGGGACTCGGCGGTCACCCCGTCACGCGGATGCTCGTCGTCCCGGACCATGGTCTCGCCCTTGGGCCCGGAGACGGTGACCGGCACGATCTCGTCCCGGAACAGCCCCGCCTTCCGGGCCTTCTCGCAGCGCTGCTGTGACGCGGCGGAGAAGGCATCCTGCTCGGCACGGCTGATCGTGTAGCGGTCGGCGAGGGTCTCCGCCGTCTCGCCCATGACCTGGTTGCACAACGGGCAGACGAAACCATCCCGGTACATCGCGTCGGTCAGCTGCTGGTGTCCCATCTTGTGGCCCCAGCGGGCGTTCTCGAGCAGGTAGGGGACCCGGCTCATCGCCTCGGCGCCGCCCGCCAGGACGACTTCGCGATCGCCGGCGGCAATCGACTGGCAGGCGTTGAGGATTGCCCGCAGACCGGAGCCGCAGGCCATGTTGACGGTGTAGGCGACGGCGGTGTCGGG
>JBOGOE010000049.1:0-7067 GCA_050747445.1 Candidatus Polarisedimenticolia bacterium | reverse complement strand
TCATCCCCACCTACAACCGCGCCGCGCTTCTGTGCGAGGCGGTCGATAGCGCGCTCGCGCAGACCTACCGCGATTTCGAGATCCTGGTGGTCGACGACGGATCGACCGACGCGACACCCGCCGTCGTCCCCGGCCGCTTCGGCGGCGACCCGCGCGTCCGGTACGTGCGCCAGGAGAACGGCGGCGCCGCGGCCGCCCAGAATGCGGGAGTCCGGCTGGCGCGCGGGGAGTTCATCGGGCTGCTCGGCGACGACGACCTGTGGCGCCCGGAGAAGCTGGCCTGGCAGGTGGCGGCGCTCGACCGTCGCCCCGGGGCGGGTCTGTGCTTCTCCGACATGGTGATCGCGGGCGGTACGGACGACGGCCGGCGGTTCTTCGAGATCGCGGGGTTCGACGGGACGATCTCGGTCGAGGCGCTCGTGCGCCGCAACTTCATCCCGGCTGCGGCCACGCTCATCCGCCGCTCGTGTCTTCTGACCGCCGGCGCCTTCGACGAAACCCTGCGGCTGGCGGAGGACTGGGACCTGTGGATCCGCCTCCTGGCGGCGCACCCGGCGGTGTGCGTCGACCGGGTCGTGGGCGTCTACCGGCGGCACGACGGCCCGCAGTTGTGCGACGACCGGGCCGGTCTGCACGACTGTATCGTGCGCATGCTGCGCAAGAATCGCGGGCTCATCCTGAAGGCGGCCGGGATCCCGGCCGGCCACGGCCGGCGGATGGATCTCGTGGAGCGCGCCATCCGCCGCCACGCGGCGATCCACTACGGGCGCAGGGCGAAGGACCTCCTGGTGCGGGACCCCGGCGCGCCCCGCGCTGCGGTCCTGCCGCTCGCCGCCCGCGCCATCCGCCAGGAGCCCTGGCGTCCGAAGCACTGGCGCCGTTTCCTGGTGCTCGCGGTGCTGGGATCCCGGGTCGCGGCCCGCTGGTACGGCCGCCGGGCACGGGCCCCGAGAGTCGTCACCACGGCCGCCGCGCTGCCGGCCACCCACCCGACACGCTGATCCACGGAGCCGGGCGCCGCCGGTCAGGGGGTCCCGTCGGCGCCACGCCACCGCCTGAAGGTCGTCGGGGCGAGGAGGGCCCAGACGAGATAAAGCCAGGCGCGCGGGAAGAACGGAAAGGTCCGGATCGATCGGGCCAGGGCCGAACGCGCCTCGGCGTGCGAAGCGCCGCCCGCCCCCGAGGCGAGGAGACCACGCCCCAGGCGGAGCAGCTCCTTCCCGAGCGTCCGGCGGTACGCCCGGGGATGCGCGCGGACGAACTCCGGATGGTCGCGGCGCAGCTTCTCCAGGATCCGGATCCAGTGACGGGCGTTGGTGAGGCGATTGCGGCTCAGGTTCCCCGGGTGGGCGCGGCGCAGCAGCAACGGCTCGCGCACCACGACCATCCGGGTGACGAACGACAGACGCAGGCAGAGATCGCACTCCTCCGCCGAACGGAGCGACTCGTCGTAGAGCCCGACCCGCTCCAGGACGTCGCGCCTCACGACGAACCAGGAGCATCCGCCCTGATCCCCCCACAGCAGCCCGGCGGTGCTGAAGAACGGCCCGGGGGTGCGCTTGCCGTAGACGATGCCGGTCCTCTCCCCCGCCGCCGTGATCTCGCGCGCCATGATCGCGACAAGCCCGGCGTCCGGATGGTCCTCGAAGGCCTGCATGATCTTGCCGAGCGCGTCCGGCTCCCAGAGGTCGTCCGAATCCAGGAACGCCAGGAACGCCCCGCGCGCCTCCCGGATGCCGCGGTTCCGCGCGGCGGCGACGCCCCGGTTCTGCTGCGAGACCCAGCGGATCCGATCGCCGTACGACGCCAGGAGGGCCGCCGTGCCGTCGGTCGATCCGTCGTCCACGACGACGATCTCGAACTCCCGCCAGCCCTGGGCGAAGACGCTCTCCAGGGTCGCCGGGAGGAGATCGGCCCGATTGTAGGCGGGGATGATGACGCTGACGCGCGGCGCGGGGGCGACGTTCGAGGCCACATCCACCTCCGAATCCGGGCCTCCGTTCCAGAACCCGGGGGCGCGTAGTGTATCGCTATATAATCCGCGCGCCGCATGACGATGAACGCCCGGGACGCCGAGGGCCGGGTCGACACGCCGCCCCACCGGTATTTCGTGACCGGAGCGGGCGGCTTCGTCGGCCACGGCGTCTGCCGTCTCCTCCGGCAGCAGGGCCACGAGGTGATCGCCCTCGCGCGCGGCGGCTGCGCCGATCTCGCGCGTCCCCCTGCCGTTCATGACGGTCTACGCGGCATCCAACGCCGCTCTCCTGCTTCTGGGCGAGGGGTTCGCCTACGAGCTCCGCGGGACCGGAGTGGAGGTGATGACCGTGTGTCCCGGCGGCATGGACACGAACTTCCAGAAGACCTCGGGCGCCCGCCGCCTGACCCGCGAGAAGCTCATGCCGCCGCAGGTGGTCGCGGCGCGCATCCTCGAAGGGCTGCGGCGGCACCGCGCCACCCTGCTGGTGTCGGGGCGCGCCCGTTCGATGGCGCTCCTGGCCCGCCTGCTCCCGCGCACGGTCTCGCTCGCGCTGTGGGGCCGGCTGATGGCGGCGCTCCGATGAGACCGCGCGCGCGACCGGAGTGTATAATCCGTCCCCTGCGCCCCGTCGCCCGTCCGAGGAACGGCACCGCATGACCACCCACAAGCCCACCCTGACCGTGGTCGTACCCGTGTACAACGAGGAGCCCTGCCTCGGGGCGCTGCACGATCGGCTGGAGGGATTGCGCAGGACGCTGTGGCCCCGCGCCGACGTGCGCTTCCTGTTCGTGGACGACGGCTCGCGCGACGGGTCGCTCGCCCGGCTGCAGGCTCTGGCGGAGCGGCACCCGCACGCGGGGCTCATCGGCCTGTCGCGGAACTTCGGCCATCAGCTGGCGGTGACGGCCGGGCTCGATCACGCCCGCACCGACTACGTCGCGATCCTTGATGCGGACCTGCAGGATCCGCCCGAAGCCATCGCCCCCATGCTCGATCTGGCGCTCCAGGGGCACGACGTGGTGTACGGCGTCAGGCGGCGCCGCCGGGGGGAATCGCTCCTGAAGAGAGCCTCGGCCGCCGCCTTCTACCGCGTCCTGAACCGCCTGTGCGACATCGAGATCCCGATCGACACGGGAGATTTCCGGCTGCTGTCGCGCCGGGTCGCCGATACGCTGCGGCGGATGCGCGAGCGGCACCGCTTCCTGCGCGGCATGGTCCCATGGGTCGGGTTCCGGAGCATCGCCTACCACTACGACCGGGACGAGAGGCATGCGGGTCGCACCAAGTACCCGCTTCGGAAGATGCTGACGTTCGCCGCCAACGGCATCATGTCGTTTTCCTCGAAGCCGATCGTCATCGGCACGCGCATCGGGTTGCTCACGGTGCTCGCCGGGATCGCCGGGGCCCTGTACATGCTCTATCTCAAGATCTTCACCGACGTGCCGATCCCCGGTCTCACGGCGGTCCTGGTGACCCTGGTGATCTTCGGCGGGGGGCAGCTCTTACTGACGGGGCTCGTGGGGGAATACGTCGCCCGGATCTTCGAGGAGTCGAAGGGGCGGCCGCTCTACATCGTCGCCGGGTCGCGGAACCTGCCCCTCGAGGCGCCCGCCGCCTCCGCCGGACCGCCGCTCGGCGTCCCGACGTTCCCTGCGGCGGCCGTGCGCGACCGCTTCCCCGGCGTCCCCACCCGCCCGTCGCGCGATTCATGATGTTCTCCGCCCGGTCCAAGCGTTCCCTGATGCGCGCCGTGGTGGCCAAGGACGTGCCGATCTACGTGCAGTTCTACATCACCGCCCGCTGCAACCTGACCTGCCAGCAGTGCAACATCATCTTCGCCAACGCGGACGTCCGCGAGTGCACCCTTGCGGAGATAGAGCGGATCGCGGAGAACCTGGCGCGGGTCGGAGTGGCGATCGTCCTGCTGACGGGGGGGGAGCCGTTCGTCCGGCAGGATCTCCCCGGCATCATCCGGGCCTTCGAGTCGCGCGGCATCCACGTCCGGATGCAGACCAACGGGCTGGCGCGCGAGGAGGAGATCGCCCGCGCCGTCGAGGCGGGGGGCAGGGACATCTCCATCTCCCTCGACACCCTGGACGAGCCGAAACAGGACCGGATCAACGGTGGATTCCCCGGCTCCTGGAGACGGGCGCTCGAGGCGATCGCCGCGTTCACCCGGCACCTCCCCCGGGAGGATTCGTTCGCCTCCCTGGGATGCGTGCTGCAGCGCGACAACGTCCGGGACATCCCCGAGGTCATCCGCTTCGGCACCTCGATCGGCTGGTACACCTCCCTGGTGCCGGTGCACGTCGCGCCGCTCTCCGAGCCCCGCGGGTTCCGCACCTTCGACGCCGACCAGCGCTTCACCCGGGACGACTTCGGCGCGGTCGATGCGCTCCTGGAGGAAGTGCGCCTCATGCGGGACCGCGGTCTCCTGCTGTACGACAGCGACCAGTATCTGGACGACATCGGAAGGTTCGTGCGCGGCGAACCGGTCACCTGGAGGGAGCGCCACGGCGGCGTCTGCGACACGCCGAACCTGTACTTCGCCATCCTGCCGAACGGCCGCTGGGCCCCGTGCTGCGATCACCGGATCGACCGTCCCGTCTACGTGCAGGACGACGGCTTCCCGGAGGTCTATCGGAGAAAGGATTTCCGCGCCGAGGTCCGGACGGTCGCCGCCGCCTGCGAAGGGTGCATGTACGGCAGCTACCCGGAGATGACCATCTCGATGCGCTACTTCGGGGCCACGGTCCAGAGGATGCGGACGTTCATCGCGAGGCCCCCGCGGAAGCCGTGGCCGCTGACGGGCGGGGACGTGATGGCGGCGGCCGCGCGCCTGCGTGGCGCCGCGGTCTAGACTCTGGACATGGCGAAGAAGGCCCGGTTCGAGAGCGCCAAATATCATTTCCTGCGCGCCGTCGATCGGCTGCGGCACGGGGCCGACGCGGAGACCTCGGGTCGCCTCGCGCGCGCCGTCGAGAGCGTCCGTTTCGAGAACCCGGGATCGCGCCTGCGGGTGATCTGGTCCCGGCCCGAGGCCGGGGCCCTCGAATGCGACCTGACCGCGGCGCGGCTCTACGTCCGCGGCGACTCGGAGAAGACCGCGAGGCTGCAGCAACGCGACGGCGACGCGTCCGGGCGGGACGCGGTCCAGGAGGGCAACGAACGCCTGTTCGACGCGCTGGCCCTCGAGTTCGGCCGCCGGGTCAGCGGACGGCAGGATCTCGACCGCCGGCATGCCGGGCACGCCGAGGAACGATTCCACGACGCCTGGGCCGGCTCGGCGGAGGCGGACGCCATCGACGTGAGGCGCGCCAACGAGGCCTGCACCGCGCCGGAGCTGCGCTACATCCACGCCCGCCTGGGGGACGTCCGGGACCTGAGGGTCCTCGACCTGGGGTGCGGTCTGGGCGAGGCGAGCGCCTATTTCGCGCTCCGCGGGGCGCGGGTGACCGCCGTCGATCTCTCCTCCGGGATGCTGGAGCTGACCCGCGCCGTCGCCCGGCGCTACGGGGTGAGCGTCGCCACCCACCAGGCCGGCCGGCACGGCATCGGTTTACCCCCGGGCGCGTCGTTCGATGTCATCTATGCGGGGAACCTCCTGCACCACGTCGATATCGGACGGACCCTCGCGGAGCTCAAGGGGCTGCTCGCGCCCGGCGGCCGCCTGGTGACCTGGGACCCGCTGGCCTACAACCCGATCATCAACGTCTATCGCGCCCGCGCCACCGGCGTCCGCACCCCCGACGAGCACCCGCTGACCTGGAACGATCTGGCGCTGTTCAAGCGGCATTTCCCCCGGGTCGAGCGGCGCTATTTCTGGCTGGCGTCGCTGGCGATCTTCCTGGTGATGGCGGTGGTGCAGCGCCGGGACCCCAACCGCGAGCGCTATTGGAAGGTGATCCTCGACGAAGCCGATCGCTGGCGCCCGCTCTACGTCCCGCTCGAACGGCTCGACCGCGCCCTGCTCGCGCTCTTCCCCCCCCTGCGTCTCCTGTGCTGGAACGTGGTCGTCATTGCGGGTCACTAGAGGTCTGTCCGGACCCGCGCTGTTCCTGACGGCGGCCTGGCTGATCCAGGCGGCGCGCGTCCTGTCCGGCGTCGATTTCTCCGACGAGATGCAGTACTACGGGGAAATCCTCGGCCTGCTGGAAACCGGCCGGCTGTTCGCCGCGGACCTGTTCCTGCAGCAGGCGGTCTATCTGCTCTTCCATCCTTTCTTCAAGGTCCACTCGGCGCTCTTCGGCACCGTGGGGCTGGTCCTCTTCGGTCGGATCCTGTTCGCCGCCCTGATCCTCTGGATGTACGGGATGGTGCGGCGCGCCCTCGTCCGGGCCGGCGTCGCCCCGGCGACCGCCTCCTGCTGCGCCCTGGCGGCCACCTTCGCCGTCCCGTATCACAATATCTACGCCATCAGCTACAACACCGTCGCGCAGGTCCTCGCCGCCGTCTGTTTCGCGCGCTTCTTCGTCTGGCGCCGCCACGACGGCGCTCCGGGCGCTTGCTTCTGGGCGGTCGCCTGCGTCGCGCTCGTCCTGGTCTATCCGACGCTCGGTCTCGGGATCGGTCTGATCGTCGCGGGCCGTCTGGCGCTGGAACGCGACCTCCGAAGCCTCCTTAGGCTCCTGGCTTCGGGCGCCGTCCTGGCCCTGGTGATGGCGTGCGTCGTCCTCCGGTTCGGAGCGCCCGCCGAACTCGCGGCGGCGCTGGAGTTCTCCCGCTCCTTCGGGGTGGGAAGCCTCTGGTCGCGGGGGAAGGACCTCCGGACGCTGGCGTTGATCCTGACCCTCATCGTGCTGGCCTACCGCACGCAGCGTGCCCGTCTCGCTCAACCGGCGCGGAGCGGCACGCGGCATCCCGGCGGGAGGGTCGCGTTGATCGCCGCGCTCCTCCTCGCGCTCGGGTTCGCCTCGGGGGCCATCGCGCAAGACATGTACTGGCCGACCTTTCTTGCGACGACGATCGCGGCCCTCTGCGGCTGCCTCCTCGCGCTCCGCCGGGACGATCCCGGGAACCTCCCCGACTGGCGCTGGGTGACCCTGTTCTTCCTTGCCACCGGCATGGTCCTGACGGCGACGAGCAGCAA
>JBOGOE010000048.1:0-18878 GCA_050747445.1 Candidatus Polarisedimenticolia bacterium | reverse complement strand
ACATCGCTCCCTCCGCGCCTGCGGTCCGGCCCCGCGGGCCGGCCGGCGGTGTCTCAGACCGTTCGCACCGATTCCACCAGCATGGCGATTCCCTGGCCGCCGCCGATGCAGGCGCTGGCGACCCCGTAGCGTCCGCCGCGGCGGCGCAGCTCCAGGAGCAGCGTCAGGACCAGCCGCGCTCCGGTCGCTCCCAGGGGATGGCCGAGGGCGATGGCGCCGCCGTTGACGTTGACCCGCTGCCGGTCGAGACCGAGCTCCTTTTCGACCGCCAGGTATTGCGCCGCGAATGCTTCGTTGATCTCGAACAGATCGATGGCGTCGAGCCGCAGGCCGCAGCGATCCATGAGCGACCGGATCGCCGGAACCGGCCCGATTCCCATGATGCGCGGTGGCACGCCGGCGACCGTCATATCGAGCACGCGGCCGAGGATCGGGGCGCCCAGCGCGCGCGCGGCCCGGTTCGAGGCGACGACGACCGCCGCCGCGCCGTCGACCATCCCCGAGGCGTTTCCGGCGGTGACGAAGCCGCGTCCCTCGAACGCCGCGGGGAGCTTCGCCAGCCCCTCCGCTGTGGTCCCGGGCCGGCGATGATTGTCGTCGCGGACCACGAGGGGCGCGCCGCGCTCGCGGACCTCGACCGGGACGATCTCTTCCTGAAAGCGTCCCCCGCGGTGCGCGGATTCCGCCGCCTGCTGGCTGCGCAGGGCGTACCCATCGGCGTCCTGCCGGCTGATTCCCCGCTCGATCGCCAGGTTCTCCGCGGTCTGTGACATCGAGAAACCGCAGTACCCGTCGTGCAGACCCGCGAGCAGCGCGTCTTCGAGCGCCGCGTGCCCGAGCCGGAGCCCCGCCCGCATCCCGCGCAGGACGTGCGGTGCCTGCGTCATGTTCTCCATGCCACCGGCCAGGATCACCTCCGCCTCCTGCAGCTGCAGCAGCGACGCGGCCGTGCCGATCGCCTGGATCCCCGATCCGCAGAGCCGGTTGACGGTGAGGGCGGGGACGGTGTCGGGGAGCCCGGCCCTGAGGGCCACGTGACGCGCGCCGTAGAGCGCGTTGGCGCTGGTCTGCATGGCGTTGCCGAACACCACCTGATCGACGCGCTGCGACGGCACGCCGGACCGGCGGAGCGCCTCCCGGGCGGCGATGGCGCCCAGTTCGGTCTCGGGCACGTCCCTGAAGAAGGTGTTGAAGGCGGCCATCGGGGTGCGGGCCCCCCCGAGGATCACCGCCTCGTAGTGCGGACCGTCCGTTCTCAAGGCCGTCGCTCCGCGCGGTCACCGCGCTCCCGGGGACCGTGGTGATCGGCGCGCCGGATCTGCTCCCGGAAGTCCTGCGCGCTCAGGATCACCACCTGGCACATCTCGAACAGCCGGGATCGTATGCGCGGGCCGATCCGATCGATCAATCCCGGCGCCCCGCCCGCAGGCTCGTCCGGATAGTTGGTGGTCACCAGGGTGGCGCGACGTTCGTTGTAGCGGGTGGTCACGATGTGCGCCAGGGTCTCCTCGACCCAGGGCGTGATCGGCCGGGCCCCGAGATCGTCCAGGAGCACGACCTCGCTGCCCAGCACCGGGTGCAGCAGATCCGGCTCGTTCGTCACCGCACGACCGTCGAAGGTCGCCTGGATCTGACGCAGCAGATCCTGCACGTCGCAGAACAGCGTGGCGACCCCCTTGTCGACCGCGAGGCGCCGGAGAACCGCCACCGCCAGGTGCGTCTTGCCGACGCCGGGTGGCCCGATGAGCATCAGCCCGCGATCGCTCAGCGGGTACTCGTCCGCGAATCGCCGGGCCAGGGTCCTCGCCGCCTCGAGGGACAGGGCCTGCCGTGGATCGCCCCAGGCGTCGAAATTCTGGAAGTCGCACTCCCGGTAGCGCGGGGGGACGCGTGCCGATTGGAGCAGGGCGCCCGGATCCGGACGGCGCGCCGACGGACGGCAGATGCACGGACGCGCCCGCGTCCCGCCCCGCGCGTCGGCGACGATCTCGAAACCGGTCCCCCCGCAGGCCGCGCAGGGGGCCGCCCCATCCGCCTCTATGGGTGTCCCGCGGTCCGGTGTCGCGGCGTCCCCCTTCAGTTCAGGTATCCCTGGAGCTGCTGGCATTTCTGCGAACGATTCATCTTCTCGAGGGCCTGTGCTTCGATCTGCCGGATGCGCTCGCGCGACAGCCCCATCATCTCTCCGATCTCCTTGAGCGTCTTTGGCTCCCCCTCGTCCAGACCGAAGCGCAGCCGCAGCACCTTCTGCTCCTTGGGATCGAGCTCGTCGAGACAGGCGTAGAGATGGTCCTTGAGCGACGACTTGAGGAGCTGCAGATCCGCGGAGGGAATCACGTCCTGCTCCAGCTTGTCCGACAGATGGAACTCGTGCTCCTCGTCGATGACCGTCGAGAGAGAGACGTTCTCGTCGGCGACCTGGAGGAGATTGATCACCTCCTCCACGGGGATCTCCAGCTTCAGGGCGATCTCGTCCGGTGAGGGATGGCGCTCGAGGTCGAGGGTCAGCTGCGAGATCGTCTTGCCGATCCGGTAGAGGAGGTTGGCCTGCTTCTGCGGCAGGCGGAAGGCGCCGCTCTGGTCCGACAGCGCGTGGATGATCGCCTGCCGGACCCACCAGACCGCGTAGGTGATGAACTTGACGTTCTTCTTCGGGTTGAACCGTTTGGCCGCCTCGATGAGCCCGATGTTCCCCTCGTTGATCAGGTCCAGGAAGGACAGACCGCAGTTGCGGTATTTTTTCGCGAAGCTGACGACGAACCTCAGGTTGGCTTCGACCAGCGTGCGGAGCGCCTCCCGGTCACCCCGCTGGATCCGGTCCCCGAGGACCTTCTCCTCGTCGGGGGTGATGCGCGACAGGCGCGAGATTTCCTGGAGGTACTTCTTGAGCGTCTCGGAGGAGGAGGAGTCTTTCTTGCGCGCGGTCCGCTCTTCTTCCACCCGTCACCCCTTCCGGACCCTGAGGATCCGCCCGGGCGACTGCACCCGGACCAGGGCGCGCGACGGGGGAGTGATCGCCTCGCGCCGGTGGCCGTGGAGCTCCTCACGAAGCCGCGCCACGAACCGGTCCATCTCCTCCTGCATGGCCTGCATACGCCGCCGCATGTTCATGACGATCTCGACTCCCGCGAGGTTGACGCCGAGCTCGCGCGTCAATTTCAGGATGAACTGCAGGACTTCGAGGTCCTCGTCCGAGTAGAGCCGCGTGTTCCCCCGGGTCCGGGACGGCTTGAGGAGCCCCTCACGTTCGTACAGCCGCAGCGTCTGCGGGTGCACCTCGAACTGCTGCGCCACGACGCTGATCATGTAGGCGCCCTTGCCCTTGCGCGGCATCGCCCCCCCTCCGCCGCCTCAGGCCGGAAGCCCGCGGCGCAGTTCATCACCGCGGTGGAGCGCGCCGAGATCCCGCAGGATCTGCCGCGTGCGCTCATCCTGGGCCTTCGGTGTGACGACACGGGCTTCGACGTACTGATCGCCCCGCCCCGCCCCGCGCAGGAGCGGCGCGCCCTTGCCGCGCAGGCGGAACTTCTGTCCGCTCTCCGTGCCGGGCGGGATCCGGATCGTCGCCTTGCCGTCGATCGTCGGAACGTCCAGGCGGGCGCCGAGGGACGCCTCGGTCACCGTGATCGGCACGGTGCAGTGGATATTATCACCAATCCGCGCGAAGAACGGATGCGGCTCGACCTGCGTCCCGAGGAAGAGATCGCCCGGAGGACCGCCGTTCCGACCCGCCCTTCCCTTCCCGGGGACCCGGACGCGCGAGCCGCTGTCGACCCCGGCGGGGACGTTCACCCGGATCGTCTCGCGCTGTTTCAGGACCCCGCTCCCGCGGCAGTGACCGCACCCCTCCACGCCGAGGGTTCCCTGGCCGCGGCAGCGGCGGCAGGTCGAGGCCACGCGCAACAGCCCGGAGAGGTGGCTGATCCGCCCCGTGCCGCCGCAGTCCGCACAGGGCCGGCGGGCGCGTGAGGGAACCGTGCCGCGGCCGGAGCAGCGGAGACATGCCGTCTCCGCGTCCAGCACCACCGGCGTGACCAGTCCCCGCATCGCGTCGAAGAACCCGATGGTGATGGTGTGGGTGAGGTCCTCCCCCCGGCGCGGGGCGTCCTCGTCGAGCGGCGGCGCGCCCCCGCCGAGGATTTCGGAAAAGAACGATGAGAACCCCCCGAGATCGCCCGGATCGAACCCCTCGGCGGTGCTCCAGAAACCCGCGTCCCCGGCGCCGGCGCCGCCGGCGCGCGACTGGGCGTCGTACGCGCGGCGCTTTCCCGGATCGGAGAGGACGTCGTAGGCCTCCGAGATCTTCTTGAAGCGTTCCTCGGCGCGTTTGTCACCGGGATTCAGGTCGGGATGATGGCGGCGCGCCAGCCGCCGGTAGGCCTTTTTGATATCCGCCAGTCGCGCCTTCGGGTCGACGCCGAGGACCTCGTAGTAATTGAGCAAGGGTCAGGAGACCTCCACCCGGATGGAACGGCCGCGTCCCTGCGCGTCCTTTGGCAGATGCACCTCGAGGACGCCGAGCTGCAACCGGGCCGTGATCTTGCTCTCATCGACCGGGGACGACAGGGGGAAAGTCCGCGCGAATGGCCCGTACGACATCTCGATGCGGAGCGGCTCCGCGTCCCGCAGGTCCTTCTCCCGGTGCCGGCGCCCTTCCACCGAGAGGATGCCGCCGTCCACACGGACGGTCACGTCCTCCCTCCGGACTCCCGGGAGCTCGGCGGTGAGGACGAACGCCTCGCGGCTCTCGCGCAACTCGACCGCGGGGTTCCACACCGGTATCGCATCGCGCGAGAAGTCCCCGCGGCGGAGGACGCTCTCCAAGAGCCGGTTCATGCGCTCCTTGAGTCCCATGAGATCGCGAATCGGATCCCAGGGACCCGCCGGCTCCCCCCGCCCGGAGCGCGCGCTCATCTCTTGGTCTCGTCGACATCCACGTATTCGGCGTCGATCACGTCCCCCTGCCGCCCGCCCGCCGTCGCGTCGCCCGCCGCGCTCCCGCCGGGCTCCGCGCCGGGGGCGGTCCCACCCGGGGGCGAGGTCCCCCCCCCGGTCTTCTGGTAGAGCGTCTCCGCGAGCCGGTGCGAGGCCTTCTCCAGACCGCGCAACGCCGCCTCGAGCGGTTCGCGCTCCCCGCCGGACATCGCCTTGCGCACCTCCTCGATGGCGGTCCGGATGGCGCGGTCGTCGTCCGGAGTCACCTTGTCCCGGTTGTCCTCCAGGAGCTTCTCGATCTGATAGACGCGCGTTTCCGCGGTATTGCGCAGCTCGATCTCTTCGCGCCGCTTGCGGTCCTCGGCGGCGTGTGATTCGGCCTCCCGCACCATCTTGTCGATGTCGTCCTTGGTCAGGGTGCCGGTGCCGCTGATGGTGATTTTCTGCTCCTTGCTCGTCGCCATGTCCTTGGCGGCGACGTTCAGGATGCCATTGGCATCGATGTCGAAGGTCACCTCGATCTGCGGCATGCCGCGGGGGGCCGCCGGGATTCCGACGAGGTGGAACCGCCCCAGGGTCCGATTGTCCCGCGCCAGCTCCCGCTCGCCCTGCAGCACGTGCACCTCGACGCTCGTCTGGCTGTCGGTGGCGGTGGAGAAGGTTTCGCTCTTGCGCGTGGGGATCGTGGTGTTGCGCTCGATCAACCGGGTCATCACCCCGCCGAGCGTCTCGATGCCCAGCGACAACGGGGTGACGTCGAGCAGGAGCAGATCCTTCACCTCGCCTCCGAGCACCCCCGCCTGGATGGCGGCGCCCACCGCCACCACCTCGTCCGGGTTGACCCCCTTGTGCGGCTCCTTGCCGAAGAACTGACGGACCAGCTCCTGGATCTTCGGGATGCGCGTCGACCCGCCCACCAGGACGACCTCGTTGATGTCCGAGGCTTTCAGCCCCGCGTCCCGGAGCGCCTGCTCGACCGGCGGCATGGAACGCTCGAACAGGTCTCCCGCCAGACGCTCGAACTGCGACCGTGAGAGCTTCAGGGTGAGATGCTTCGGACCGCTTGCATCCGCGGTGATGAACGGCAGATTGATCTCGGTCTCCATGACCGTGGAGAGCTCGCACTTGGCCTTTTCGGCCGCCTCCTTGAGTCGCTGCAGGGCCATCCGGTCCTTGGCAAGATCGATTCCCTGGTCCTTCTTGAACTCGGCCGCGATCCACTCCACGATCCGCTGGTCGATGTTGTCCCCTCCCAGGTGCGTGTCCCCGTTCGTCGACTTGACCTCGACGACCCCCTCGCCGACCTCGAGGATCGAGATGTCGAAGGTCCCCCCCCCGAAGTCGTAGACGGCGATGACCTCGTCCTTCTTCTTGTCCAGTCCGTACGCCAGCGCCGCCGCCGTCGGCTCGTTCACGATCCGCTCGACCTCGAAGCCGGCGACGCGCCCCGCGTCCTTGGTGGCCTGCCGCTGGGCGTCGTTGAAGTAGGCCGGCACCGTGATCACGGCGCGGCTCACCTTCTCGCCGAGGTAGTCCTCCGCCGACTGCTTCATTTTCTGGAGGATGGAGGCCGAGATCTGCTCCGGGCTGTGGTCCTTGCCGCGGATCCGGACCTTGACGGCGTTCCCCGCGCCCGCCACGACCCGGTAGGGCACCATCTTCATCTCCTCGGTGACTTCCTCCATCCGTCGCCCCATGAAACGCTTGATGGAGAAGACGGTGTTTTCCGGATTGGTGATCGACTGGCGTTTCGCCACCTGACCGACGAGCAACTCCCCCTTGTCCGTAAACGCCACGACCGATGGGGTGGTCCGTGCCCCCTCGGCATTGGGGATCACGACCGGCTTGCCGCCCTCCATGATGGCGACCACCGAGTTGGTCGTCCCCAGGTCGATGCCGATGATCTTGCTCATTGATGTCCTCCTCCGGGACCTTCGTACCGGCCTGAAAACCAGGTCCGGCGTTGGGGAGTATAGGAGTTGAGCGTACCATTGTCAAGTTTCATCATGGTCCATGATCCGCTGCGGTCCACAGAGGTTAACTCTTTTACATCAATTGGTTACGTCACCTGAAGAGGAGATCCGATCGACCCTGTCCGCTCCCTCCGGCTCGTCGGGTGGAGCGGCCGTCCAGACCCGGTATCCCCGCGGGGAGACTTCCAGCTGTATCGGACGACCCCAGGGGTCGATGATCCCCGCGGGCTTCAAAAGCCGCGTCGTCACGAGGTTCCGCAGATCCTGGGGGTAGCCCCGATTCAGGAGGTAATAGACCTGGAGCGCGAAGTCGATGCGCTGGAGGCGGCTGCGCCCGATTGCCCGGCGGATGCCCCGGACCTCGGTGGGACGCGCCAGCGAGCCCAGCGCGGTGAACGCACCCCCTCCGCGGGCCAGCTCGCCCACCTGCTCCTGGGCCCGGAAGAGAACCGCCCCTCCGGCGAGGACCACGATCACCAGATAGCCGAGGCCAAGGACGAGCGGTGAACCGCGCGGCGCTGCCGCGGCCTTCGCGGCCGGCGCAACGGCCTTCTGCGCCCCCGGACGGGCCTCCTCGAGGAGCTGGCGCCCGATGAGATCGAACATCACGCGGCAGGTGTCGAATTCCCCGAGTGTCGAGCGCTCGACGACCTCCTGGACGCTCCGCCTGCCGTCCACCAGGTTCCAGACGATCATCTCCTGCTCGTTCAGGGTGACGGCACGCGCGGCTTCGTCGGGAGCGGGTGCCGACGCCTCTCCCCGGGCGGCCGCCGCCACTTCCACGCCGGCCCGCTGGAAGACGGCATTCAACGAACGGATGGCCTTTTCGATCATCGGCCATTCGTCCAGGATGCGCGCCCCCTCCATGAGGATGCTCTCGGCGGACGTCGGCACGACGTGCTCCCGGTCGAAATCGACCCGGGTCTCCTGGGTGAAGTTGTACTCGCCATCGCTCCAGCGGAACAGCCGGTAGATCATCTGGGAGATCTGGATCTGCAGCGCCGCGCGCAGGGCGTTGGCGTCGATGAACCGGTTCTCCACCAGGATGTTACCCATCCGCTTGAGGGTGCTCTTCTGGATGCGCAGCGCCTCCTGAAGCTGCGCCTCGGTGATCCGTCCCGTCTTGACCAGGACGGTCCCCAGCCGGTCCTCCAGCCTCCGGTTGAGGGCGTCGGCGCCGACCACGTCCCCATCGACGAAGGAGACGGTGACGACCTCCTGCCCCCCTTTCAGGGTCAGCACGCCGGTCTTCTTCTGGATGCCGATCAGCTGGAAGATGTCGGCCAGGCTGAAGTCCTTGAGTGTTCCCTTGAGAGCCATGGCTTACTCCTGTGCCCGCTCGTGGTCGGTGAGGTTCCCCAGCAGCCACGCCGCCAGCGCGGCCGCCAGGAAGCCGATCAGGGTCCCGGGCCCGGTGGCCGACTCCAGCGACAGCGGCGACACCAGCAGGTCGCCCCGGAGCGGCAGCCCGATCCAGGCGATTCCCCAGACCGACAGAAGCGACGCACCGAGAACCGTCCGCCCCCCCAGCACATGCCCGCCGCCCGGAAGGACCAGGCTCAGAATCCTCTCGCCGATGAAAATCCGCCGGCGATAGCGCTGGACCTCCTCGAGCTTCCGGCTCTTGATTGCCGGGGCCAGACCGTCGCGGAGGATGAAGAGATGGACGCACTGCGAACAATGATCCGCGTACTTGGTGACGACCTGGCAGCGCCGGCAGTACGCCCGGCCACATCGCCGGCAGCGGCGCGCCATGTGCGCGCGCGGCGCGATTCCCAGCCCCGGAGCGATGAAGGCGAGGAGAATGGCGCCCGCGCCGGCGAGCGTGGCGGGCGACCCGAGCGCCTGGAGCCAGGCGCGGCGCAGCCCGCTACCCATCTGCAGATCGAACGCCCGTTTCCAGATCTCGCCCGCGGGCCAGACCGCGTCGACCGGCGTCCGCCGCTCCTGCCCTTCGACGCCCCGGGAGAGGAGGGCGCCCACCAGCGCCTCGTCGATCCGCCGGGCCTCCCGCAGATCCTCCTCCGCCGCCTCGAGCTGGAACGTCTCCAGGTGGGCAAGGTGTCTGTTGTAACGGGCCAGCGCCATGGTGGGATCCGCCTCCGTCGCGCGCCGGTAGAGGTTCTGCGCGAGCGCGTACTCCTGCCGCAGGGCGTGGAGGTTTCCCAGATTGATCAGGACGCGGGCGTTCCCGGGATCGATCTCGAGCGCGCGCCGGCAGGTCGTCATGGCGTCGTCGACCCGCCCCGCCGCCCGCTGGGAGCCCGCCAGGAGGAACAGCAGCAGGGTCTCGCCCGGGTGATCGTCCACCATCTGCTGCAGGGCTCCCGTGTGCTCGGTGGAGGCGCCGCTGCGCGCCGCCTGGATGAGGGCGCGGGCCGCGGGGTCCGATGCGGTCGCGAAGGCCCATTCGAGCGCCAGACCCGCGGGGCCTCCGAGCGCCAGGAGCAGGAGCAGCGTCGACGCCACGACACGCTCCCCCCGCCGGAAATAGACGAACAACAGCGCCGTCCAGATCGCGAGGCAGGCGGCGATCGGCAGCAGCACCACCACCGGCAGAAGCAGGATCGCCCAGCCGATCAGACCGGCCGATTCGTCCGACAGGCGTCCGCGCGAGCGCTCCCGAAGGTCGTGGAACAGCGCGGGCGCCCTCTGCACGCACAGCAGCAGAAGGGCGGTCCCCACGCCGGCGCAGGCCCCCAGGAACGCGATGAACGACCCGTTGCCGATCAGATGGTGCAGGACGGACGGGTCCGTCAGGCGCGTCGTGAATCCCCGCCCGATTTCGGCCGCCGCGCCCCGGAGATCCCGGTCGCCGCGCAGCAGCGCCGCCGCCAGTCCGAAGCGCGCCGAGGCCGCATCCGGGTTGAAGCGAGCGGCCAGACGGAACCGCTCCAGCGCCGCCCGGTAATCGCCTTCGTCGAGGGCCCGGCGGCCTTCCACCTGGAACGCGGCGGCGATTTCCGGTGCCGCGCCGATCCCCTCCCGCTTCATGAACTGCAGGACGGTCTCGATCTGGCGGGTCGCCTCCTCCGTCTCACCCCGCGCCAGCAGACCGCGGTGGCGGAACCAGAGGTCGGAGAGGACCTCCCGGGCGTCGGCGCCCGGCACGGGGGCCGGGATGGAGGCGCGCGGCGCCTCCTGCGGCGGCGCCACGGATCGGGGGTCCTGGATCAGCGGGCGGTTGGGGTCGAGAAGGATGACCTCCGCGTCCTGCGCCCGGGCGCCCGGGACCGCGAGGAGAACGACGCCGGCGATCAGGAGGACGTGGCGGACGCGCGTCCGGCGCATCAATCGAGCGAACCGGAGCCCGATCCCGGGCGGCCGTTCACGGCGCCTTCGGAGCCTTCGACTGCAAGGCGACGAACTTGGATTTCAGATCGAACAGGAGCGAGTCGAGCAGCTCCTGCTCCTCCGGCGACAGGTTGCCCCGGGTCTTGTGACCGAGGGCCTGCAGCAGGTCGATGACCTGCCGCGCCCCCTCGAGATCGATCTCCGTCTGCCGGCTGAACGGGTTGGGGATCTCGCCGAGGTTGGCCGCGGCCGTCGTCGCCAGGTTGAGGACCAGGTTCTTGAAGTGCGCCGTCGCGACCTGCTCCTCGCGCGATGCGGCGACCCCGCCGGCGCCCGCGACCGGCTCGCCGCGACGCGACGTCGCGCGCCCCGCTCCGCTCTCCGGCGGCGGAGGCGCAGGGTGGGTGGCGTCCTCGGGCGGGGCGTCCGGCATCCGCGGGGCACCCTCCGGAGTGAACATGCGTCGATCGATGACCCGGACTTCCTGAGGGCGCGCGCTTTCCTTTTTGTCGCTCACCGATCTCCCTCCGCGCGCCGCCCGGACACCGAGAACCTCGCGCAGGATAGCATCGTCGCGCGACGACTGACAAGAGATGCCGCGTGGACGGCGCGTCGCGCGGCGGTCTATGATGCGCCCCGTCCGCGGGTGGGGACCAATGTCCGGGATCGAACGACTCGTCGCGATCATGAAGCGCCTGCGCGGCCCCGGAGGCTGCCCCTGGGATCGGGAGCAGACGCTCGAGAGCCTCTCCACCTACCTGCTCGAGGAAACCTACGAGGTGATCGACGCGATCGCCTCGGGATCGCTGCCGGCCCTGCGCGAGGAGCTCGGCGACCTGCTCGTCCAGATCGTGTTCCAGACGCAGGTCGCGAACGAACGGGGCGCCTTCGACCTCGAAGGCGTCGCGCACGGGATCGCCGACAAGATCGTGCGCCGCCACCCCCACGTGTTCGCGGACGCGCGCGTCTCGACGTCCGGCCAGGTGCTGGCCCAGTGGGAGCAGATCAAGGTCGAGGAGCGGCGGCACCGCGCCGACGGCTCCCTGTTCGCAGGCGTTCCCGCGGCCCTCCCCGCGCTCCTGAAAGCGCTCCGGCTGTCCACCAAGGCGTCGCGCGTCGGTTTCGACTGGCCCGATCTCCCGGAACTGCTCGCCAAGGTCAGGGAGGAGCTTGGCGAACTCGAGCGGGCGCTGCGGCGGAGGGGTGAGGCGGCGCGCCGCGCCGTCGCCGAGGAGCTCGGCGATCTCCTGTTCACCCTCGCCAACGTGGCGCGGCAGCAGGATCTCGACCCGGAGGAGGCGCTCCAGGCCGCCAACCGCAAATTCATGGCGCGATTCCGCTACGTGGAGGATCGGCTCCGCGAGCGTGGGCTGAGGACTGCGCCGGAGCACCGCGTCCGCATGGAAGCGCTGTGGCGGGAAGCGAAACGCGCGCTCAGAAAAACTTCGCCTGCCCGAAGCGCCCCATCCGCCGGAACTTCTGGTAGCGGCGTTCGACGCGCTCGCCGGGCGAAAGCGCGCGCAGCTCCTCGAGGCAGGTCATGAGGTGTCCGTCGAGGATCGCCGCCTGGCGGCCGTGGTCGACCTGCGCCCCCCCCGCCGGCTCCGGGATGATGGCATCGACAATCTCGAGCTCCTTGAGGTCGGGTGCGGTGATCCGCATGGCCCGCGCGGCCTCCTTTGCCCTGGACTGATCGGACCACAGGATCGCGGCGCAACCTTCCGGGCTGATCACCGAGTAGACGGCGTGCTCCAGCATGAGCACGCGGTCCCCGACGGCGATCGCCAGCGCCCCGCCGCTGCCCCCTTCCCCCGTGAGGGTCACCACGGTGGGGACCGTGAGACGCGCCATGGTCCGCAGGCTGACGGCGATGGCTTCCGCCTGGCCGCGCTCCTCCGCCCCTTTTCCGGGGTAGGCGCCCGGCGTATCGACGAAGGTGAACAACGGTCTCTGGAACTTCTCCGCCAGATCCATCAGCCGGACCGCCTTCCGATACCCCTCGGGGCGGGGCATGCCGAAGTTGCGTCTCACTTTTTCGCGCGTGTCCCGACCCTTCTGGTGGCCGAGGATCGCCACGGGGGCGCCCTTGTAGCTGCCGAACCCCGCGACGATCGCGGGATCGTCCGCGAATTTCCGATCGCCGTGGATCTCGACGAAGTCGGTGAACAGGAGGCCGATGTAATCGAGGGTGTAGGGGCGTCTCGGGTGACGCGCCACCAGGGTGCGCTGCCACGGCGTCAAGCGCGAGTAGATCTCCTGGCGGAGCGCCTCGAGACGACGCTCGAGCCGGCCGATCTCGTCGGCGCGATCCTCGGCGCCCGGTACTCCGGAGAGCGATTCGATCTTCTGTTCCAGCTCGCGCAGCGGGCGTTCGAAATCATCGTCCTCGGGCGCCATGCCGCAAGTCAAGCACACGCCTTCGCGGGCTGTCAAGCAATTGCGCGACGCTCAGGCGCGCGGGTGGAAGTCGCGATAGATCCGGCGAAGACGCTCGCGGTTCACGTGCGTGTAGATCTGCGTCGTCGAGATATCGGCGTGTCCCAGCATCATCTGGACCGATCGCAGATCGGCGCCGCGTTCCAGCAGATGCGTCGCGAAGGAGTGGCGCAGGACGTGCGGGCTCAGCCGGCCGCGCAGGCCGAGCCGGCGGCCGTAGTTCCTGAGGATCTTCCAGAAGCCCTGGCGGGTCATCGCCCCGCCACGGCTGTTGACGAACAGGGCGGGGTGATTCCCGTGGCGCAGGAGCTCCGGCCGGGCCCTGCCGAGATAGTCCCGCAGGCGCGCCGCCGCCTTCCGTCCCATCGGCACCAGCCGCTCCTTGCTCCCCTTCCCGACGCAGCGCAGGAAACCGCCTTCGAGGTTGAGGTCGCGCGACCGGAGCGAGACCAGCTCCGAAACCCGCAGACCGGTGGCGTAGAGCACTTCGAGCATGGCCGCGTCGCGGTACCCCAGCGATGTCGACACGTCCGGGGCGGCCAGGAGCCGATCGACCTCCTCCAGGGTGAGGAAGCGGGGCAGGCTCCGTGTGGTGCGCGGGGCCCGGACCGCGGCGGTGGGATCCTCCGCGACGACCTGCTCGCGCAGCAGGAAGCGATAGAACGTCCGCACGGCGTTGAGCGCCCGGCGGATTGACCTGGCCTGCAGCCCCTCCTCCGCCAGCCGCCGGGCGAAACCGTCGACTTCGCCCTGGCGCACCTGGCGCGGGGTCCGCCCCTTCAGTTTCAGGAAGCGGGCGAACTTGACCAGATCGCGCCCGTAGGCGAGCGCAGTGTTCTTCGAGAGACCCCGCTCGACCGCCAGATGTTGCAGAAAATCCTCGACCAGCCGCTCCATTCTCACGATCCGCCCCGCTCGATCACGATGGTCACGGGGCCGTCGTTGACCAGCTCGACTTCCATCATGGACCGGAAGCGGCCGGTGGCGACGCGGCATGCGCCGGACCGGAGGCGGGCGACGAAGGCCTCGAACAGCGGTTCGGCCTCGGCGGGCGGCGCCGCGCGCTCGAAACCCGGGCGGCGACCGCGGCTCAGATCGGCGGCCAGCGTGAACTGGGACACGGCGAGCATCTCGCCCCCCGTATCGAGGACGGAAACGTTCATCTTGTGCGCGCTGTCTTCGAAGACCCGCATATGTAGCACCTTGTCCGCGCACCAGTCAAGAACGGCCGGCGTATCGGTCTTCTCGACCGCGATCAGGAGCAGCAGCCCGCGACCGATGCGGGCCACGGTGTCGCCCCCGCTCCTCACCTCGGCACGCGTCACGCGCTGCGCGACGATCCTCACGCGTCCTTCCGGAGCGCCGCGGCGATGGCGCCCGCCTCCCGCCCGCCGAGCAGCCGGTGGGCGCCGAGGTACACGACCGCACCGCCCCCGATCATCGCTCCGAGCGCGGCGCCCTTGAGCGCGAACCCCTGCAGCGCGCCGATCTCCATCCGGCCCGAGACCAGCGCGAGGACCACCGCCATGACGCCCCCCGCGCCGAGGCTGCGCGCCGCAGTCAGGGGAAGCCCCGCCCGGATCGGGCCGGCGCGGCGGCGGAGGAGCAGGAGCAGCAGCGTCGCGTCGAGCCACGCGGTCAGCGACGTCGACAGTGCGATCCCCGCGTGCCCCATCGGTCCCGAGAGCGCCGCGTTGAGGCCCAGATGCGCGGCGAAGGTCAGGAGACCGAGCCTCATGGGAGTGCGCGTGTCGCGGAACGCATGGAAGGCGGTCGCCAGGATCCCGATCGCCGCATACGGGAGAAGCCCGATCGCGTACCAGCCGAGGGCCCCCGCCGTGAGGGCGGTGTCGGCCGCCCCGAACCGGCCGCGTTCGAACAGCACGTGGATGATCGGCACACGCAGGATGACGAGACCGATGGTCGCGGGAATGGTGACAAACAACAGCAGGCGGAGCGCGGTGCCCAGCGTGGCCCGGACGAGGGCGAGGTCGCCGCCTCCGGCCGCGCGCGACAGACGGGGCAGCAACACGGTGGACAGGCTCACGGCGAACAGACCGAGCGTGAGCTCGGTGACGCGGACGGCATAGTAGAGGAAGGAGACGCTGCCCGGCCGGAGCGCCGCGGCGAACTGGGTATCGACCACCAGGTTGACCTGGGTGATGCCGGCCCCGAACATCCGCGGCAACAGCACCCGGACGACGCGCCGGACCCCCTCCACGTCGAACGGGCGCGGCGGCCGCAGGTCGAGACCAAGTCTCAGGAGGAGGGGCACCTGCACCGCCAGCTGAAGCACGCCCCCCGTCAGGACTCCGAACGCGAAGGCGAACGACGGATCCGGGAATCGATCCCGGAGCGCCAGGGCGCTGGCGATGACCGCCAGGTTCAGGAGGATCGGAGTGGCGGCGGGGAGGGCGTAGAACTCGAACGCGTTGAGCATTCCCGCCGCCACCGCCGACAGCGAGATGAACAGGACGTACGGGAGCATCAGCCGGTTGAGCGCCACCGTCAGGTCGAAGGTCGCCGGCGAGACCGCGAGACCCCAGGCCAGGAGTCGGACCAGCCACGGCGACCCCAGGACTCCAAGAACGACGAGGGCGGCGAGGGCCGCGGACAACACGTAGACCATGGATCCGGCGAATCGCCACGCGGACCGCCGATCCCGGCCCTGCAGGAGGCCCGTGAACTCCGGCACGAAGGTGGACGTCACCGCCCCCTCCGCAACCAGCCGCCGGAGCATGTTGGGGATCCGATAGGCGATCACGAAGGCGTCGGAGGAGTGCGCGGCGCCGAGCAGCGCCGCCTGAAGGGTGTCGCGCGCATACCCGAGCACGCGGCTCGAGGCGGTCACCGCGCTCATGGCGCCGACTGCGCGGATCAGGCTCCGCTCCCCCTGCATGACGCGTTCCCCTCCCGGACTCCCGCGGGGGCGGGGATTTTACGCGTGCGCTCGGTCCCGTGGCAACCGCCCGCGCCCCCCGCCCGTTCCCCCCGCAACCCGGGTCCCGGAGGTTGTGGTAGGCTTCGCCCCGGGCCGATCACGACAGGAAGGGAGACGTCCATGGCGAGCGTCAACAAAGTCATCCTCATCGGCAACCTCGGCCGCGACCCGGAGGTGCGTTACACACAGGGCGGTGCCGCCGTCGCCAACTTCACCCTGGCGACCAACGATGTCTGGACCGACAAAGCCGGCGCGCGCCAGGAGCGCACCGAGTGGCACCGTATCGTCGTCTGGGGGAAGCAGGCCGAGATCGTCCGGGAACACCTGAGCAAGGGGAAGCAGGTCTACGTGGAAGGGTCGCTGCAGACCCGGCAATGGGACGATCGCGAGGGCAACAAACGGACCACGACGGAGATCCGGGCCACGCGCGTGGTGATGCTCGGACGTCCTCCCGAATCCGGCGAGGGCCGGGCCGCCCCCCCGCGCGAGGTGGTGGCGCCCGACGACAGCGCCGGCCCGCCACCCGAGGACGACATTCCCTTCTAGGATCCCGTCCGGGTCACGAGCCCGACGATGGTCTCCCGCGACCGCCACCGGGCGGCCCGCGCCGCGTCGTGGTGCGGCCGCGACCGGGGGGCGCGCTGGTCGCCCGGGGCACGATCCGCCTGCCGGGAACGACGCGACGGTGCGCCGCCATCCTGCCGCTCTTGGCCATGTTCACGAAGCGCCGCATGGGGATCGGAGACCGTCTCAGGACAGATCGTCGACCTTCCGCCGCGCCTCGAACTGGTAGTCCGAGTCCGGGAAGTCGCTGACGATGCGGCGGTAGGTTTTGAGGGCGTCCTCCCTCCGTCCGAGAGCCTCCTGGCACCGGGCGACCCCCAGGAGTCCCTCCTCGCGCGGGAACCGGATCCGGGAGTCCGTGGAGAGTGCCTCATAATGCGACAGCGCGTCGGCCGGCTGACCGGCGCTCTCGAACATCCGGGCCAGCTGCATGCGTGCCAGGGGAGCCAGGAAATCGCGAGGGTCGCGCCGGAGCAGTTCCTCGAAGGCGGTGCGCGCCTCCTCGGACCGCCCCAGACCCGCCAGCGCCAGGCCCCGGTAGTACCGCGCCTCCGGCGCCGCGCCGCTGCGGCCGTACCGGGCCAGGAGATCCTCCGCCAGCTCCAGGACGCGTCCATCCCGCTCCCGGGTCGTCGCATACGTCAGGACGCCGCCCGGGGCCGCCTGCAGGTCCTCGAGCGAGGTGGTGACGGGCGCCCGGTAGGTCTGGATCATCTCGCCCGCCAGAAAGGAGGCGGCGGCCTCCCTCCGCGACATCCACGAGCGCAGCCCGAGGCCGGCGAGCGCGATCAGCACCACCGACGCGGCGATCCACACGACCCGCCGCGTGTTTCCCTCGAGATAGAGGGCGGTCCGCTCCAGCAGGGTGACCAGCTCGTCTCTCTTGATCTGATGCCGCTCGAGGCTCTTCATCGCCGCGCTCCGCTCCCGGGTATGGTGGGCCTGAGAGGATTTGAACCTCCGGCGCGGGGATTAGGAATCCCCTGCTCTATCCATCTGAGCTACAGGCCCGTTCTGGAGGCACCATCATAGATCAGGTCCGGCCATCCACGCGTGCGGCGGCCGCCGGCCGGCTTGACGACCCCGCGGGCGCGGCCTAGACTTCCGGCCGTGCCGGCTCCCGCGTCCGCCGCCCGCGCGGTCTCCCCATGATGAGCGGGATGCCCGTCCTGATCCGTCTCCTCCTTCTCTCGGTCCTCGCGGCCCTGCTGCTCCTGCGTCGACGCAGCGTCCTCCTCAAGCGCCGCTTCACCTCGGTTCTGGCGGTTCTGGCGGGGGCCGCCCTCGTCGGGCACATCGAGTGGAAGCCCTTCGTCCCGATTCACTATCCGGAATTCTTCCACTACTACCTCAATACGAAGCATTTCGCCGAGCTGGGTTATGCAGGACTTTACGACGCCAGCGTCCGTGCGGAGTCGGAGGATGCTCCGGATGGAACGAGCGGGGATGGCGCCGTACGATCGCTCGAGACGTACGCTTTCATGCCCCGGGACGAGTCCCTGCGCCGCTCCGAACCGGTTCGCGCGCGTTTCTCCGCGCCGCGCTGGGCGGCCTTCAAGGAGGACGTGGCGTATTTCCGCGCCCGGGCCCCCGACCTGTGGCGCTCCGGCGCCCTCGTCCAGGATCACGGGTACAACGGCACACCCTTGGTCACCGCAGTTCTCGGTGGACTCGCGCGTCAGCCTCTTCTGCCGACCGACATGTTCATCACCACGGCCGCATGGCTCGATCTCGCCCTTCTGATCGCGGCCGCGTGGTTCGTCGCCCGCTGGATCGGCGCACGCCAGGCGCTGCTGTTCGTATTCCTGTGGGCAGCGAACCCCTTCAACGACTACGCGATGACCGGCGGAGCCTATCTCCGGCACCTGCATGTCTTCGTGCTCCTGGCGGCACTGGCGGCGTGGCGGGTGAAGCGGGGAATGCTCTCCGGCACCCTGTTTTCGATCGCGGTGCTGCTCCGGGTCTTTCCGATCTTCCTGGTCGCAGGGATGCTGACGCGCGACCTCCTGCGGCGCGACCGTGCCGCGGTTCTGCGCTCACACCGGGCCTTCTACGGCTCGTTGGCCGCCGGACTCACCACCCTCGTGCTCCTCACCTCGCTCCTCCCCTCTCCCGGAGGCGGCGGACCGTGGGGGGCCTTCCTCGGAAAGATCGGCCTGCACGCCGGGAAGCTGTCCCCGAACGTGATCAGCCTGCGCTACCCATTCATGTACGCCGGCTCCCACAATGCGGCGGCCCTCGTCCGCGACTGGCAGGAGGGCCGGCCACGCAACTGGATTGACGCGTCGCAGAAGACCTTTGCCGCCCGGTTCCCCCTCTACGCGGGGCTCGTCGCAGGCCTCATGGTGGCCTTGGCCTTCTTCCTGCGCGCCGGCTCCACCGGCGACGGCTGGCTGGCCGGTCTGATCACGGTGTTCATGGCGTCCCATCTCAGTCACTACGACTACGTCGTCCTTTCGCTGGTGCCGTTTTTCTTCCGCGAACCCTGGCGGGCCCTGCTTCCGTTGCTGGCCGCGTGGATGGCCGCGGCCCTCTGGTGCCTCCTGCCCTCACCCGGGGCGATCGTCGATCTCAAGTTCTGCGGGCTGAGCGTGATCCTCGCCGCCGGGCTCGGCGCGCTCGTCGCCCTTCGGAGCCGTACCCCGGCGCCGGGGAGCCCGGCGTGACGCGCGCGCCCGCGCTGCTCGCGCTGCTCCTGCTGTCCGCTGCCTGCGCTTCGCCGGTGCGGCCCGGAC
>JBOGOE010000047.1:0-7422 GCA_050747445.1 Candidatus Polarisedimenticolia bacterium | reverse complement strand
GGATGGGCGCCACCGGCGGCCCCTTCTTCCCGCAGGCCGCGGCGCCGACCGCCAGCAGCGCCGCCAGCAGCGCGGCGACGGCGGCCCGCCGGCGGGTTCTGGAGGCGGCGATCACAGGATGTAGCGGCTGAGGTCCTGATCGCGGACGACGTCGGCGAGCATGCGCTGGACGTAGGCGGCGTCGATGGCGATGCTCCGCTCGCGCATCTCGGGCGCCTCGAACGAGATGTCGTCGAGGAGCCGCTCCATGACGGTGTGCAGCCGCCGGGCGCCGATGTTCTCGCTGCGCCGGTTGACCTCCGCCGCGAGATCGGCGATGGCGCGGACGGCGTCCTCGGTGAACTCGATTTCGATCCCCTCGGTCAGGAGGAGGGCCTGGTACTGGCGCACCAGGGCGTTCTTCGGCTCGGTCAGGATGCGTACGAACTCCGCCGCCCCCAGCGGCTCCAGCTCGACCCGGATCGGGAACCGCCCCTGCAGCTCCGGGATCAGGTCGGCCGGCTTGCTGACGTGGAACGCTCCCGAGGCGATGAACAGGATGTGATCGGTGCGCACCACGCCGTGCTTGGTGCTGACGGTGGTCCCCTCGACCAGGGGCAGCAGATCGCGCTGCACCCCTTCGCGGCTCACGTCGGGCCCGCGCCCCTGCTCCCGTCCCGCGATCTTGTCGATCTCGTCGATGAAGATGATCCCCGACTCCTCGACGCGCCGCAGCGCCTGCCGCCGCGCGGCCTCCTGATCGACGAGCTTTTCCTCCTCCTCGCGCTGCAGGATGTCCCGCGCCTCGCGCACCGCCACCCGCCGCTGCTTGCGCCGCGCCCCCAGCAGGCCGCCGAGCGACTCGCGCAGGCTGATGTCCATCTCCTCCAGCCCCCCGGCGCCGAAGATCCGGAACGCGGGGAGGCTGTCCTGCCGCACCTCGATCTCCACCTCCTGGTCCTCCAGCTCGCCGTCCCGCAGCCGGCGGCGCAGCTTCTCGCGCGTCCTCTCGTAACTCTCCTGGGACTCCGGCGGGGCCGGGTCTCCCGGCCGCGTCACCGTCTCCCGGTCGCTGCCGGGGAGGAGCAGGGCGAGCAACCGCTCCTCGACGTTGCGGCGCGCCGCCTCGCGCACCTCGGCGACCCGCTCCGCCTTGACCATCTCGACCGCCTGCTCCACCAGGTCGCGGACCATCGACTCGACGTCGCGGCCCACGTATCCAACCTCGGTGTACTTGGAGGCCTCCACCTTGATGAACGGGGAGCGGGCGAGCCGCGCCAGGCGCCGGGCGATCTCGGTCTTCCCGACGCCGGTCGGGCCGATCATGATGATGTTCTTGGGCGCCACCTCCTCGGCCATCTCGGGTGGCAGCTTGAGGCGGCGGACGCGGTTGCGCAGCGCGATGGCGACCGCCCGCTTGGCCTTGTGCTGGCCGACGATGTAGCGGTCGAGGGCCGCCACGATCTCGCGCGGCGTCAGATCCCCCTCCGGCTCGGCGGGCCCGGGAGCCGTTGGATTTTTCGCTTTGAGACGGACCGCCATCGGACTCTTTCCCCCTACAGCTCTTCGACCATGATCTGGTCGTTGGTGTACAGGTCGATGCCGGCGGCGATCCGCAACGCGTCCTCGGCGATGGCGCGCGCCGGCATCTCGGTCCGGTTCGCCAAGGCGCGGGCCGCCGCCAGCGCGCTGGCGCCGCCCGAGCCGACGGCGACGATCCCGTCGTCGGGCTCGATGAGGTCGCCGTTTCCCGACAGCAGGAAGGATCGCTCCGCCGACGACACCAGAAGCAGCGCCTCGAGACGCCGCAGCACCCGATCGCTCCGCCAGTCCCGCGCCAGCTCCACCGCGGCCCGCTCCAGGTTCCCGTGGAACTCCTCCAGCTTCGCCTCGAACCGGGTGAACAACGCGAAGCCGTCGGCCGCCGAACCGGCGAAGCCCGCCAGGATCCGATCGTTGTAGATGCGCCGGATCTTGCGGGCCTTGTGCTTCATGACCGTATGACCCAGGGTCACCTGGCCGTCCGCCGCCATCGCGACCTTGCCGTGGTGGCGGACGCACAGGACGGTCGTGCCGATCATGCGCCGGGCATCGTTCACGCAGGACCCCCGAGGAGCGGCCGGAGCCGGGCGGTCATTATCCGTGAACCCCGGAGGGGGGTCAACGCGCGCCGGTCGCGGAGGACGGGCTCGCGGAGGGAACGACGGCCCCGGCGCGCAGGCGGACGCGGGCGTCGACCACGAACGAACCACCGGCCGCGGCGCCGCCGGGGGCAGCGCCGGCCGCCGGGCCGACCATGAGCGGATTGATGTCCACCTGATCGATGGCGGGACACTCCAGCCCCATCTGACCCAGACGGAGCAGGGCTTCGATCAGGAATGCCTCGTCGGCGGGCGGCTCGCCACGCGCCCCCCGCAGCAACGGATAGCCGCGCACGCCGCGCACCATGTCGCGCGCCTCCAGATCGGTGACCGGCAGCAGGCGGAACACCACGTCCTTCATGACCTCGACGAAGATCCCCCCCAGCCCGAACATCAGCAGCGGTCCGAACTTGGGGTCGTGGCTCAGCCCCAGGATGACCTCGCGCCCCTCCTTGATCATCCGCTGCACCTGGAATCGGAACGGCTCGGCGCCGAGCGCAGCGCGGAGCGCCCGGCAGGCGGCCTCCACCTCCCCCGCGTTCCGCAGGTCGAGACGCACGGCGCCCCGCTCGGTCTTGTGGACGATCGACTCCCCCGCCGCCTTGACCACTACCGGGTAGCCGATCGCCGCGGCCGCCCGGGCCGCCTCCTCCGGGGTGTCGGCGAAGCGCGACGGCACCATCGGGAACCCGTAGGCGGCGAGGAGACCTTCGACCTCGTCCTGCGAGAGCACCGGGCGCCCCGCCATGGCGGCGCCGCGCAGCAGCGCCGCGGCCCGCGTCCGATCGACTTCCAGGACGCGCACGCTCCCCTCGGGCCGCTCCCGGATCCGGCGATAGCCGGCCAGCCCCGCCATGGCCCGCGCCGCCTCCTCCGGGAACAGATAGACGGGCACGCCGGCCCGCCGCAGATCCTCGACCCCGTGCGCCCCCTCGTTCTTCCCCATGAAGCAGGTGAGGATCGGCAGCGCCGCCCCCTGCGCCCCCTCGATGATTGCCTGCGCCACCTCCCGCGCGTTGATCATGATGGGGGAGACGAACAGCACCAGGATGCCGTGCACCTCGGGATCGTTCCGGAGGATCTCGAGCGCGCCGCGGTACTGCGCCCCGGTCGCCGCCGCCACCATGTCGACCGGATTGCGGACGCTCGACTCGGGCACCAGGATCCGGCGCAGGGCGGCCTGCGTCGCCGCCGCCAGCTCCGGGACCTCCAGACCGAGGGTGACGCAGGCGTCGGTCGCCATGATCGCGGGGCCGCCGGCGTTGGTCAGGACGGCGATCCGTCCCCCCTTCGGGAGGGGCTGCGTCGAGAACGCCGCCGCCATCCCCAGCATGTCGCTCATCGAGGCGGCGCGCAGGACGCCGCACTGCTCGAGCAGCGTGTCGACCGCGACCTCGGTCCCCGCGAGCGCCCCGGTGTGCGAGAAGGCGGCCCGCGCCCCGGCGGCGGTCCTCCCCGCCTTGACCGCCAGGATCGGCTTCTTGCGGGTGACCCGGCGGGCGATGGTGGTGAAGCGGGCCGGATTGCCGAACGACTCGAGGTACATCAGGATGACCCGGACGCGCGGGTCGTCCTCCCACGCCTCGAGCAGGTCGTTCCCCGAGACGTCCGCCTTGTTCCCCATGCTCACGAAGTAGGCGATCCCCAGCCCCATCTCGGAGGCGCGCGCCAGGATCACCTCGCCCAGGGCCCCGCTCTGCGACATGAAGCCGACCACACCTTCCTGGGGCCTGGTCGCCGCGAAGGTGGCGTTCATCCGCACCCCGGGGTCGGTGTTGATCACCCCCATGCAGTTCGGTCCGATCATCCGGATCCCCGCCGCCCGCACCCGGTCGCGGATCCCCTCCTCCAGACGCGACCCTTCGCCGCCGACCTCGCGGAACCCGGCGCTGATCACCACCAGCCCCTTCACACCCGCGGCCACCGCGTCCTCCACCACCCGCGGCACGACGGCGTGCGGCACGACCACGATCGCCAGGTCCACGGGAGGGGGTACGTCGCGCAACGCCGGATAGCAGCGGATGGAGTGGATCGAGGAGGCCTTGGGATTGACGGGGTAGACCGGCCCCGAGAAGCCGTAGTCGATCAGGTTGTGGAGGATCTCGCGGCCGATGGTCTGCTTCTCGCGGGAGGCGCCGACGACCGCGATGGAGCGCGGGCGGAACAGGGGGTCGAGCCGGCTCATCGGAGCCGGATCATACCCGAACGGCCCGCCCTGTCAGCGCGCCACGTCCAGGACCACCTCTTCGAGGATCCGCGCCCCCAGGTGCACGTTGGCCACGGAGATCCGCTCGTCGTTGCCGTGGGCCCGGGCCTGCTCGGAATCCTCCAGCACGTACGGCTCGAAGCCGTAGGCCTGGATCCCGAGAGGCCGCATCATGGCGCTCTCGGTCCAGCCGGTCAGGATGGTCGGGGCCAGGACGGCGCGCGGGTGGTGCCGGAGGCGCGCCCGGTCGATGGCCCGCATCAATTCCGAATCGACCGGCGAGGCGGTCGCCGGGACGTAGGTCCCGATGGTCTCCAGGGTCAGCCCCGGCTCGTCCATCACCTTGCGGATCTGCTCCAGAAACGCCGCCGGATCCTCGTCGGGCAGCAACCGGATGTCGAGCCGCGCCTCGGCGACCGTGGGGATGATGTTGGTCTGCGGGGAGCCCTGCAGCATGGTGATGGAGACGGTGTTGCGGACAATGGCGTTGAGGTACGGGTCGTCCTCGATGGACTTCCGGAACCCCGGCTCCCGGATGGCCGCCTGCACGTCGCGGTACTTCGCCGCGACCGCGGCAGGGAGGGAGGCCGCTCGCGCCTTGAAGAACGCCTCGGCCACGGGGGTGATCCGGATCGGGGTCTGCCAGCGGGCCAGTCGATCGAGGGCCCGCAGCAGGGTCAGCACGGCGTTGTGGGTGATGAACGGCTGCGAGCCGTGCCCGGGACGGCCGCGCGCCGTCACCTTGATCCAGTAGGGGCACTTCTCGGTGACCCCGACGGCATAGGAACGTACGCTCTCCCCGACCGCGTCGATGACGCCCCCCTCGTTGATCATGAACTCGGCGCCCCGCACCAGATCCGGCCGCTTCTCCACCAGCCAGGTGACCCCGGCCGCGTCGACCTCCTCGTCCGCGGTGGCCACGAAGATCAGGTCGCGCGCCAGGAGCCGGCCGGCCCGCCGCGCATTCACCATGACCGCGGCCTCCAGGAGCCCGGTCGTTTTCATGTCGAGCGCCCCGCGGCCGTACACGTACCCGTCCTTCACCTCGCCGGCGAACGGATCGACCGTCCAGTACGGCCGCTCCACGTTCACCACGTCCATGTGGTTGAACAGGACGAGCGGGCGCTTCTTGCCGGTGCCGGCCAGGCGCGCCACCAGGTTGGCCCGGCCCGGCACGTACTCGAAGATCTCGGAGGGGATCCCCTCCCGGTCGAAGATCTCCTTGAAGAAGCGGGCGGCGCGGATCTCGTTGCCGGGCGGGTTGCTGGTGTCGATGCGCAGGTAGTCGCGCAGGAGCGAGACGATCTCGTCGCCGGTGAGCGGCGGTTTCGCGGCCGCCTCTTTCGGCGGGGCCGCGGCCGGGGGGGACACCTGCGCGACGCCCCCCACCAGCAGACCCGCGACGATCGCCGCCGCCGGAATCCCCGCGCCACCGGCCCGCCGGCCGACTCCCCGACCGCTTCCGCTCCGCGTCATGCACGCCTCCGCAATGCGGGCCCCTCCCGCGGGGCCCGCGACGGAGGCCTTGTACCTCAGATGCCGGGCCGACTCAAGGTTTCAGCGGCCGGACGCACCGGCCGGCTTCTGGACGTCGGCCGCGTTGATGTCGAGGGTGATGAAGAACCCGTTGGTGCCGCGGCTCTCGTACGCCTTGTCGCCGGCGCGAAAAGCCTGGACCACGTTCGGCATCATCACGAAGCCGTCGTTGCGCGGCGCCCCCCAGTACTTCAGATTCTTGATCACCACCGGCTCGGCGGTCATCCCCTGGAATCGCTTCAAGTGGACCTCGGCGGTCTTGCCGCCGTCGAGCAGGGCGTGGGGCTCGTCCTTGCTGTACGTCCAGGAGATGTCCCCCTCGGCGACCGACGAGCCGGTCCACTTCACCGGGTAGAGGTGCCCCAGGATGACTCCGATCGCCTCCCGCTGCTGCGGCGTGGCGGCCTTGTCGAAGGTCACGACGTTCCAGTCGAACACCCCCGAAGCGAAGTCGCCGCCGAGGTCGCCCGACACCCAGAACTTGACGCCGTCGAGCTTGACCGCGCCATGGTGCCCCTTGTTGATCTTGAAGGCGTTGTTGAACTTGCAGAAGTGCGCCTCGCTCCCGCCGTGGTGGTGCGCCGCCGGCTTGGTATTGAAATAGCACTGGCAGAACATCGGGCAGGTGCAGGCCTCGATGATCGACGCGTTCATGTGCCAGCCGGGTTGCGGCCCCTGGGCCTTCGAAGCGGCCAGCGCCAGACCGGCCGCGACCGACAGCGCGACGACGAAGACGGGCAGAATCTTCCTCATGGCGTTCCTCCTGATGGTGGGTTGTATGGTGCTGCGACCAGGCATTCGACGATCCGTTTCCGCGCCTGCGGACCGTTGCGACGGGCGCATGGTAGCATGACGCCCCATGACGCCGCAGCGGAAGACCGTCGAGCTGTCGCTCGGATACGCCTCGCTCGGTCTCTTCGGAGTCTCCATCGCGGTCCTGGCCTGGTTTCTGCTCGACGGGGTGAACCGCCCGGAAGGACCGGAAGAGTCGTTCTGGGGTGGGCTGTTCGGAGGCCTCGAGAGCCGGGGGGACGCCCGCGCCACCTTCAACGCGCTCCTGGTCCTCGGCTGGGGCCTGCTCCACTCGGTGATGGCGCGCCCGCGCTTCAAGCAGGCGCTCGCCCGGCGCGTGCCGGCCCGGCTGGAGCCGGCGATCTACGCCATGACGGCGAGCGCCTGTCTGATCCTGCTCTGTCTCCTCTACCGGCCGATCCCCCGGGTGGTGTACGCGCTCGAAGGGGGGCCGGCGCTCCTGGTCCGGATGATCTTCTGGTCGGGCTGGTTCCTGTTCGTCTGGTGCTGGTTCCACCTCGACCTCCTGGAGGTCGCCGGGCTGCGCCCGATCCTGCGCGCCATGGAGGTGCAGCCCCGCACCGACGAACCGTTCCGGCCCACCGGCCCGTTCCTCTGGTGCCGGCACCCCGTCGAGCTGGCGTTCCTGATCGCCTTCTGGGCGGCGCCGGTGATGACCGCCGGCCATCTGCTCTTCGCCTCGTGCATGAGCCTCTACACCTTCATCGGCATCGATCTCGAAGAGCGCAAGATGCTGGCGCTGCAGGG
>JBOGOE010000046.1:0-2475 GCA_050747445.1 Candidatus Polarisedimenticolia bacterium | reverse complement strand
GTCCGAGCCCCTCGTCGTGGGGACGGTCTCGGTCCTCCCCGGCCAGGCGGCCTCCGGCTGGCTCGAGGTCCCGGCGGGCCGCGACCCGAAGACCGACCCCGCCGTCCGGATCCCCGTCAGCGTGGCGCGCGGCGTCCGTCCCGGGCCTGTCCTGGCCCTGGTGGCCGGCACGCATGGCTACGAATACACCTCGATCCTGGCCCTGCAGCGCCTCCGGCCGCGGCTGCGGCCGGAAGCGATGAGCGGCGCCGTCATCCTGGTCCACATGGCCAATCCGCCGGCGTTCCACGGGCGGCGGATCTACACCAACGCGGACGGCAGGAACCTGAACCGGGTCTATCCCGGAGATCCGGAGGGGACGGAGACCGAGCGGATCGCGGCGGCCCTGAGCCGCGCAGTGATCGACCGGGCGACCCACCTGATCGACATGCACTGCGGCGACGGGAACGAGTCGCTCCGTCCCTACTCCTACTGGACGGTGACCGGCGATCGCGGGCTGGACGAGACCGGCCGGGAGATGGCCCTGGCCTATGGGCTGGACCACATCGTCATCGACCGGGAGCGGCCGAAGGACCCGAAAAAGAGCATGTACACCGCGACCACCGCCATCCTCCGGGGCAAGCCGGCGATCACGACCGAGTCGGGCGGAGCCGGTCTGACCGACGACGCCTCGGTCGCGGCCCACGAGGCGGGAGCGCTGGGGGTCATCGGCCGGCTCGGGATCATGGAGACGCCGTCGGTCCGGGTGACGCGGCCGGTCTGGGTCGTCCGTTCGGAAGTGGTGCGGGCGCCGGCGGCCGGGGTATGGACGCCCGCCGTCGCCAAAGAGCAGACGGTGGCCGGGGGCGCCCTTCTCGGACGGATCACCGATCCCTTCGGAACCCTCCTGCACGAAGTGCGCGCGCCGTTCGCCGGGGAGATGCTGTACGTCGTGGCGACGCCGCCGGTCGCCGCGGGCGAGCCGCTCGCCATGGTCGGAGAGACCTCCGAAACCCTCCCGGCCGGGCTGGAGGCGGCGGGGGGGCGTCCGGAGTGACCCGCGCGTGGGACGCCATCGTGGTCGGCGGCGGTCACAACGGTCTGGTGACCGCGGCCTACCTGGCCGGTGGCGGCGTGCGGACGCTGGTCCTGGAGCGCCGGCCGTACGTCGGCGGCGCCTCGGTGACCGAGGAGCCGTGGCCCGGTTACAAGGTCTCGACCGCGGCCTACGTGATCAGCCTGCTGCGCCGAGAGGTCGCCCGCGACCTGGATCTCAAGCGGCACGGTCTCGTCGTCTATCCCCAGGATCCTCCCTACTTCCAGCCCTACCCCGACGGCCGCCATCTGATGCTGTGGAACGACGCGGGGAAGACCCACGAGGCGATCCGCCGGTTCTCGAAGCGGGACGCCGACGCCTACGTCGAGTACGAGGCGACCCTCAACCGGCTGGCGGAGTTCGTCGAGCCGCTTCTGATGATGACGCCGCCGAGCCCGGTCTCCTCCCGCTGGCGCGATCTCAAGGGATTGCTGCGCATCGCCCGTCTGGCCCGCCGCCTGAAAGACGATCTCTACAGCGAGGTCGAGGTGATGACCGGCAGCGCCCGGGACTTCCTCGACTCCTGGTTCGAGTCGGAGGAGCTCAAGGCCCTCCTGTGCGGGCAGGCGGTCATCGGCACTTTCGCCGGTCCGCGCACGCCGGGGACCTCCTACGTCCTGTTCCACCACGTCATGGGAGAGGTGGACGGGATGCGCGGCTGCTGGGGCGTGGTGCGCGGCGGGATGGGACGGGTGTCGGAGGCGATCGCCGCCGCGGCGCGGGAGCGGGGCGCCGTCATCCGCTGCGACGCGCCGGTCGAGCGGATCCTGACGCGGGACGGCCGGGCCGAGGGGGTGGTCCTGAAGGGGGGGGAGGAGATCCGCTCGCGCGCGGTGATCTCCAACGCCGACCCGAAGCTCACCTTCCTGCGACTGCTCGAACCGAAGCGCGACCTGCCGGACGAGTTCGTGCGCCGGGTGGAGCGATTCAAGATCACTGGTTCCTCGGTCAAGGTGAACTACGCGCTCGCCGAGCTGCCGGACTTCACCGCGCTGCCGGGGACGAAGCCCGGCCCGCAGCACGCCGGCACCATTGACATCTGCCCCAGCCTCGACTACATGGAGCGGGCCTACGACGAGGCCAAATACGGCCGCTGGTCCTCCGAGCCGTTCCTCGAGGCGGTCATCCCGACGGTGTACGACGATTCGATCGCCCCGCCCGGCCGTCACATCATGTCGGTCTTCTGCCAGTTCGCCCCCTACGACCTCAAAGAGGGCACCTGGGACACCGAGAAGGAGAAGTTCGGCGACCGGGTGACGGAGACCTTCACGCGCTACGCCCCGAACTTCAGGGGCTCGGTGATGCACCGGCAGGTGTTGAGCCCGCTCGACCTCGAGCGCGACTTCTCCCTCACGCACGGCAACATCTTCCAGGGGGACATGACGCTCGATCAGCTCTTC
>JBOGOE010000045.1:0-7559 GCA_050747445.1 Candidatus Polarisedimenticolia bacterium | reverse complement strand
CGGCGCGACACCGCGGAATAGGGAGCACGCCCCCATGAATCTGCCGCGTCTCGCCGTCGAGCGTCCGGTGACCACCTTCATGGGACTCCTGTCGATTCTGGTGATCGGCGGCATCGCCCTGGCGCGGCTGCCCCTGGCGTTCCTGCCGGCGGTCGATCTCCCGTTCATCGGGATCCTCGTCCCGTACCCCAACTCCAACCCGACGCAGGTCGAGAAGGAGATCGCCAAGCCGATCGAAGAGTCGCTGGCGACCCTCTCCGGCATCAAGAGCCTGCGGTCGGTGTCGACCGCCGACGGCGCCGAGTTCCATCTGCAGTTCCGCTGGGGGTACGACCTCGACATCGTCAGGATGCAGGTCGGCGAGACGATCGATCGGATCCGGCCCACCCTGCCGGCGGGGACCGGCGATCTCCTGATCTTCTCCTTCAACACCTCGGACATCCCGGTGGTCCAGGCGCGCATCGCCGCGGAGGGGGTGGACCTCTCGAACAACTACGACCTCCTGGAGACGCGCGTCCTGAACCGGATCCGGCGTGTCCCCGGCGTGGCGCGCGTCGATCTCAACGGCGTCGCACCGCGCGAGATCTACATCGACCTGATCCTCGACAAGGTGAAGGAGCACCGGGTCGACGTCGGCGGGCTGCTGGAGCGGCTGCAGGGGGCCTCCTCCAACCTGGTGCTCGGGCAGGTCAACGAGAAGGGGATGCGCTACACGGCGCGCGCCCTCGGGGCGTTCGCCTCGGTCGAGGCGATCGGCGGTCTGACCATCGACCCCCGCGGCCTGCGTCTGTCCGACATCGCCGAGATCCGCTACGAGGAGCCGCCGATCGCGTTCGGACGGCACCTCGACGGCAACTACGCCGTCGCGCTCGACGTCTACAAGGAATCGACCGCCAACACCGTGGACGTCGTGCGCGCCGTCACCCGGGTGGTCAACGACGACATCGACGGCGATCCCCTGCTGCAGGGGATCCAGCTGTTCGTCTGGCAGGACCAGGGGGACGAGATCACCCGCGGCATCAGCGGGCTGCAGAGCAGCGGTCTGATCGGCGCGCTCCTGGCGCTCCTGGTCCTGTACGCCTTCCTGCGCCGCCTCGACTCGACCCTGATCGTGTCGTTCTCCATCCCGTTCTCGATCATCGCCACCTGCGGCGTCCTCTACTTCATGGGGAAGTCGCTCAACATCCTGTCGATGGCGGGGCTGATCCTGGGCGTGGGGATGCTGGTGGACAACGCCATCGTGGTCCTGGAGTCGATCGACCGCCATCACCGCGACGAGTCCGACACCAGGCGCTCGGCGCTCGCCGGCGCCAAGGCGGTGTCGCTCGCGGTCACCTCCTCCAGCCTGACCACGGTGATCGTGTTCCTGCCGCTCATCGTCGGGGCCAACACCGAGCTGACGACCTGGCTGGAGGAGATCGGCATCGCGATCTCCATCTCGCTCCTGATTTCCCTGTTCTCGTCGCTGACCCTGATCCCGATGATGGCGGCGCACCTGCTGCGGCCGCGCCGGAGCGAGCCGCCCCGCTGGCTCCAGTGGCTCGAGGAGCGCTACGTCCGGGCCCTCGGCTGGACCCTGCGCCGCAAGGGGTGGACGGCGGTCATCGTGCTGGCGGGGCTCCTGGTGGGGATCGCCCCCTTCCCGCTGAAGCTGGTGGACACGGCGATGTTCGCCGGGACCGTCAACCGCCGCCTGTTCCTGCGCTACGACTTCGCCGATTTCGTCTACAAGTCGGATGCCGAGAAGCTGGTGAACCAGGTCGAGAAATTCCTGGACGGCAAGCGCGGGGAGTACGGCATCGAGTCGATCTACTCGTTCTACGGCGAGAACGAGGCGGGCACGGTCCTGACCCTGAAGGCGAAGGACATCGGCGACCGGGAGATCCGGGATCTCCGGCAGACGATCCGCAAGGCGCTGCCGCCGGTGCCCGGCGCGCGGGTGTTCTTCGAGGACGAGGCCGACCAGGGGGGCACCAGCACCTACTTCTCGGTCCGCTTCTTCGGCAACGACAGCGGACAGCTCCGCGGCCTGGCCGTGGAGGCGGAGCGGCTCCTGGCGACGGTGCCGGGGGTCGAGGACGTCAACACCGGTCTCAGCAAGGGGCGCAACGAGATCCAGGTGGTCATCGACCGCGAGAAGGCGCTGCGGCAGGGGCTGTCGGCGCAGGATCTGTCGGACGTCTTCGCGTTCACCCTGGGCGGCATGCGGCTGCGGCGCTTCAGCGCCGGCGACCGGGAGGTCGAGACCTGGCTCGAGCTGCGGATGGAGGACCGCCAGGACCTGGACGATCTCAAGGCGGTGCAGATGATGTCGCCGGGCAGCCGCCCGGTCCTGCTGGGAGACATCGCGACCTTCCAGGTGGTGCGGCGCGCCCAGGAGATCAACCGCGAGAATCGCAAGGTCCGCGCCTCGGTCAACGCCACCTACGAGGGAAAGGAATGGGGCAAGACCCGGGTGGAGATCGAGAAGGTGATGAACGCGATGGACCTCCCCGCCGGCGTCTCCTGGTCGTGGGACGATCGGATCCTGGAGCAGGGGGAGGAGGGACAGCAGATGCTGATCAACGTCCTGCTGGCCCTGGTCCTGGTCTACATCGTCATGGCGTCGCTGTTCGAATCGGTGACCCAGCCGTTCGCCATCCTGTTCTCCATCCCGTTCGCCCTGCCCGGCGCCACCTGGCTCCTGGCGGCCACGCGGACGCCGTTCAACCTCATGTCGCAGATCGGCCTGCTGATCCTGATCGGCATCGTGGTCAACTACGGCATCGTCCTGCTCGACCACCTGAACCAGCTGCGGCAGGCGGGGATCCCGCGGGAGCAGGCGATCCTGCAGGCGGGGCGCGACCGCCTGCGCGCCATCCTGATGACCGCGCTGACGACGGTCGTCGGGCTGGTGCCGCTCGCGGCGGGCAGCAGCGCCGTCGGCGGGGCCTACTACTTCCCGCTGGCGCGCACCGTGATGGGCGGGCTGATCTCCTCGACCGTCCTGACCTTGATCGTGCTGCCGTACATCAACGACCGGATCGAGAGCGCCACCGGCTGGCTGGGGCGGTTGTGGGAGGCGTCGCGCCCGCCGCGCCCCGCGGCCGCCGGGACCGCCACGCGCGGCGTGCCCCTCGCCGCCCCCGACCTCCGCTCCTGAGCGGGCGCCAGGCGGGCCGCCAAGGGGGCGGGCCGCCGCCCGCCGCGCCTCAGACCCCGGTCTTCTTCGCGATCGCGCCGTCCACCGACAGCATCCCGCCGCCCTTGATCATCAGCGCCGCGGCGATGGCGATCGCCAGCAGGTGATACTCGTATCCCTCCCCCTGCTGGCTGCCGGACCAGTTCATGAAGAAGCCGTGCTGCTTGTGGACCATCAGCATGGCGACCGCCATGGTGCAGCCGATGCCAAAGGCGGCGACGCGGGTCAGGAATCCCGCCAGCAGGCCGAGGGCGCCCAGGAACTCGGCGGCGATCGCCAGGAAAACGAAGACCGCCGGGATCCCCATCTGCTGCGTGAAGAACCCCATGGTTCCCGAGAAGCCGTTGCCGCCGAACCAGCCGAGCGCCTTCTGCGCCCCGTGGGGGAAGAACACGAGACCCAGCATCAGCCTCAGGATGAGCGTCGCGTGGTCGGGCGTGGTGGCCAGCAAGCGATTGAACATGCGCGGTCCTCCTCCGTCGTCGTGACGCGGCCGAACGGCTATCGTGTGGCGAAAAGAGCGCTTCATTATAATAGGCGCCCCCCGGGGGGGATGCCGATGCCGACCCGAATCCCGAGACCTTGCCCGCGGCGCGTCCCGCCTGCCGCGCCCCACCACCATGCCGCCGCCGGCGCGGCGCGCGGGGTGACGCGGCGCCTGTTCCTCGACGGCACGCTCAAGGCGTCGATCGCCGCTGGCGTCGCGGGACGGCTGTCGATGCTCGATCTCCTCGCGGCCCCGCCGCGGGGCGCGGCGGCGCGCCGCTTCGACGGCGAGCTGATCGAGGACGGCTATGGCATCGCCCATCGTCTGCGCGACGGCTCCCTGACCATCCCCACCCTGGTCCCCGAGGGGCCGCTGCACGACGCCATCGTCCTCGGCGGCGGCGTCTCCGGTCTGATGGCCGCCTGGGAGCTGCGCCGCGGCGGGCTTCACGACGTCCTGCTCTACGAGAAGGAGGACTACCTCGGCGGCAACGCGCGCAAGGGACACGCCAACGGCACCGACTACACCTGCGCCACCTGGTCGGTCGTCCGCCCGCGCGATCCGTTCCTGACCCGGATGTTCGAGGACCTCGGGGTGATCACCGGCTTCGCCGCCGACGGGACGCCGCGCATCGACCCGGTCCTGGTCGCCGAGGGACCCGAGAACAACACCCTCCTCGACGGCACCTGGTATTACGACCCCTGGTCCCCGAAGCCGGAAGCGGCGGCCGCGGTGGCGAAGATGCCGCTGTCGGCGAAGGAACGGGCCGACGAGGTCGCCGTTCTGGAGGACATGGGCCGCTGGGCGGAGCGCAAAGGGCGGGACGGGCGCCCCGCCTTCGCCATGCCCGTCGAAGACGGCAGCCGCGACCCCGGGATCCTCGAGCTCGACCGGATCACCATGGAGGAGTACGTCCGGCGCAAGGGGTGGGGGCCGCGGGCGCTCACCGGCGTGGACGACTACAGCACCAGCACCATCGGCGGGCTGGCCTCGCAGGTCTCGGCCTACGGCTTCCTGTCGTTCAACGCCCTGGGGCAGGGGGGGGAGGACATCACCCTGCCGGGCGGCAACGCCTGGCTGGCGGCCCGCCTGGCGGAGCGGGCCGGGACGGACCGGCTGCGGACCGGTCTGATGGCGGTGCGGGTCGAGAACGCCGGCAAGGAGGTCCGCGTCACCCTGGTCGATCCCCGGACCGAGCGGTTCAGCATGCGCCGGGCACGCACGGTGGTGGTCGCCTGCCAGAAGCACATCACCGGCCGGATGGTGCCGGAGCTGGCCGCCTCCGGGCGCGACCAGTACCTGAAATTCCAGTACGGCGCCCTGCTGATGGGGGCCGCCTCGGTGAACCGGACCCCGGTCCTGAAGGGGGCTCCCCTCGCCTGGTTCAACACCGTCTTCGGGCGGCTCACCCAGGGGTTCCTGGTGGCCGATTTCAACTCGGACCGGTGGCGGGGCGGCGACCCGGCCCGCCCGAACGTCCTTTGCCTGTGGACCCCACTGGAGGGGCGGGCCAGCCGGGCCGACCTGCTCCTCCAGCCCTGGTCCCACTGGGCGGACCGTCTCGCCGACGACCTGGAGTTCATGGTCCCGGGGATCGGCCGGGACCTGACCCGTCTGGACGTCTACGCCTGGGGGCACCACATGGTCATCCCCTATCCCGGCTTTCTCACCGGGGCGGCCCGCGCCGCCCTCACCCGCCCCCTGGGCCGCATCACCTTCGCCCACTCCGACCGCCACGGCATGCCGTCGTTCGAGCTGGCGACCCGCGCCGGCTACGACGCCGCCCGCGAGGCGGTCCGGATCGTGAAAGCGTGATCGGCGGCGGCTGAAACCGCCTTGTTTTCTGTTGACTTGCGCCGCGCGCGGGGTATAAGTAACGCGACTTTCCACATCAGATCGGGCGGAACCGTTGATGACAGGCGGTTTCCCGCCGGGGACAGGAGACACAGGGTGCGCCAGGGAGTGACCATCTGGTTGACGGGGTTGCCGAGCGCCGGGAAGAGCACCATCGCCCGGAGGCTCGTCGAGCGGCTGGAGCCGCGCGGCCTGCCGGTCGTGGTGCTGGACGGCGACGAGGTGCGGGAGAACCTGACCAAGGGGCTGGGTTTCTCCCGCGAGGACCGGGATGAGAACATCAAGCGGATCGCCTGGGTGGCGCGTCTCCTGAGCCGGGTCGGGGCGGTGGTCGTGGTGGCGGCGATCTCTCCCTACCGTGCGGCGCGCGACGCCGCCCGGGCCTCCATCGGCCGGTTCGCCGAGATCCACGTCCACTGTCCGGTCGAGGAGTGCATCCGCCGGGACGTCAAGGGCCTCTACAAGAAGGCGCTCGACGGCCGCATCCAGCACTTCACCGGCATCGACGACCCGTACGAGCCGCCCCTCAACCCGGAGGTCGAGGTCCGGACCCACCGGGAGACGGTGGACGAATCGGCCGCCCGGATCGTCGCCACCCTGGAGGCCTTCGGCTTCCTGCCGGTGGAGACGGCGGACGCCATCACCTCCCTCTGGCAGGCGCCGATCTCCGAGCTCCCGGAAGCCTGAGGGACACCGGACCGCCGTATAGGAACCGCCCGCCCATGAAGGTCGCCGTCATCGGATTGGACTGCGCCGCACCGCGTCTGGTGTTCGACCGTTTCAGGAGCGAGCTCCCGAACCTGTCGCGTCTGATGGACGGCGGCTGCTGGGGGCGCCTGCTCAGCACCCACCCGCCGATCACCGTGCCGGCCTGGGCCTGCATGATGCGCAGCAAGGACCCCGGGCAACTGGGCATCTACGGCTTCCGCAATCGCAAGGACCACACCTATAACGGTCTCTCCATCGCCAACGCCTCGGCGCTCCCCTCCGACGCCCTGTGGGACCGGCTGGGGGAGGCGGGGAAGAAGGTGATCGTCCTCGGCGTGCCGCCGTCCTACCCGCCGAAACCGGTCAACGGCGTCCAGGTCGGGTGCTTTTTGACCCCGACCACCCGCAGGACCTGGACCTTCCCCGACGAGGTGCGTCACGAGATCGACAAGGTTGCCCCCGGCTACGTGGTGGACGTCGAGGGATTCCGCACCGACGACAAGGAGGCGCTGCTGGGCCGGATCTACGACAAGACCCGCAAGCACTTCGCCGTCGCCCGGCACCTGGTCACGACCCGCCCCTGGGACTTCTTCATGATGGTCGAGATGGGGGTGGACCGGATCCACCACGGCTTCTGGAAGCACATGGACCCGGAGCACCCGAAGTACGAGGCGGGGAACCCCTGGGAGCACGCCATCCGCGACTACTACCGCCACTGCGATCGGGAGATCGGCGAGCTCCTGGCGCTGTTCCCGGAGGACACCGCGGTCCTGGTGGTCTCGGACCACGGCGCCAAGAAGCTGGACGGCGGCATCTGCTTCAACGAATGGCTGATCAAGAACGGCTTCCTGACCCTGGCGTCCCGCCCCGCCGGACCGACGCCGATCTCGAAGACGTCGATCGACTGGTCGAAGACCCTCGCCTGGGGGGACGGCGGCTACTACGGCCGGCTGTTCCTGAACGTCCGCGGCCGCGAGCCGCAGGGGATCCTCGACCCGGCCGACTACGAGAAAGTCCGGAGCGACCTGGTCGCCGCCATCGCCGGCATCGAGGACCACCGCGGCCGCAACATCGGCTCGAAAGCCTGGCGCCCCGAGGAGCTCTACAAGGAGGTCCGCAACGTCGCCCCCGATCTGACCGTCTACTTCGGCGACCTCGACTGGCGCTCCATCGGCTCGGTCGGTCTCGACGCCATCCACACCTTCGAGAACGACACCGGCCCCGACGACGCCAACCACGACTGGCACGGCATCTTCATCTTGAACGTTCCGGGCGGCGCCCCGGCGGCCGCCGCGACCGGCGGTCCCGGCGCCGCGGGCGCCCTCCCCG
>JBOGOE010000044.1:0-9888 GCA_050747445.1 Candidatus Polarisedimenticolia bacterium | reverse complement strand
GCCGGGAGCGCAGCGTCGCGCAGAGCGAGATCAGCCGAAGAAGCAGCGTGTCCTCGTCGAAGCGGTGCCTGAAGCCTCCCCCGACCACGGCCGGATCCGTCATGGCTCCGGCGACCAGCGACAGGGCGTCCGGTGGCAGACGGGTGTCGGCGTGCAGAAACAGCAGGACCTCGCCGCGGGCGACCCGGGCGCCGGCGTTCATCTGCACTGCCCTGCCCCGCGCCGGCGACACAAGGACTCCGGTCTGCAGCCACGGCCCCCCCTCCCGCACGAGAGAGGCGAAGCGCTCGGGGGTCCCGTCGCGGCTGCCACCATCGACGAGGACCACCTCGAAATTGGGGGGGACCTCAAGCTCCCTCAGACACTGCAGCAGGGAGGCCAAAGCAACCGCCTCATCGAGGGCGGGGATGACAATCGACACCAGCGGGTTGGGCGGCCCGGGCAGGTTCGGGGTCGTATGCCTTGAATTTTGAGCGATTTCCATAAATATTAGAGCCTGCCTCGCCCATCCCTGGGGGGCCGGGGACCCGGCGCGGGCCCCGGGCGGTTATGATGCGTCGCCGCGCCATCCGGCGGCACGAGGTTCCCTGCTGAACGACGACCGGTACCCGAGCCGTCCTCCGGCTGCCCCTCCGGGCACCCTCCCGCCCGTCCGGCCTCCGGCGGCACCACCCGGGACACCCCCCCCGATCATCACCGATCCGCGCGCGCCCCGTTACGGCACCCCACCCGGCGGATCCGGTGGCTCCGGTCGCGTCGGAGGCGGACCGCTCGGTGGTGCCCCGGGTGGCGGCGGACCGACCGGTGGCGGCCCGGGGGGCTCCCTGCGCGACTTCCTCGGCGGTCCGCGCCGCCGCCTTCTCATCATCCTGACCGGAGCCCTGCTCCTGGCGGCCGGCAGCGGGTCGGTCTTCGGCTACTTCCTGACCTTCGACATCCCCGAGGTCCGGCACCTGCAGGACTGGAAGCCGCCGGTGGTCACCACAATCTACAGCGCCGACGGTCAGATTCTCTATCAGTTCGGGGCGGAGAAGCGGATCGTCATCCCGCTGGAGGAGGTGCCGCAGTCGTTCATCGACGCCCTCGTCTCGACCGAGGACTCCCGCTTCTTCCGGCACGTCGGCATCGATCCCTGGGGGATCGCCCGGGCCGTGGTCACCGACATCATCCACATGCGCCGGGCCCAGGGGGGGAGCACCATCACCCAGCAGCTCGCCCGCTCCCTGTTCCTCAAGCCCGAGAAGACCATCCGCCGCAAGCTGCAGGAGATGGTGCTGGCGCTGCAGATCGAGAAATCGTTCACCAAGAACGAAATCCTCGAGTTTTACTGCAACCAGGTCTACATGGGGCACGGCCGTTACGGCGTCGAGGCGGCGGCCAACTACTACTTCGCCAAGCCGGCCAAGGAGATGACCCTCGAAGAGTCCGCCCTTCTCGCCGGGCTGGTGCAGCGTCCCGAGGCCTATTCGCCGGTGCGCGCCCCCGATCGGGCCCGCAACCGGCGCAATGTCGTGTTCGGCCGGATGGTCGACGAGGGGAAGCTCGACGAGGCCGCCGCCGAGCAGGCGATGCTGGTGCCGGTCGAGGTGGCGCGCATCCAGGAGGAGGAGAACATCGCCCCCTATTTCGTCGAGGAGGTGCGGCGCTATCTCGATGCCAAGTACGGCGAAGTGACCCTGTACCAGGAGGGGCTGGAGGTCCATACCACCCTCGACCTGGCGGCGCAGAAGGGGGCGAACGAGGCGGTGTGGAACGGGCTGCGGGCGCTCGACAAGCGCCAGGGGTTCCGGCCGATTCAGCAGAACGTCCTCAAGGACGGCGGGGACCTGGAGTCGTTCGAGGTGAGCGCCTGGAGCAAGGCGCCGATCGCCGGAAAGCTCCGCCCGGGCCTGGTGACCGAGGTCGGGCGCAAGACGGGGACGGTCAAGCTGGGCGAGTACCGCGCCGCCATCGGCCCAGAAGCGATCGAATGGACCAGGAAGAGCGCCCCCAACCAGGTCCTGAAGGTGGGCGACGTCGCCCCCTTCCTGGTCCTGGCGATCGACGAGGAGAAAAAGGAGCTGAAGGTGACGCTCGACCAGGAGCCGCTGGTGGAGGGGGCCCTGATCGCCATCGATCCCGAGAACGGCGAGATCAAGGCCCTGGTCGGAGGGTACGACTTCAACCGCAGCCAGTTCGACCGCGCGGTCCAGGCCAACAGGCAGGCCGGCTCGGCGTTCAAGCCGTTCGTCTTCACCGCGGCGCTCGACGCCGGCTACACCCTCGCGGACAGCGTGTTCGACGAGCCGACGGTGTTCACCGACCCCGCGACCGGGGACGAGTACCAGCCCAACAACTACTACCGCAAGTACTACGGCTCGACGACGCTGCGCGAGGCCATGGAGGAGTCACGCAACATCATCGCGGTGAAGCTCCTCAACCAGGTCGGCTTCCGCCGCACCATCGAGGTGGCGCGCAAGATGGGAATCACCAGCGCGCTCCGGCCCTACCCGTCGATGGCGCTCGGGACCTTCGAGCTGTCGCTGATCGACCTGACGACCGCCTATTCGATCTTCCCCAACCAGGGGGTGCGGGTGGAGCCCCACTTCATCCGGTACGTCGCCGACCGCGAGGGGAAGATCCGCGAGGAGGCGAAACCGCGCATCATCGAGGTGCTGCGGGCCGACGTGGCGTACGTGATGACCTATCTCCTCGAAGGGGTCACCGAGTCGGGGACGGGCGCCGCGGCGGCCCGGGAGATGAACCGGACGGTCGCCGGCAAGACCGGCACCACCGACGACCTGGCGGACGCCTGGTTCGTCGGTTTCAGCCCCTCGCTGGTCGCCGGGACCTGGGTCGGGTTCGACGAGAAGCGCTCCCTCGGCGAAGGAGAGACCGGGGCGCGCGCCGCCCTGCCGATCTGGATCGATTTCATGAAGGCCGCCCACAAGGGGAAGCCGCCGGAGCGCTTCGTCAAGCCGGCCAACGTCACCTACGTGCCGATCGATCGTCGCTCCGGGCTGCGGGCCACGGTCGAGTCGAACTGTCCGGTGACCTTCCTGGAGGCGTTCGTGGAAGGGACGGAGCCCGCGGAGTCCTGCTCCGCCGAGCGGCATTTCCTGCTCTCCCTCCCCTACTACCTGCAGCGCTTCGAGGTGGCGGGAGAGGACGAGCTGCGGATCGACTCCGGGGCGCTGGTGCGTCTGGTCAACGAGGGTCAGGGGGAGGTCGAGCTGACCGGCGATGGGCGCGAACTGCTGCTGCGCCAGGACGGCGTCGAGCGGCGCCTCCGTCTCGACATCGGCCGCTCCGATCGCAAGGACGCCCTGGAGCAGCTGGGACCCGACGGCGCCCCGGTGCCGGAGCCGGCGCCCCAGCCCGAACCGGGGGAGCCGACCCATTTCGGGGTCGACGGCCGCCCGGCCACCATCATTCCCATCAAGTACGACTAGGAGCCTGTCCGGGTCCGGGCAGGGCGGCGCGCCGGGGGCCGCGGCGCCGCACGCCGGTCAGAGGAGCCGTTCGATCGGCACGTAGTCCAGCCCCTGGGACGCGGCGACCGCCTCGTACGTCACCTTCCCGGCGTGGACGTTGACGCCGGCGCGCAGGTGCGGATCGGCGAGCAGCGCGTCCTTGAGCCCCTTCTGGGCGATCCTCAGGACGTGCGGCAGCGTGGCGTTGGTGAGGGCGCGCGTCGCGGTGCGCGGCACGGCGCCCGGCATGTTCGCGACGCAGTAGTGCACCACGCCGTCGACCTCGTAGGTGGGATCCGAGTGGGTGGTCGGCTTGGTGGTGGCGATGCATCCCCCCTGGTCGACCGCCACGTCGATGATCACCGAACCCTTCTTCATGGTGGCGACCATCTCCGGGCTCACCAGACGCGGCGCCGAGGCGCCGGGCACCAGGACGGCGCCGATCAGGACGTCGGCGCGCCGCACCGCCTCCGCGACGTAGGCGCCGGTCGAGTAGAGGGTGGTCACCTGCCCCCGGAAGATCTCGTCCAGGTAGCGCAGCCGCGGCAGGGAGCGATCCAGGACCGTCACCCGCGCCCCCAGCCCCAGCGCCATCATGGCGGCGTTGATCCCGACCGTCCCTCCCCCGAGGATCACCACGTCCCCGGGGGGCACGCCGGGGACGCCGCCGAGCAGGATCCCCCGGCCTCCCTGGGTCCGGAGCAGGTAGAAGGCGCCGACCTGGATCGCCATGCGACCCGCGACCTCGCTCATCGGCGTCAAGAGGGGCAGGGTGCCGTCGGCGTCGTCGATCGTCTCGTAGGCGATCGCCGTGACGCCCCTCTCGAGGAGACCCTGGGTCAGGCGCGGCTGCGGCGCGAGGTGCAGGTAGGTGAACAGGATCTGACCGGGGCGCAGCCGCGGGATCTCCGGTTCGAGCGGCTCCTTTACCTTGAGGACCAGATCGGCGCGCCGGAAGATCGCGGCGCCGTCGGAGACGATGGTGCCGCCCGCCGCCTCGTAGGCCGCGTTGTCGATGCCGCTCCCCAGCCCGGCGCCGCGTTCCACCAGCACCACGTGGCCGTGCTGGACCAGGGCCGCGACCCCCGCCGGGACCATGCTGACGCGGAACTCGTTGTCCTTGATTTCCCTGGGTACGCCGATCTGCATGGTCCCGCTCCCGGATGACCGGGCGCGCCGTCAGTTGTTGTCGATCTGGGCCTTCTGCAGCTTGCCGGAGTAGTCGACGTACACCGTCTTCCATTCGGTGAAGATCTCGAGCGCGGTGTGCGCGGCCCCCTCGCGGTGGCCGTTGCCGCTCTGCTTGACGCCACCGAACGGGAGGTGCGTCTCGGCGCCGATGGTGGAGGAGTTGACGTACATGATGCCGGTCTCCAGGTCGCGCGCCGCCACGAAGGCGCGATTGACGTCCTGGGTGTAGACGGAGGCCGACAGGCCATAAAGCGTGGCGTTGGCGATCTCGATGGCGTCGTCGAGCCCGTCGGCGGCCAGGACCGATACGACCGGGCCGAAGATCTCCTCCCGCGCCAGACGCATCTCGCGCGTCACGCCGGTGAACACGGTCGGCGGGAAGAAGAATCCACGCCCGTACTCGTTCTTGGTCAGCCGGACCCCGCCGGCCACCGGGTCGGCCCCCTCGTCGCGTCCGATCTGCACGTACTCCATCACCTTCTTCAGCTGCGCCTCGCTGACCAGCGGACCGACGTCCACCGATTCGTCGAGCGGGTCTCCCACTTTCAGCCCGTTGACCCGCTCCACCAGCCGGTCGACGAACTCCTTGTGGATCTTCTTGTGGACGATGATCCGGCTGGTGGCGGTGCAACGCTGTCCGGCGGTCGCGAAGGCGCCCCAGGCCGCTCCCTCCACCGCCAGATCGAGCCGGGCGTCGTCCATGACGATCAGGGCGTTCTTGCCGCCCATCTCCAGCGCGCAACGCTTGGCGGTCTCGGCGCAGGCGACGTTCACCTGGCGGCCCGTGTCGGTCGACCCGGTGAAGGAGATCAGGGAGACCCCCGGGTGGCGCGTCAGGGGCGTGCCGACCGCGGCGCCCCCGCCGGTCACGAAGTTGACGACCCCGCGGGGAATGCCGACCTCCTGGGTCAGCTTGACCAGATGGAACGCCGGCAGGGCCGCCTCGGAGGCCGGCTTCAACACCACGGCGTTGCCGCACACCAGGGCGGGGATCAGCTTCCACGACGGGATCGCCATCGGGAAGTTCCACGGCGTGATCAGACCGCAGACTCCGACGGGCGCCCGGACCGCGAAGCAGGCCTTGTTCGGCAACTCCGAGGGGGTGGTGACGCCGTGCATCCGCCGTCCCTCCCCGGCGACGTGGTAGCAGACGTCGATCGCCTCCTGGACGTCCCCCCGCGCCTCGCGGATCGGCTTCCCCATCTCGCGCGCCATCTCGCGCGCGTACTCCTCCTTGCGCCGGGTCAGGATCTCCCCCATCCGGAAGAGGTACTCGGCCCGTTTGGGGGCGGGCACCAGGCGCCAGCGGCGGAACGCCTTGCCGGCCGCCTCCACGGCGCCGGCGACGTCCTCCGCCGCCGAATCCTGGAAGGTGCCGATCAGCTCGCTGCGGTCCGCGGGAGAGCGGTCTTCGAACGCACGGTGGGTCGAGGCTTCGACCCACTCACCGTCGATGAAATTCTTGTAGACCCTGGGTTCAGCCATGCCTGCCGCGTCAGGGGTCGGTTGGATGGGAACGGGATGCTAGCAGAGGGTCGGGCGGCTGTCAACGCGTCCCGGGCGGGGACGCCTCAGGCGCGGGCTTCCGGTGCGCTCCGGCGCCCGAGGAGTCGTGCGACCTCGAGACAGGAGGCGCTGCGCTTCGGGTCTCCCATCCACTGGAAGACCTCCGCCAGACCCGTCCAGGCCTCGGTGCAGTCCATGTCTCCCTCCAGCGAGTGCTGGAAGCATCGGAGGGCGCCGAACCAGTCACCCCGTTCGGCGCAGGCCCAGCCTTCGAGGGCCCATTCGACCGGTCGCGTCGCGGCGGCGGTCGCGGCGGAAAAGGGATTGGGCTCCGGGACGGGGCGCGAACGCGAAGCGAGCTTCAGCAATGGAAGCCCCCCTCCTGACCGCGGTCGCCCGCGGGAGCGGTGATGAAGTCGTGCAGGTCGTCCATGGGACGGGGAAGAATTGCCCAGCAGCCGGTGTCGCCGAGCTCTCTGCTCGAAATTGAGGAGGGGGGTAAGGGCACGGGGTTGAAGGGGAAGTGAGGGTTCTGGCACCGGCTGCTGGGACAATTCCCGTTCTGCATTGTCTCGTTTCCCTGGGTTGTGTTCGTTGCGGTTTTCGTCGCGGGGACTGGTCCTAGCAAGCGACGTGCCGCCACCCCCTGCGCCCTGCACCGGATCCAGGAAATCGCAACAAGTCATGACCTGTCATTACTTGACTCATGACGCGAGAAGCTGTTGATCAGGGGGAGGCAGGGCGCGCGGCCGGCGTATCAGGCGACTTTTTGACGCACCGACCCGGATGGCCGGTTTAAACGGTTCGAGGTCAGTCGCTTAGGCTGCGTCATCGGAGGGACGTCGGTTCATTTGTTTGACGCGGCCGGATGCCGCAACTGGACACGAACGGGCGCGAAGCCCCGGGGACTCAACAGATTCAGCGATGATCAGGGGGTTTCTACCGGTGCGACATCGGGTGTTCGGCCGGGTTCCGGATGGATCGATGCGTGTCCCTCAGCGGACGCGGTATCCCAGCCTGCGGCAGAGCCGGGTGACGCCGATTTCCAGCTTCGGGTCCTCGATGCGGCCCGCCTGGCAGGCGCGCAGCAGCGCGCCGGCCTCCATCGCCAGGGTTCCCGAATCCCCCTCGTTGACCGAACCGTCGCCGGGGGGCCGGATCCCGCGTCCGGGATCGATACGGGCGGCTCTCAGGTGAACTTTCTCCGTCGACTGTCCGTGCGACGGGAAGAACCCCGCGCCCAACCTCAGGATGCGGCCGTCGGCGGGTCCGAACCCGGTTTCCTCGAGCAACTCGGCCCGCGCCCGCCGATCGATCCCCCGCTCCCCCCGATCTCCCCGCTCGAGGCTTCCGGCCACCGCCTCCCGGAACAGCGTGTAGGCTCTCCGGTCCCGCACCGCCAGCCGGAGCCGGTGTCGCAGATACAGACCGGGCCGGAACCCCTCCTTGAGCACGACCCACAACCGGCCTTCCCGCCGGAAGAAGGGGATGATCGCCACCGCGTCCACCGTCCGGCGATGGACGACCTCGAAGCGGTAGGACGGCGATTCACCGCCGCCCGCGTACAGGTTGCGGGCCCGGAAGCGCTCCAGCCGCAGGAAGCCGGGCCCGGTCGGTGGCAGGCGTCCGACGATCCGCAGGCCGCGGACCCGCCGCGCGGCCCGTCTCACCACAGCCTTACCTCGCGGAGGGCCCGGTTGATCCTCGGACCTCTCCCGGTCTTTGCGACCACCCGCAGACGCCCGCCGAGGCGCACCCGGACGACGTCGGCGGTGAAGTCGGTCACCGGCCCGCGCAGCAGCGAGGACCCCACCCCGTACGCATCGACCGGTATGTTCCGCCTCTCGAACCTCCGAATCCTGGCCGCGTCGAACCCGCCGCTGGCGACGATCTCGATCGATCGAAAGTAGCGCGTGGCGACCGCGCGCCAGCGGCGGTCGAGACCCAGCGCGTCCGGCAGGGCGTCGAGAGCGCGGCGGATGCGCCGGACCAGGGTCGGCGTGACCCCCCGTTCCAGGCGGCGATCGCGCGCCGGCGGGACGCTTCGATCGCGCAGCTCCGCCGAGGTGTCGGCACGCACGCCGTGAAGCACGTAACGGCGCGCCAGCGCGGGGCGACCCGCCTTGAGGTGAACGAGGTGGCAGTCGAACAGCCGTCGCGCGGTGCGCACCGACTCCCCCACGCAATCGTTGGTGGTGTCCACCAGCGCGATCCGCCGTACCGCCTCGGGGAGGTGCCGGCACAGCGCCAGGAGAGCCTCGGCGGTATCCCCCAGATGACACAGGATGTAGGCGTGCGGCACGGTCCCGACGCCGCGCCCTCCCGCCAGATCCCCCTGCGCGTCGGTGGAGATGAAGGCCGGCACCCGCCGGCCGGTCGCGCGCCCGTACGCCTCGATCGCCACGCGATAGGCCCAGCCGTCGGCCGCCTGTGTCTGCGGCAGGTCGAACCGGGCCGGGAAGAAGAGGATCGGCTTGCCACGCGCCGCGACGAGCGCCTCGAAGACGTTGGTGGCGATCCGGCTGGAACGCGTCAGCACTCCCAGGACCACGGTTTCGAGGTGCGCGAAGCGGGCGTACCGGCCGATCAGGGTGATCACCGGGTCGAGCGGCCGCGTCAAGGTGCCCTCGGGAACGGCGCGGACCGCCGGCCGGCAGCCCCGCGCGCCGCCGGCGGCGCCCACACCCTCCCGGATCAGCCAGAGGGCGGGACCGATCCCGGAGACCACGGTGAGCGGACGGCGGCGCGTGAAAAACTGCATCTCCACCTCGGCGTCACCGGGACGGAACGGCGGCAGCGGGCCGGCGGCGCCGCGCAGCGCCGGCGCCCTGCCCCGGTGGCGTTCACCGCGGATCGACATCCGGTCGAGGATGCGCGCCGCATGGAGGAAATAGGCGTCGCTGTAATCGCCGCGCCGGAGACGCCGGAGATCGACGCCAGGCAGCGGAACCGGTTGCGATCTTCGGTCCGGCATCGGAGGGTGGTCCGGGGGGACGGCGGCGCGAGCCGCCGATCTCCGCCGGCGTCCCGGTGGCGGGCGCCGGTCAGGCGAGGAGCTGTTTCATCTCCTTGAGCTTCGCGGTGACGTCACGATAGGTCGAATCGTTCCCGTAGACTTCCGTGTACAGCAGCAGCGCCTTGCGGGCGTCCCCCTGCTCGCGATAGACCTCGGCCATGTCGTAGCGGAGTCCGATCGCCTCGTGGTCGCCCAGCCCGGGCATCTCCAGCCCTTTCTGGTACCACTTGATGGCGAGCTGTGGCATCCCCTTCTCGCGAAAACAGAGACCGAGGATGCCGCAGCACTCCACGGTCCGCGCGGGATCCTTGGCGGCGTACTGGAACTCGCCGATCGCTTCGTCCACCAGCCCCATCTCCTTGTAGGCGATCCCCAGGTTGTAGTGCGTCTCGTAGTCCTGCGAGTCGACCTGCTGCTCGACTCCCTTGCGGAAGGCCCGGAAGATCTCATCGAGGCTGTGACCCTGGCTCTCAGGGGCCTCCGTCTCGGGGGCCTCCACCGCGACCTGCGCCTCGGCCAGGCTGCGATCCAGCTCCGAGGCGAGATCGAAGAAGTCACCCTCGGCTTCCGGCTGGGTGTTCTCGACCTTGAACACCGGCCTCGCCTTGGTGGCGCGCGGCACCGGCCGGGCGACCGCGGCGGCCGCAGGGACGGCGATGGACTGCGAGCCGAAGGCGCGCTCCACGTCGAGGTCGAGCGCGGTCTCCGCGGCGGGGGCGGCGG
>JBOGOE010000043.1:0-8698 GCA_050747445.1 Candidatus Polarisedimenticolia bacterium | reverse complement strand
GCGCGCCCCGGCGCCCGCGCCGGCGCGCGGGGCTGAGAGAAGCAGGGAAGGAGGGTCGTCGTCGCATGATTCACGTCACCGACAAAGCCGCGGAAGCGATTCTGAACATCATGAAGAAAGAGGGTCTGGAGGGCCACGGGCTGCGCGTCGCCGTTGCCGGTGGCGGGTGCTCGGGCATGTCCTACCGGCTGCACTTCGAGAAAGAGCATGGCGGCGAGGACAAGGTCTACGAGGAGAAGGGGGTCCGGATCATCGTGGACTCGAAGAGCCATCTGTTCATCAACGGCATGACCCTCGACTACTCGGACGGTCTCCAGGGCACCGGCTTCACCTTCCTCAATCCCAACGCCAAGTCGTCCTGCGGCTGCGGGCAGTCGTTCTCCTCGTAACAGGCGGCGCGCCGTGAGGCGCGGTCGCGACGGGCGCCGTCGCCGCGCTCCGCAACGGCGCGCCGGCGTTGCGTCTGCGCGATCGCGCGTGCTATCATCCGCCCGCTTCGGGCACGCGCGCGCGGCAGCGCGATCCAACACCCAGCCTCGCACCACCGGCACCTGCGAAGGGGAGGGCGCGATGTCTCAGAAGAAAATGCTGTTGTCGGGCCAGCGGATCTACCCGGACCCGATCCGGGCGGGCATGACGGTCGATCGGCTCATCGACGAGACCTTCCTGGCGTACAACGGCGCCCGCCTCCAGGAAGCCTGCCGGTTGTTCGTCGAGAAGATGCTCCAGCCCGACGTGACCGTCGGGGTCAGCCTGTCGGGCGCCCTGACCCCGGCCGGCGTCGGCCGCTCCTGCATCATCCCGCTCCTCAAATCCGGCTTCATCGACTGGATCACCAGCACCGGCGCCAACCTGTATCACGACACGCACTACGGGCTTGGTCTCGGCCTCCACCGCGGCACGCACCAGATCGACGACCGCCTGCTGCGGCGCGAGGGGGTCATCCGCATCTACGACATCCTCTTCGACTACAGCGTCCTCCTCGACACCGATAATTATCTGCGGACCATCATGGCGGAGCCTCCGTTCGACCGCGAGATGGGGACCGCGGAGCTCCACTACCTGCTCGGCCAATACCTCGCGGCGCGCGAGGCGGAGCTCGGGGTGGAGGACACCTGCGTCCTCACCGCCGCCTACCGCGCGGGGGTCCCGTGCTACGTCTCCTCCCCGGGCGATTCGTCGATCGGCATGAACATCGCGGAGCTGGCGATGCGGGGCGTCGGCCCGCGGATCGACGTGTCGCGCGACGTCAACGAGACGGCGGGGATCGTGTACGCCGGCAAGCGCGGCGACGCCAAGAGCGGCGTCCTGCTTCTGGGCGGCGGCTCCCCGAAGAATTTCATCCTGCAGACCGAGCCGCAGATCCAGGAGATCCTCGGTCTGTCCGATCGCGGCCACGATTTCTACGTGCAGATCACCGACGCGCGTCCCGACACCGGCGGGCTGTCGGGGGCGACGCCCGCGGAGGCGGTGTCGTGGGGCAAGGTCGATCCGGACAAGCTGCGCGACTCGGTCGTGGTGTACGCCGACAGCACCATCGCGGTGCCGCTCCTGACGGCCTATGCGATGGCCCGCGCCCAGGCGCGGCCGCTCAAGCGTCTGTACGATCAGCGCGACGAGCTGGTGGCGTCGTTGCGCGCCGACTTCCTGGCGGAACACGCGCGCCGCGTGAAGCAGGGGAGGGGCGACGCCGCCGCCCTCACGGGCCGGGAGGAAGAGCCGGCCGCGGCGGGCCGGTCCCGGCGGGCGGCGCGGCGGCGAAGCGTCGCGGACTGAACGGCGCCGCCTCCGGTCCCGGGTCGGCGCCCCGCAGCACCCGGGCGACCAGCGACGCGGTGACCGGCGCCAGCAGGATCCCGTTCCGCAGGTGGCCGGTGGCGTAAATCAGCCCTGCGGCCGGCCCCTCGCCGATCACCGGCAGGCCGTCCGCGGTCGCCGGCCGGAGACCCGCCCAGGAGGTCACCCGGATCGCCGATCGGAGCCCGGGCAGCAGCGCCACCGCGGCCTCCCGCAGCGCCGCGATCGCTTCCGGAGTCGTTCGCCGATCGAACCCGACCCGCTCCATGGTGCTCCCCGCGAGGATCCGTCCGTCGCCGCGGGGGACCAGATAGACGTCGCCGGTCCACAGCGGGTGCCGCAGCGTCCCGGGCGCGGCGTGAAAGCAGGCGATCTGGCCGCGCACCGGGTGGGTCGCGAAGGGCGGCGGTTCCACCGCGGTCACCTGCGAGGACCAGGCGCCGGCGGCGATCACCACCGCGCCCGCCGGGTGGCGGCCGGTCGCCGCCGCCACCGCGACGGCGCGGCCCCGATCGAGGATCACGCTCCGTCCCTCGACTCCCTCGAGGATGCGGACCCCGGCGCGCGCCGCGGCCAGTCGCAGACCGCGCACGAGCGCCGCGTTGTCGATGCTGCGATCGTGCGGGAGCAGCAGACCGTCGTCGATCGCCGCATCGAGCCCGGGCTCCAGACGCCGCAGCCCGTCGCCGCGCAGCCGCTCCGCCCCGAGCCCGAGGGACGGCTGTGCGGCCTGCAGCCGATCGAGCGCCGCCGACTCCGCCGGCCCGCGGGCCAGCGCCAGGATCCCCTCGCCGCGGAGCTCCGGATCCACGCCGCTCTCCGCGCGCACCGCGTCGGCGAACGCGGGATAGAGGGTGCGGCTCAGGAGACCGAGTCGCAGCAGCGGTCCCGCGTGCTCCCCCTCGGCCTGGACGCTGAGCAGACCCGCGGCCGCGCCGCTCGCCTCGCCGCCGGTCTCCCGCCTCTCGAGGAGGACCACCGACAGACCGGCGCGGGCGGCCTCCCGGGCGGCCGCCAGCCCGATGATGCCACCACCGACCACCACGACATCGCTCGCTTGGCTCATGAGGCGTGATCCGCCGCGAGTCTAGCGCCCGCCCGGCGGGCGGTCAATTGACCCGGGTGGGGAGGCCCCCCTATCATCCCGGACCCATGCGCGAGCGCCACGCCCTCGGGATCCTCTTCCTGACCCTGTTCCTCGTCATGCTCGGCGTCGGGATCATCATCCCCAACCTCGCCTATCGGGCCGGGGAGCTGCGCGCCACGCCGTTCGAGATCGGCCTGCTGTTCACCCTGTACTCCCTCATGCAGTTCATCTTCGCCCCGTTCTGGGGGCGGCTCTCCGATCGGATCGGGCGCAAGCCGGTCCTGCTGCTGGGTCTGATGGGGAACGCCGCCGGGCTGCTGCTGTTCGCCGCGGCCCCCGGTCTGCCGCTCCTCTACGCGGCGCGCGGTCTCTCCGGGCTCATGTCGTCGGCGGCCCTGCCGACCGCCATGGCCTACGTCGCCGACCTCACCGACGAATCGGGTCGCGGGCGGGGGATGGGGCTCATGGGGGCGGCGATGGGGCTCGGGTTCATCTTCGGTCCGGCGATCGGCGGTCTCCTGTCGCGGTTCGGGCACGCGGTGCCGTTCCTCGTGGCGGGCGCGCTCAACGCGGCGACCTGCCTGCTGGCGGCGCTCCTCCTGGTGGAGAGCCTCGCGACGCGCCCGGCGGACGCGGCTCCGGCCGCCCGGCCGGCGCTCCGCAGCGTCTTCCGGAGCCCGCTCCTGCCGTTCTACGGCGTCGCGTTTTTCGTCACCTTCGCCATGGCGGCCCTGGAAGCCGTCTTCCCCCTCTATCTTCACGACCGATTCGGGCTCGGGGCGGAGGCGATGGGAGTGATGTTCCTGTTCATGGGAACCGCGGTGGTCGCGGTGCAGGCGGGGCTGCTCGGGCGGGCGATCGGGGCGCTGGGCGAGGAGCGGGTGATGTTCCTGGGGCTGTGGATCAACGCCCTCGGGCTCCTGCTGGTGACCGGGGCCGCGGGGCGGACGTCGCTGGCCGCGGCCCTCGTGGTCAGCGGCGTGGGCAACCAGATCATGCGCCCCGCCAATGCGTCCTTGATCAGCAAACGGGCCACGGGGGGGCGCGGCGCGGCGATCGGAACGATGGATGCGTTCGATTCCGCCGGACGGATCCTGGGGCCGCTCGCGGCCAGCGCGCTCTATCCCCTCGATCCGCGCGCTCCCTACGTGGCCTCGGCGCTCATCCTTCTAGCGGCGGCGTCGGGTCTGCGGATGTGGCGGGCGCGGGCGGCGGAGGGGCCGGTGCCTCCGCAGGGGGAAGCTTGAGGATATGGCGGCGCAGCGGCTCGATTTCGTTGATCAGGATGCGGACGACCAGGTTGTCCTGCACCACGAACGAGGTCGTGACGACCCCGTCCTCGCGGCGGTACTGGTAGTGTCGCGGAATGCGCGCGCTGTCCTCCTCCGGCCGGCCCCGCAGGCGGCGCGCGGCCTCGCGATCGGCTCTGACGCTGACCGGGGGACCATAGGCCTCCAGGAGGTCGTTGACCGTCGATCCCTTGCCGATGCCCCGGGACGTGCGCACCCCCGCCTCGCCGACTCCCTCGTAGCGCCCCACCAGGTTGATCCCCAGGGAGGCGACCTTCAGCCCCTCGGCGGGGCTGCCGACGGTCATCAACGACAGCCCGGCGTCCGGGGCCTTGACGGTCACCGCATCGTCCTGGCCGGCGAAGGGAGTGATCTCGGCGCCGGGAAGCCGCTCCAGCACCTGCCGTTGCGGATCTCCCAGGACGACCAGCCCCGGGATGCCGACGTGGATCTCGACGACCCGTTCCGGCCGCCCGGGCGCGGCCTCCGGTGGCGCGGCCGCCACGGTGGCGGCGGCCAGCGACGCCAGGAGCGGCAGGCGTGCCCGGCGCAACCATGCGTGCAGCGCAGACTCCAGGGTGATCTCCATGAAGGGGCGTGAGTATAACATGCGTGCCTGCGGGACCGGGTTACAATGAGCCTCCCTGAAGACGAGGGAACCGCCGTGACCCTGCTCCGGCATGATGATGGCGCCGGGCCGTATCGTCATTGCCCGCGGTGCGGCGGTCCCCTGGAGGCGCGGCGGATCGTGGCGCACGAGCCGCCGCGTCTGGTGTGCGTCGCCTGCGGCTTCGTGTTCTACCTGGATCCCAAGGTGGCGGTCGGCGCCATCTGCCGGAGCGACGCGGGCATCCTCCTGCTGCGCCGTGGCATCGAGCCCGGATACGGGCGCTGGGTGTTCCCGGGAGGATACGTCGATCGGGGGGAGACGCTGGAGGAGGCGGCCCGACGGGAGGCGCTCGAGGAGATCGGCGCCACGATCCGGCTGACGCGCCTCCTCAACGTCTACTCGTATGCCGGGTCGCCGGTGGTCGTGGTGGTTTACGAAGCCGAGATGACGGGAGGCGCGCTGCGCGGGGGGGAGGAGGCGCTGGAGGTGCGTCCCTTCGCGCCGGAGGAAATCCCCTGGGAGGAGCTGGCGTTCCGCAGCACCCGGGAGGCGTTGCGCGAATACCTGGAGGCGCCCGGCTCCGGCCGGCGCGCGCTCGAGCGGAGGGACGGATGCAGCTGAAGGACCGGGTCGCGGTCATCACCGGAGGCGGCCGCGGCATCGGCCGCGCCATCGCCGAGTTGTTCTACCGCGAGGGGGCGCGGGTCGCGGTGGCCTCCCGGAACGTGAAGGGCCTGCAGGCTTTCGCGTTGGAGCTCAACTCCGGCGACCACCGGATCGTGCCGTTCCGCTGCGACGTCACCGATCGGGACGAGGTCGAGGTCCTGCTCGGCAACGTCGTGGAGGTGTGGGATCGGGTCGACATCCTGGTCAACAACGCGGGGATGAGCGGCATGACCCCGATCGTCCACGACGGCGCGCCCGGCGCGGACGAGGAGTCGGAGCGGCGCTGGTCGGCCATCCTCGCGACCAACCTCACGGGTCTCTATTACTGCACGCGCGAGGCGGTCCGCCACATGCCGGACGGGGGAGCCGGCCGCATCCTCAATGTGTCGTCGGTGCTGGGGAAGTTCGGAGTGCCGGGTTACGCCGCCTACTGCGCCAGCAAGCACGGCGTCATCGGCTTCACGCGGGCCCTGGCCCTCGAGCTGGCGCCGCGTCGGATCACCGTGAACGCCCTCTGTCCCGGCTGGGTCGACACCGAGATGTCGCGGCAGGGGATCGAGGAGGGGGCGAAGCGGCAGGGGACGACGCCGGAGGAGTTCCGCCGCCAGGCGGAGGCCCGCGTTCCGCTGCAGCGCTTCATCGCGCCCGGGGAGGTGGCCCGGCTCGCCCTGTTCCTGGCTTCGGACGCGGGGGGCGGGATCACCGGGCAGGCGATCAACCTCGACGGCGGGGCGGCGATGTGGTGAGCCCACCCCGGCCCGCGGAGGGGTTCCGGCTGGCCGTGCCCATCGAGGTCCGCTTCCGGGACATCGACAGCATGGGCCACGTCAACAACGCGGTCTACTTCACCTACTTCGAGAACGCCCGCATCGCCTACTGGAAGGTCGTGCCCGGGATCGGGTCGCGCCGGGAGGTCGACTACATCCTGGCCCGGGCCGAGTGCGATTTCAGGAGCCCCGCGCGCATCGAGGACCTCCTGTCGTGCCACATCAGGGTCGCCGGATTCGGCCGGTCGTCGTTTGCCTTCGAGTACCTGCTGCGGTGCGAGACGGACGGGCGGGCGATCGCCGGGGGACGGACCGTCCAGGTCCTCTACGATTACGCGCGGGAAGCGTCGAAGCCGCTCGACGAGCCGCTGCGCCGGGCGATCGAGGCGTTCGAGGGGCGGGCGATCCCCGAGACGCGGAAGGGCTCCTAGGAGCCGCCGCCGTCGCGGGCCTGCAGCATCAGATAGCGCTCGTAGCCGATCTCCCCGATCTGGTGGATCTGCGTCTCCAGCCAGTCGACGTGGTGCTCCTCCTCGCCGATGATCCTCTCGATCAGGTCGCGCGACGCGTGGTCTCCCGCGGCGTTGCACACCTCGATGCCCGGACGCAGCACCAGGAGCGCCGCCTCCTCGAGACCCAGGTCGTTCTCCAGCTGCTGCTTGACGTCCTTGCCGATCATCAGCTTGTCCAGCTGGGCCATCTGCGGCGACCCTTCGAGGAACAGGATCCGCTCGACGATGAGGTCGGCGTGCTTCATCTCGTCGATCGATTCGGCGCGCGCGTGCGCCGCCAGCCGGTGATAGCCCCAGTTGGCGCACATCCGCCCGTGAAGGAAGTACTGCGTGATGCCGGTCAGCTCCTTGCGCAGCACCTTGTTCAGCAGATCGAGGACCTTCGGATCGCCTTTCATCGCGGGTTCCCGTGGCGGGGCGGCGCGGCGCGCGCCGCCCGAAGCAGCCGGATTCTATGCGGCTGCATCGCGGGGGTCAAGATAAGATCGGCGGTGCCCCGTGCCGGGGTGAAGGAGGGCCGTCCATGAGCCAGGGTAAGGTCGCCGTCCTGGTGGAGAACGATTATCAGGATCAGGAAGTCTGGGTGCCGCTGTACCGGCTGCGCGAGGAAGGGTACGAGACGCCGGTCGTCGCACCACGGGCCGGGCAGTACACCTCGAAGCACGGTTACCCGATCCGCGCGGAGCACGCGGCCTCGGAGGTCCGGAGCGGGGATTTCCTCGGAGTCGTCGTTCCCGGGGGCTGGGCGCCGGATCGGCTGCGCCAGGACGCCGCGGTGCTGCGTCTGGTGAAGGAGCTCCACGACCGCGGCCGGGTCGTGGCCGCGATCTGCCACGGCGGCTGGGTGCTGGCGTCGGCGGGGGTGGCCCGCGGGCGGCGGCTGACCTCCTACCAGGCGATCAAGGACGACCTGATCCACGCCGGCGCCGACTGGGTCGATCAGGAAGTCGTCCGGGACGGACGGCTGATCACCGCGCGCAAACCGGACGATCTGCCCGCCTTCTGCCGCGAGATCGTCAAGGCGCTGCGGGAGGCGTGAGACGGGCGTGGGGCCGGAGCTGCGGATCGGTGCGTCCTCCTGGACCGCACCCTCGTGGGAGGGGGTGTTCTACCCGCGCCCCTCGCGCCCGGCCGAGTGGCTCCCGTACTACGCGGCGCGCCACGACACGGTCGAGATCGACGCGACCTTCTACCGCACGCCCGAGGCGCGCACCGTGGACGGCTGGCGTGACCGCACCCCCGGCGGCTTCCTGTTCGCCGCCAAGGTCCCGCAGGTCATCACCCACGAGAAGGTGCTCGAGGACTGCGCACCCGAGCTCAACGCCTTTCTCAAGGTCATGGATCGCCTGGGGGACCGGCTCGGCCCGCTGTTGTTCCAGTTCCGCTACTTCAGCAAGGCCGAGCTTCCCGACCCCAAGCCGTTCCTCGACCGGCTGGAACGCTTTCTCATGGGGCTGCCCCACGACGGCCGGCGGTTCGCGCTGGAGGTGCGCAACAAGACCCTGGTCACCGATCGGTTTCTCGATCTGCTGACGCGTCACCGGGTCGCGCTGGCCTGGATCGACCACCCCTGGTTCCATCGCGTCGACGCCCTGTTGCAGCGCCCCCGCGCCCTGACCGCCGACTTCGTCTATGTGCGGTGGCTGGGGGACCGCAAGGGGATCGAAGCGAAGACCACGACGTGGGACCGTCTGATTCTCGATCGGAGCGCCGAGATGCGCCGGTGGGTTCCGGCGATCCGCGGCATGATCGGAGGAGGGCGGTCGGTCTTCGGGTACTTCAACAACCACTACGCCGGATACGCCATCGGGTCGATCGCGGCCTTCCGGGAGATGTGGGAGGCGACCGGGGCGCCGGTGCCCGCGGCACCGGCCGGCGGCGTCGCGCCGCCGGCCGGGCCGTGATGGTTCCCGTCAGATCTGCTTGCGCACCAGGTAGAAGTCGAGCTTCTCGTCCGTGGAGCCGAGACG
>JBOGOE010000042.1:0-4855 GCA_050747445.1 Candidatus Polarisedimenticolia bacterium | reverse complement strand
GCCGGTCTCTGCGGTAGCATCGGGGCTCCACTTTCGGGAAGGAGCACCTGATGCAAACTCACGGGAGAGTCGTGCGGGTAATAACCACCGCCGCGCTGCTGCTCGCCGCGGCCGCCGTCATGCTCCCGGGCCACGCGGGCGGTGGCACCAGGGCGGCGTTGGAGGCACCCGGGGCCTCGAAACAGCCCGCGGCTTCGAAGCATGCCCCGCCCGCCGCCCCGACGACGCTGATCCGCGGCGCGTCCTTGATCGACGGCACCGGCGCCCCGGCGCGCCCGGCCGACGTCCGCTTGCAGGGGGACCGGATCGCCGCCGTCGGCGCCCTCGAACCGCTGGCCGGCGAGAGCGTGGCGGACGCCCGGGGGCTGACTCTCGCTCCCGGATTCATCGACACCCACAGTCACGCCGACGACGACCTGTTCTCCCACCCCGACGCCCTGGCGGCGGTCAGCCAGGGGATCACCACGGTCGTCGTCGGCCAGGACGGCGGCGCCCCCTTCCCGCTCGCGGAGATCTTCCGCCGGCTCGAGGCGGCGCCCGCGGCGATCAACGTCGCGGCCTACGCCGGTCACGGCACCGTGCGCCGCCGGGTCATGGGGGACGATTTCCGCCGCGCCGCCACCTCCGCCGAGGTCGGCGCCATGGAACGCCTCCTGAAGGAGGAGATGCGCGCCGGCGCCCTCGGCCTCTCCACCGGTCTCGAGTACGACCCCGGCATCTACTCGGCGCCCGACGAGGTCGTCCGCCTCGCCGTCGTGGCCCGCAAGCACGGCGGCCGCTACATCAGCCACATAAGGAGCGAGGACCGCGCGTTCTGGAAGGCGGTCGACGAGATCATCGACATCGGCCGCCGCGCCCGGATCCCCGTCCAGATCTCCCACACCAAGCTGGCGATGAAGACCCACTGGGGGAAGGCGGAGCGGCTGATCGGGATCCTCGACCGGGCCCGCGGCGAGGGGGTGGAGATCACCGGCGACCTCTATCCTTATCTTTACTGGCAATCGACCCTGACCGTCCTGTTCCCCGAGCGGAACTTCGAGGACCTCGACGTCGCCGCCCTGGTCCTGGACGAGATCGCCCCCGCCGACGGGCTGCTCCTGACCGATTTCGATCCGGAGCCGTCCTACGTGGGGAAGACGGTGGCCGAGATCGCCGTCCTGCGCGGCGAGCCCGCGCCCAGGACCCTGGTGGAGCTGATCCGGGCCTCGGAGGCGCTGGCGAAGGAGACCGGCGGGGACACCGAGAGCGTCATCGGCACCAGCATGCAGGAGCCCGATCTGGAGCGTCTGATGCGCTGGCCGCACATGAACTTCTGCACCGACGGATCGCTTGACGGCAGCCACCCGCGCGGCTTCGGGTCGTACCCCCGCATCCTCGGCCGCTACGTCCGCGAGCGGCGCGTCCTCACCCTGGAGGAGGCGATCCACCGGGCGTCCGGTCTGGCGGCGCGTCACATGGGATTCGAGGACCGCGGCTTCATCCAGCCCGGCATGAAGGCCGATCTCGTCCTGTTCGACCCGGCCACCGTCATCGACCATGCCACGCCGCAGTCCCCCCACGCCGTCTCGGACGGCGTCCGGCGCGTCTGGGTCAACGGCGCGGTCGTCTTCGAAGCCGGCCGGCCGACCTCCGAGCGACCGGGCCAGGTGCTGCGCCGCCGGAAGCGCTGACTCAGATTCGCTGCCGCCCCGATCGCCGTCTCTGCGCGGCCGGTCGGCTTGCAACCCCGTTGGGGACGCGCGTATCATCGGGCCCCGTTCTTGCCGTTGGTCTGCCGTCCGAGGGGCAATCAAAACAATATGAAGAGACGCAGACGGGCAAGTAGTCGCACGGAGATGCTTAAGGAGTACGACTTCACGGGGGGCGTTCGCGGAAAGTACGCGCGACGCTACGCGGCTGGGACCAACGTGGTCGTCCTGGAGCCGGACGTAGCGAAGGTGTTTCGTGATTCCCGTTCGGTCAACCGGGCTCTCCGCGCTCTTACGGCGATTGCGCGACCGCAGCGCCGCAAGGCATCGTAGCTCGTAGTTGGACGCGGCCCAACCACCCGTTCCAGCCGACGGCGGGCAGTTCGGGAGGAAGCCCGGACGGTGTAGCATAACGGGGTGAGCCCAACAGTTTTTCGCCATGGCGGCTATCGCTTCTACTTCTTCTCGCGTAGAGGAAGAGCGTCCGCACGTCCACGTTCATCACGCGGATGGAGAAGCGAAGTTCTGGCTGGAGCCCACGGTCGAACTGGCCCGAAACTATGGCATGAACCCCCGGCGCCTGACGGGCGCCCGTGACCTGGTTCGGAGGCATGAACGTGAGATCCGCGCTGCGTGGAAGAAGCATTTCGGACGCTGAGGTCACAAACGTGTCTCAGCACGGCTTCTGGGTACTTGTGGAAGGCCACGAACACTTCCTGGCATTCAAGAAGTTTCCTTGGTTCAAAGATGCGCCCGTGGCGCACATCCTGAACGTGGAGTTGCCGCACCCGACGCATCTGTACTGGCCCGACCTCGATGTCGACCTCGCAGTCGAGTCCATCGAGTTTCCCGAGCGATTCCCGCTCACGAGTCGGGCGCGGCCTGACAACGCGCTGCAGCGGACGCGCGCCAAGCGCAAGCTGAAGAGTGTCAAGCGGTCACGTCGCACGCGCCGCTGACCGCGAGCGCTGCGCCGACTTCATGTTCAAGCGGACAAGGCGGACGAGGGGGCCGATGCTGCATGCCGGGGACGCGAAGCCCTTGCGCTCCGGGGGGAGCGCTACACCCGAATGGACGCCGTCTTCGCCGCGTACGAGCGTGGGACGGAGCTGAATGAGGGGCTTGCTGCCTATGTTGAAATGCGGGTCGCGGGCGGGCGTTCAGTGGACCGGCCGCCAACGGAGTTCGGTCCGGCAGAGGTCCGCCGCCGCGCCTACGCCACTGGTCCCACCCTGGTCGGCGAGAAGATAATGGAAATGTTCATTCTCGACGATGAGGTATCGGAGCGATGTCCCGGAGGACCTCCCTTCCGCGTTGACCAGATGCTTTCGAGAAGTGGGCGTTTCCACATCCCGGCGCTCGCACTGGGATTACTCTTGTGTGGACAGTTGAGATGCTTCCCTTATTATGCACGCGTCCAGATCGAGGTTCCGCATGCGCCACTCATCGTCGCGGACGTGCGGTCCAACGAGCCGATCGGTGCCGTCCTCGTCATCCCCCGCTATTCACGTTCCTCGGGGATTTCGAGCGGCGCCGGGCATGGCCCGGGCGCAATGACCGATACGTCCTTTCTTGCACATGCGTTCGTCTCCCTGCGGGGTCAGCCGTTCGCACCTGCACAACCGAAATCGGGTGGCATCGTGTGGGGATGGTTCTGGGGTTTCACGGGAACGGGAACCTCGATCGATGGAGTGCTCCCTGTCGCGCCAGGCTTCGAATCCCGATGGTTCTCTGATCTATGGAGCCGGTACGATGGCCAGGTGCTCTCAATGAATCCGCGGCCGGACGATGCGGCATTGGCCGAGCTTCGGGACATTCGGAGACTTCTCGATCTCAGGATACTCAACGGCCCCAGCAAGGAGCGCTTCGATCTTGGCGGAGATGAACCACTCTATGTCCGCTTCTCGGAAGCCGAGGTGGCCGCTGCACGCGAATACATTGAGCAAGGCCTCCACCGTCTCGAGCGGGTGGAAGAGACCGATACTAGCGGCGCATTGGGCAGGTGCAATTGTGTGCAGCCGCCCGGGGTAAGCGATGACTGATGACATGCGGGCCCACCTCGACACCATGCCGACCGAAGAACTGGTCAGGATCCTGCGGGAGCACGATCTCGAGGAGTGGCGTCCGGAGGTGTTCCCGGCGATCGAGGTCATCCTGCAGGAGCGGGGGGTCGATACGAGAGCCGTGCAGGCGGCGGCGCCGGAGCACGATGACGCCGCCGAATCCGGCGCGCTCGAGACGGTCGCCACCTTCGGCGGCGCGGCGGAGGCCAACGTCTGCATGATGGCGCTTCGCGAGGCGGGGATTGAAGCGTGTCTCTCCAACAGGGACGTCGCCGGCCAGCTGCCGGTCCTGGGCTGGGCCGCCGGCGTGGACGTCCTGGTGCGCCCGGAGCAGGCTCAGAGCGCTCGCGACCTGCTGGCGCAGTTCGAGGCGGACGCGACCCCGATCGCCGTGGAGCCCGGGCCTTGCCCACGGTGCGCGTCCGTCGACACAGGGTTTCCCGGGCCGACCGACCAGCCCGATCCGGAACCCGGGCGGGCGTCCATGGAGGCCTCCCGGCCCCCGGCCGAGCGGCGGTGGGGCTGCAGGAGCTGTGGACACGAGTGGTCGTCGAAACGATCCGGTCGCTCCGGAGCCGAGGTGCCGTCATGAACGAACCGAGAATCGTGAATCTGTCCGACCTGCCCTGCACGCCGTGAGCCTCCGGAGAGCGGATCACCGTGGAGATCCGGGATCCCGCCCGCAAGCTCGGATCGGTCCTGTCGGGGCTGCGGCTGTATCGCCTCGCGCCGGGCCGGCAGGCGACCCGGCTCCACCGGCACCACCTTCAGGAAGAGATGTACCTGATCCTCAAGGGCAGCGGCACGCTCCGTCACGCAAACCGCGAGGTCCCGGTCACGACGGGGGACTTCATCCTGTATCGGGCGGGGGATCCCGCCCCCCCACACCTTCCTGTGAGGAAGCGGGCAACGCGGAGGACAGGATGAAGAACGTGGCTCCAAGGCTGCGACGATCGCGGAACGCGGTCATCGCCGGCGTCTGTGGCGGCATCGCCGAGTGGCTCGGCTGGCCGGCGAACCGGGTGCGGATCATCTACGTCATCGTGTCTCTCCTGAGCGCCGCCTTTCCGGGAACCCTGGTGTACCTGATCCTGTGGTTTCTGA